>NZ_JBFBCI010000048.1:0-66901 GCF_040683095.1 Sphaerisporangium sp. NPDC051017
CGGTTACATTCCGAACCCGGAAGTTAAGCTTTCCAGCGCCGATGGTACTGCACCGGGGACGGTGTGGGAGAGTAGGACACCGCCGGACAATTTTTGATTGATGTAGGAGGGCCACCCGAGGCTTCGGGTGGCCCTCCTGCGTTATAGGCGCCTTTCGTATGCGGGTCTTTCGTCTCCTGTACCGAGTCGTGGGCTGCGTTTTCAGGGTGTCGTCGGCCGCCTGGAGCAGCCCGGGTTTCTGTGTGGCACGAACCTTCAGCGGCGGACGGGGTTCTCGGGGACGTGGCGGGCCGCAGGGAAAGGACAGGCGCGTAGAGAGAACTTTGCGCGGCGGACCGGTGGGCTTGGGTGGCTTGCTAGGCTGGTGGTGCTGGCCACCCCATGGGCGGGTGGCCATCGTCGCGTAAGGCGCCGAGGGCGAGCAGCGACAGAGCGCGAACGGGCCTGTGGCTCGCGGCCGGACGGACCGTCCCCTCTCCACACGGTCGGCGGCGCGATGGACGAACGCGATCATGATGCACGTGGTCTGCGAATGACTAAGGACAGAAGTGAACAGAGACAACGGACGTGAGGACTCGGGCCGTCCCGACGACGGCGGATCCCGCTCGGGCGAGCGCTCTGGCGGGTTCCGTGGCGACCGCTCCGAGCGAGGCAGGGACGGCCGCTCGTTCGAGCGTGACCGCGGTGGACCGCGCCGGGAAGGACGTCCAGGGGACGGTCCGCGCTACGGTGAGCGCCGCGAGGGGCGTCCGGCCGGCTCCTACGGGTCCCGCGACCGTGACTCTCGGGGAGGTCGCCCGTTCCAGCGCGAGGGGGGCGGCGATCGGCCGTTCGACCGTGAGGGCCGCGGAGGCCGGGGGTTCGGCCGAGACAGCGGTGGGGACCGTCCCGGCCGTTTCTCTGATCGCGACGGCCGTCCCTCCGAGCGCGGCGAGCGCGGTGGTTACGGCGGCGAACGTCCCTATAACCGTGATGACCGTGATCGCGGCTCCGGCCGTGGTTCGTACGGCTCGCGGGAGGACCGTCCCTATCGTGAAGGAGGCCGTCCCGAGTCGCGTTACGGGGACCGGCGTGAAGGCGGCCAGGGGGACGGCTACGGGCGGCCCCAACGTGACGACCGTGGCGGGCGGCCCAACCGCTCCGATGACCGCGGTGGTTACCACCGTTCTGATGATCGCGGCGGCAGGCCCTACCAGTCCGACCGGGGTGAGCGCGGCGGCAGGCCCTTCCAGAGAGACGACCGCAGAGGCGCCTCGGGCCCGCGCCCGTTCAGCCGTGAAGGACGCGGCGAGGGCGAGGGTCGGCGTCCGTACAACCGCGATGAACGTGGTGACCGTGACAGCCGTCCGTCGTACCGCGATGACCGCGGGGCTTCCGGTGAGCGCCGCTACGGCCGCGACGACCGTGGTTTCGCCGGTGGCGGCCGCCCGTCGGGCAGAGACGATCGGTACGGCCGTGAGAGCCGTTCGTTCGACCGAGGGAGCCAGGGCGGTGGAGGAGATCGCTTCTCCGGCCGTGGCGACCGGGGTCCTCGTTCGTTCGACCGCGATGATCGTCCGGGACGCGGCGGCCGCTCTTTCGAGCGCGACGATCGCCGGGGCGGGGAATCGCGTCCCCCCTTCAACCGTGAAGGCCGTGAAGGCCGGCCGGATCGTGACGACCGGGGCGGCTTCGGCGAGCGTCCCCCGTACCGGCGTGACGATCGGCCGTACGGCCGGGACGATCGCGATGGGCGTTCGTTCGGGCGGGACGATCGGCGTGGCGCGGGACCGCGTCCGTTCAGCCGTGAGGGCCGTGAGGCTCGGGACGACCGTGGGCCGCGCGGCGGGCGGACGTTCGAGGGAGATCGCGGGCGGTCGTCAGGGTACCGGGACAGGGATGAGCGGGGCTCCGGTGAGTTCCGTGCCGGGCCCGGGCAGGCCGAGGGTGGCGGCACCCGTGCGCGGTACGGCCGTGAGCGTGGCCGGCCCTTCGATCGTGAGACCCCGCGTGCGGCGCGGGAGGAGCAGGCCCCCATTCCCGAGCTCGCGCCCGACATCACGCCTGACGAGCTGGACAAGGAGATCCGGGACGAGCTGCGCGCTCTCCCGAACGACCTCGCGGACAAGATCGCCAGTCACCTGGTGGCCGCGGAGCGCGCGTTGGGTGACGATGATCCGGAACTGGCCTACGAGCACGCGAAGGTCGCGCGCAGATTCGCGGCCCGCATCGGGGTCGTGCGTGAGGCGGTCGGCCTGGCGGCATACCGCGCCGGCCAGTACGCGGAGGCCCTCAGCGATCTACGGGCGGCGCGTCGGCTGACCGGCTCAGACGAGTTCCTGCCCATCATGGCCGACTGCGAGCGCGGCCTCGGCCGTCCGGAGCGTGCCCTCGACCTGGTGCGTTCTCCCGAGGCTGAGCGTCTCGACCGGGCCGGGCGCATCGAGCTCGCGATCGTCGAGTCCGGGGCCCGGCGTGACCTCGGGCAGCACGACGCCGCCGTGATCACGCTGCAGCGCCTGCCGGAGCTGCGTGTCCAGGAGCCTCGCCCGTGGTCGGCGCGCCTGACGTTCGCCTACGCGGACGCGCTCGCGCAGGCGGGTCACGTGGAGGCCGCCACCGACTGGTTCGAGCGCGCGATGGCGTTCGACGAGGACGGTGAGACGGACGCCGCCGAGCGCTACGCGGAGCTGACCGGCGCGGTGATCGAGGACGTCGAGGAACTCGAGGACGACGAGTCGTTCGATGACTTCGACGACGCGGAAGGCGATGTCGACGACGAGGCCGGGGAGGACCTGGACGACGTCATCGACGCCGATGACGACCTCGATGACGATGAGGACGACCGTGCCGGCGGGGCGATCCTGGTCGAAGACGCCGCCGATGACGACGCCGAGGACATCGACGAGAACGCGAACGCCACCGCCGCGGCGACGCGGGAGCCTGTCGCCGAGCGCGGAGCGCCCGGGGAAGAACCCGCTGCCGCCGGAGCCTCGTCCGAGGGCGCGGCCGTCGCCGAGGACGTCGATGACGAGGACGACGACATCGAGGGTGACATCTTGGGGCCCACCGGCGGGCGCGTGCGGCTGGAGCCGGGGATGGCTCCGGCGTTCATCGAGCCCGACTTCGGCGACGTGAACGCCGCACACTCGGGCGACGACCTCGATGACCATGACGAACCCATGGAGAAGCCGGACAAGTCCGACAAGCGCAAGGCCTAGGCGCGCGAGGGGGAGTTGGTGGGCGCCGCCTAGCGTGAAGGCGCGCGGCGCCCGCCAGACATGGTTCCCACCCCGCATCGTTCCTATGCATGCTCATGGAAATTCGAGCCCGGCCTCCGCGTTTAAGCGGTGGCCGGGCTGGACGGGCTCAGGTGGACTCCGGCTTGGCGAGATCGAGCCAGTGCATGATGCCCGCCACATTCGAGGGCGCGCCGCTGAGCAACTCGAAATGCTCCGCCGTCTCCTCATCGCCTGAGGTCAGGGCGGCATAGCGTTCGCGCGTCCTGTCCCAGACCATCGCGACCGCGTGATCGAGGTCCATGCCCGCCGTGTGCGCCTGCTTGGTCAGATCCACCCATATGTGCAGTTCCTCGGCCGACCGCTCCAACGTGGCGGCGACGTCGGTCACCGGTCCGTAATGGCTGAACAGCAGCCGCTGGGGGCGCAGATCGCCGAACAGCGCGACGGAGCGGAGCGCGGTCTCGAGGTCGAAGTCGGGCGGCGGGGTGGCGGGGCGCAGGTCGCCGGTCTCGGGAAGGTAGACGCCCGCCGCGTCGCCGACGTAGAGGTCGCCGGTGGCGGAGTCGAGCAGGCCCACATGGTGCTTGGCGTGGCCCGGGGAGTAGTGGCCCCCCAGGACGCGGCCGCCGCCGAGGTCGATGGAGCCGGTGTCGCCGAGGGTCCTGATGCGTGTGGCGTCGGTCGGGGCGAGCGAGCCGAAGAGCCTGTCCACCTGGTCGCCCCACACCATGCGGGCGCTGGCCATGAGACGTGACGGGTCCGTCAGGTGCCGCGCTCCCTTCTCGTGGACGACGATCTCGGCGGACGGGTAGTACCCGGCGATGTCGCCGACGCCTCCGGCGTGGTCCAGGTGGATGTGGGTGACCACGACCGTGGCGAGATCGTCCGGGCCCACACCGAGAGAAGTGAGGGCGTCGCGGACCACCGGCGCCGATGTGGAGGTTCCCGTCTCCACCAGGCAGGGGCGGTCGCCGAGGATCAGGTAGCCGGCCGTGATCCCGGCGTATCCCGCCATCCGCGTGTCGATCTCGTAGACGTCACCGCCGAGCGGTGTCACGTTGTCCACAGATCACTCCCTTGCAGGCCGGCGGGTCGGTGCGGGTTCGCTGACGAGCGTAGGGCACATCCGGGACGCGATGTGACCCTGGTTCGCCCCGCTTGCCCGCCGCCTGGGGGAAATAACGGGCCTTTTCGTAGCCGCCTATCCGCGTCATACCCGAGAGCGCTAATCGGTATATCCGTCATGGCAGTGCCCGGATCGGTGCGCTGCCGGTCTCGCCGCCGCTTCCTTCGACCTCGGCCGGCGCGGGGGCCGTGTCTGGCGCGCGCGAAGTTATCCACAGAATGACGCTCGGCCCTCATTCCGCCGTCCCCGACCCCAAGAATGGGCCCCGATCGAGCGATTCGAGTGATCGAGGGGGATCCGATGGAAGAGCACGTGGTGCACCGCAACGAGGTCATGCTGGTCGGGCGCGTGTCCAGGGCGCCCGTCTGCAAGGAACTGCCCAGCGGCGACCGGGTGACGAGCTGGGGTCTCGCCGTCCGGCGTCCGCCCGGTCATCCCAGCAACAAGAAGTCCGACGGCATCGCCTGCGTGGCCTTCGGATCCGAGGTGGCGGCCGTCGTGACGCAGTTCGGCGTGGACGACGTGGTCAGCGTCGAGGGAGCCCTCCACCACCGGTTCTGGAACCAGCCCGAGGGTGGGTCGAGCACCTACGAGGTCGAGGTGCACCGAGTACGAAGGCTTTCTGATTCGATTAGCGAATCGTAGTCATGTCGTGGCATGCCGTTACCGGCACGCCGGCGCCCAGGCGACGTCGGGCACCCTCCCCGGTCGGGCTGTGCACGCCTGGCCGGTCGGCGTCCGGAGGGGCGTGCTCGACGGGCCGGCGGCTTCGGTTGCCGGCACCAGGGCGCGAAGACGATCGGTGAATACCGGGCAGCTCGTTGTGCCTTGATTCTGTGTAACGCACAGGATCGCTAAGCCAATCAGAGACGCTCACGCTTCAGAGGCCGTCTTCCCACACGCCGCCACGGCTGCTCCGTAGAGGAAGCCCGTGGCGGCATGGGAGAGCGTGCGGGCCGGTCGCCGAACCGGCCGTCAGCCGGTGGCGAAGGTGCGGAGGATCAACCCGGTGCGGGGCTTGGGGCCGAACGAGGTGGACTTCCGCGGTACGCGTTCGCCCCCCGCCGCGATGGCGTACACGTCCTCCACGGACAGGGACGGCACGATCACGGCGGTGCCCGACTCGCGGCGAGCCATCCGGACGGCGAGCAGGGGGTCGTGGTGGACGATGCGCACGGTCCGCTCGTCGTCGCGCAGTCCCCAGACCTTCGGCAGGAGGAACTCCGACAAGATCGAGGTGGTGAGCGACTTCCATCGGGCCGTCCGCGACCCCGGCATCGCGTGGTCGATCTGGACCGGGTCCGGGTCGGTGAGCAGATGGCTCGGACCGTTGCCCGCCAGGACGAAGGCCGGTCCCTGGGCCGCGGCGAGTGCGGCGAGGGCGTCCTCCACGTGGGCGTGCTCGTGCACCTGCCAGGCCCCCTTGGCGCGCGCCGCCGCCTCGGCCAGGGGAAGCCCGGGGATGACGCGGTGGATGGCCTTGAGGTGCGGGGGGTAGGCCGTCGAGTCGACCAGAAGCGCGAGGCCGTAGTCCCAGGGCCCGGGACCGCGCCCTTCGGCGTGGTACTCGCGCTGGAGCGCCAGGTATGTGGCGTACCGATGGTGGCCGTCGGCGATCAGAGCCTGGTGGTCGTGCAGCCCGGCCGCCACGGTGTCCAGTTCGGCCGGGTCGGTCAGGGCCCACAGGCGATGGACGATGTCGTCGTCGGTGCGGACGTCGACCAGAGGCGGCCGGGTGGAGGCCACGTCGTCGATGAGCGGCGCGAGGGCGCCCTTGCCGTCGTAGAGGAGGAAGATGGGTTCGAGATTGCTCTCGGTCGTCCGCATGAGCGCGAGCCGGTCCGCGACCGTGCCGGGCATGACGTTCTCGTGCGGGAGGACGATGCCGTCCTCCGGGGCCGAGAGGGCGAGGTCGCCGATGAGGCCCCGCACCACGAGACCGGGGGCGCTCTGTTCGTACACGTAGAGGGCGGGGAGGTCGTCCGCGGCCAGGACGCCGGATTCCAGCCACGCGTGCAAGGTGTCGCGGGCCTCGCCGTAACGCCGCTGGTCGGTGCCGGGAAGGATCAGCCGCACGACATTGTTGGAGTGGACGTCAAGAAGGGGCTGCACGTCTTCCCGCGGGATGAGGTCGTACGGTGGGGAGGTGACTGCGGCCAAATCGTCGACGGCGAATCGCACGCCGCGAAATGGGCGTAGTACCAGTCCGTCCGGTGACGGCAGTTCAGGAATCGCCATACCGGGCATGGTGCCATAAGGCCCTCGGCCACTCAGAGACAGCCCCGACATCGTTGCGTTGACCGGCTCGTCGGAAAGCCGGAATCACAGGTCACCTGAAGGAGGCTTCGAGGAAATGACGCAGGGACGAGGCCAGCCTGAATCCCCCGACTACGAGCCGAGTGCTCCTGCGGGTGATGTCTACGAGTGGTTTCAGCGCGGAGTAAAGCTGTTGAAGGACGGCAGCCCGGCCGCGGCGGCGGCCATCCTGGCCCGGGCGGCCGATGCCGAGCCCGATTCCCGCAGCATCAGGGAGGCGCTCGCCCGGGCGCAATTCAATTCGCGGCGCTACGAAGACGCCGCCGACAGTTTCCGCTGGATCGTCTCGGCCAACCCCACCGAGGACTACGCGTACTTCGGCCTGGGCATGGCTTTGTGGCGCACCGGCGACATGGAGGCGGCACAGGAACCCCTGGCCATCGCGGTGGCCATGCGCCCTGATTCCCGCGACTACGTGTCGGCCCTCAAACAGGTAAGGGCCACCCTCCGAGCGAGAGAGACCTGACACGTCTGCGGCGCGGTGCCGTAGCCGGAGGGGGGCGGTGGGGGGCGGAGGCCGGGGATCGGTTCAGTGGGGAGTGGGTCTTGGGGATTCTTGGATCGGACATAGTAGGGGCATGGACTCCGTGTTGATCGACTCTTACGACACCCTGTTGCTCGATCTCGACGGGGTCGTGTATCTGGGACGACAGGCTGTGCCGGGTGCGCCGGAGGCGCTCGTCCAGGCTCGTGACGCCGGGGTGCGGTTGGCCTATGTCACCAACAACGCCTCGCGCACTCCGGCCGCCATCGCCGAACACCTGGCTCATCTGGGCGCGCCCGCCACCCCCGACGACGTGGTGACCTCGGCGCAGGCGGCCGCGCGGCTGATCGCGGAGCGGGTGCCCCCGGGCTCGCCGGTGCTGGTGGTCGGGGGGATGGGGCTGCGCTCGGCCGTACGGGCGCGGGGGCTTCGCCCGGTGACGACGGCCGCCGAGGAGCCGGTGGCGGTCGCCCAGGGCATCTCACCCGATCTTTCCTATGGTCTGCTCTGTGAGGGCACGCTGGCCGTACGGCAGGGGGCGTGGTTCGTCGCGGCCAACGCGGACACGACCATGCCCACCAACCGGGGGGTGCTGCCGGGCAACGGGGCGATGACCCGTGTGATCGCCACCGCGACCGGCGTCGCGCCCGTGGTGGCGGGCAAGCCCGAGCCGCCCCTGCATCGGGAGTCGATGCTGCGTACCGGCGCGGAGCGCCCGTTGATCGTGGGGGACCGGCTGGACACCGACATCGAGGCCGCCACGCGCGCGGGCGTCGACAGCCTGCTCGTGCTGACGGGCGTGACCGGTCCGATGGACCTGCTGACGGCACCGCCCGAGCACCGCCCCACGCACATCGCGGCCGACCTGTCCGCCCTCCACCTACCGCCCGCGCCGGTCGCCCAGGAGGGGGACGCGTGGACCCGCGCGGGCTGGACGGCCGGTTGGGAGGGAGATCGCCTGCGGCTGACAGGGGTGGGTGATCCGGTGGACGGCCTTCGTGCGGCGTGTGCCGCCGCCTGGGCCCGCGCGACCGGCGGGCCAGTGGAGGAGGACGGTCTCAAACAGGTTGTCGAGGCCCTGGACCTCTAGCCGGCCGACAAGAGGGCCCGGGGCGTCAACGGGGTTCAGTCCCCGGGGGTTAGAGGAGTTTTCGGAGGCGGAGGAGGTCGCCGAGGCTGGCGTCGATCTTCACGCGTCCCCCGAACAGGGCCCGCCCCATGTCGAGCTCGCCGTTCACCAGCGAGAGCAGGTCGTCGCTGGAGATGCGGATGCGCACCTCGGCGGGCCGCCCGTCCGGCGGGGGCACGTCGGTGAACGGTTCGAGCCCGTCCTGGTGGATCCTGCCGTAGAAGGTCACGTCCAGGTCGGTGATGCGGCAGCTCAGACTCCTGTTGACGACGTGCTTGGTACGGGTCTCGTCGTCCAGCTCGCCGAACTGCTCGGTGAGCTTGTCCAGCGCCGCCCGGCACTCATCGACGGTCGCCATGCGTCCTACCCCTTCTCATGCGCCGAAGCTCCTGACCTACGGAAGGTAGCGTTTCACTTGAGTACTACGCGAAATTCGGCTCGCGGGAGCGGCCTGGGAAGAGAAGTGCATCGCACGAGTCGTGGCTTCCGATACGGTCAGGGTCTGACGGCGGTGACACAGGCGGTCGTCCGCCTGCGAGTTGAGCACACCATCATGGACCGGAATCCGCGCCGCGACCAAGAGCGACACCGGGAATGGAGGGTGTCCGGCAGTGGGATTTGCCCGGGGTTCGCGTGACAGGGCGCGGGCGCGGCGCCCGCGCCCGCGGGCCGCGAGGACGGCGGCAGGGCGCGGTGCCGGGCGGTGGGACGATGATGCGGGTGGGTGGAAAGACGGATGACGGAGACCGGCGAGTCCCGGACGGGCAGCGGCGAGGCGCGGGTGGCGGCCGCCCTGACCAGGCTGGGCGCCCTCGGCGATCTTCCCGTGGGGGAGCACGTCGCGGTGTTCGAGGAAGTGCTCGGGGGGCTGGAGGCGATCCTGGCCTCGGTGGACGAGGCGTCCGCCGTACCTGGGAACGGGAACGGGCATCAGTGAGGGCGGCGGCACCGGCCGGTCCCACCATGTACGACATGAACCACATGAACCACAGGGCCGCGTGGCGGCACGGGCGTGCGCGGTGAGCCGTCGCACCCGGCTGGACAGCGAGCTCGTACGCCGGGGCCTGGCCCGTTCCCGCGAGCACGCCGCCGATCTGATCACCGGGGGCCGGGTGACCGTGGGCGGCCGTACGGCGGCCAAGCCCGCCACACAGGTCGACACCGCCTCGGCGATCGTGGTGGCCGAGGCGGCGCAGGGCGCCGACTACGTTTCGCGGGGCGCCCACAAGCTGCTCGGCGCCCTGGAGGTGTTCGGCCCGGCGGGGCTGGCCGTTGTCGGCCGCCGCTGCCTGGACGCGGGCGCCTCGACCGGTGGTTTCACGGACGTGCTGCTCCGTTCGGGCGTGGCGCACGTGCTGGCGGTCGACGTCGGGTACGGTCAGCTCGCATGGTCGCTGCGCACGGACGATCGCGTCACGGTGATGGAGCGGGTCAACGTCCGCGATCTCACGCCCGAGATGGTGGGCGAGGCGCCGTCCCTGGTGGTAGGCGATTTGTCGTTCATCTCGCTGCGCCTGGTGCTGCCGGCCCTGGCCGCCTGCGCGGCGCCCGAGGCCGACTTCGTCATGCTGGTGAAGCCGCAGTTCGAGGTGGGCAAAGAACGTGTGGGGGCGGGTGGTGTCGTGCGCGATCCGGTGCTGCGGGCGGGCGCCGTGCGCGATGTCGCGGCGGCGGCGTCCACGCTGTCCCTTGAGGTGCGCGGCGTGACGGCCAGCCCGCTGCCCGGTCCGTCGGGCAACGTCGAGTACCTCATCTGGCTCGGGAGAGGTCCCGGGCCCGCGCCGGTGGCCGATCTCGACGCCGAGATCGAGCGCGCCGTCGCGGAAGGTCCCCAGTAGTGCGCGGAGTGCCCGCCGGACGAGCGGAGTCGAGCATGGATGCCGTCAAGCGTACGGTGCTGATCACGGCCCACACCGGGCGCGAGCCGGCGGTCGAGAGCGCGCGGCGGGTGATCCAGCGCTTCCTGGAGGCGGGCTTCACGGTCCGCGTCATGGAGCCGGAGGCCGAGGAGATCGCCGCCCCCGGGGTGGACGTCGTGCCCGCGCGTCCCACGGCGGCCGAGGACGCCGAGGTGCTGATGGTGCTGGGCGGGGACGGAACCCTGCTGCGTGCGGCCGAGCTGGCCCGCCCCGCCGGTACGCCTCTGCTGGGCGTCAACCTCGGCCACGTCGGATTCCTGGCCGAAGCCGAGATGGCCGACCTCGCCGAGGCGGTGGACCGCGTCGTGGCGCGCCGCTACACGGTCGAGGAGCGGATGACCGTCGAGGTCAACGTCCGGGCCAACGGCGAGGTGCTGGCCTCGACGTGGGCGCTGAACGAGGCGAGCGTCGAGAAGCGCGACCGCATGCTGGAGGTGGTGGCCGAGATCGACGGACACCCGTTGTCGCGCTGGGGCTGCGACGGGGTGATATGCGCCACTCCCACGGGTTCGACGGCCTATGCCTTCTCGGCCGGAGGCCCGGTGGTCTGGCCGGAGGTCGAGGCCCTGCTGCTGGTGCCCAACAGCGCCCATGCCCTGTTCGCCCGCCCGCTGGTGGTCTCGCCCAATTCGGTCATCGCGCTGGAGATCCTTCCGGGGACGACGGGCGCGGTGTTGTGGTGCGACGGCCGCCGCCGGTTCGACCTGCCGCCGGGCGTGCGGGTGGAGGTGCGGCGGGCCGGGCTGCCCGTCCGGCTGGCGCGGCTGCACGACGTGGACACCACCGGGGCGCCGTTCACCGACAGGCTGGTGGCCAAGTTCGACCTGCCCGTACAGGGCTGGCGGGGCCGGGTCCGCCCGTAGTACCCGGGCGGCGCCGCGACACTCCAGGACGCGCGAGCCCGGCTCCCGGTCCGTGTGGGGTTTACGCCCTGGTCGCGCCCATGTGCGGGGGTAGTCATCGAAAACCTTGGCGATTTCCGCGTAGGATCGGCTCCGCACGGAGAGGTGACCGAGCCATGCCCGACACGGTCCGGCGAGGTGCCCGATCGGGAGGCGGCGCGGCGATACGGCGGGAGGGACCCAGTGCGGCCACGGGTCGATGAGGTCCGGATCAAAGGGCTCGGCGTGATCGATGAGGCTGTCCTGAAGCTCTCGTCGGGTCTCACCGTCGTCACGGGCGAGACGGGCGCGGGAAAGACGATGGTCGTGACCGGGCTCGGGCTGCTGTTCGGCGGCAGGGCCGATCCGGCGCGCGTCCGGCCGGGCGCCGACCGCGCGTCGGTGGAGGGCACGCTGGTCGTCGAGTCCGGCGGCCGGGTGGCCCAGCAGGTCGAGGACCTGGGCGGCACGGTCGAGGACGGCGAGCTGATCATCGCGCGTACGGTCTCGACGGAGGGCCGTTCGCGGGCGTGGCTGGGCGGCCGTTCGGTGCCGGTCGGCACGCTGACCTACCTCGCCGAGGATCTCGTGGCCGTCCACGGCCAGATGGACCAGCAGCGGCTGCTCCAGCCGGGCCGCCAGCGCGCGGCCCTGGACCGCTACGCGGGCGAGGAGCTGGTCAAGCCGCTGCGTGCCTACACCCAGGCGTACAAACGGCACAAAGACGTCACTGGGGTCCTCGACGAGCTGACCACCCGCGCCCGCGAGCGCGAGCAGGAGGCCGACCGGCTGCGCTTCGGCCTGGAGGAGATCGAGAAGGTCGATCCCAAGGCCGGCGAGGAGGTCGAGTTCAAGCAGGAGGAAGAGCGGCTGGCGCACGCCGACTCGCTGAAGAGCGCGGCCGTCACCGCCCACACCGCCCTGCTCGGCGACCCCATGGCGAGCACCCAGGGCGCCCAGGACGCCATCTCGCTGCTCGGGCACGCCCGCGCGGCGGTGGAGGCCGTGCGCGGGTTCGACACCGCGCTGGCGGGTATCGGCGACCGGCTGGCCGAGGCCGGCTATCTGGTCTCGGACGTCGCCACCGAGCTCGCCGCCTACGCCGAATCGGTCGACGCCGACCCGGCCAGGCTGGCGGCCGTGCAGGAGCGCCGCGCGCTGCTGACGGGCCTGCTGCGGAAGTACGGCGAGGACACCGCCGCCGTCCTGGCGTGGGCCGCGAACGCCGCCGCCCGGGTCTCCGAGCTGGAGGGCGACGACGACCGCATCGCCGAGCTCACCCGCGAGCGCGAGGAGCTCACCGCCCGCCTTACTGAGCTGGCGGGCGACCTGACCCGCATCCGCACCGCGGCGGCCGAGCGCTTCGGCGCGGCCGTCACCGCCGAGCTGGCCGCGCTCGCCATGCCGCACGCCCGTGTGGTCGTGGTGGTCACGCCGAGCGGCCAGTTCGGCACCGAGGGCGCCGACGAGATCGAGCTGCGCATGATGTCCCATCCGGGGGCTCCTGCGCTGCCGCTCAACAAGGGGGCCTCCGGCGGTGAGCTCAGCCGGGTGATGCTGGCCATCGAGGTCGTGTTCGCCGGCGCCGATCCGGTGCCGACCTTCGTGTTCGACGAGGTCGACGCCGGGGTGGGCGGCAAGGCGGCCGTAGAGATCGGCCGCCGCCTGGCCCGCCTGGCCCGCACGGCTCAGGTGATCGTGGTGACCCACCTTCCGCAGGTCGCGGCGTTCGCCGACCAGCATCTGGTCGTCGAGAAGGCCGGGGACGGCCGTGTCGTGCGCAGCGGCGTGACGGCGCTGGACCACGAGGCCCGCGCGCGCGAGCTGTCGCGCATGCTGGCCGGCCTGGAGGACTCCGAGCTGGGTCGCGCGCACGCCGAGGAACTGCTGTCGATCGCCGCCGCCGACAAGGTGGCGGACTGACGAAGACGGCCGGACCCGCCCGTTTCGCCGGGTATGCGATGACTCACCGCGGGCAGGGAGATCGGGTGATCGCGGGGCGGATGTCCGCGATTCGGGGGCAGTGACAAATCTGACACGCCGTGAAGCGAGCCCATCTTGGTCTCAAGCTCTGGCAGGATGGTTCGTGATGAAGGTGCCGACCTTGAGGGTTCAGGGCCTCCGCCGCAGGAAGGCGTCAGACCTTCCCGGGGTGACGGCAGTGGCGAGGATCGATCGGCGGACCAAGACACTGACCAAGCGTCTGCGGCCCGGGGAGATCGCGATTGTCGATCACGTCGACGTCGACCGGGTGAGCGCGGAGGCTCTTGTCGCGTGCGGAGCTTCGGTGGTGGTGAACGTCGCCGCCAGCATCAGCGGGCGCTATCCGAACCTCGGACCGCAGATCCTGCTCAACGCCGGGGTCGCGCTGATCGACAACGCCACGCCCGACCTGTTCGACCGGGTGCGCGACGGCGACGTCGTGCGTGTCCATGAGGGCGAGGTCTACCTGGAGGACGAGCTCGTCGGCAAGGGCGAGCCGGTCACCGCCGAGAGCGTGAGCGCGGCGATGACCGAGGCGCGGGCGGGCCTGTCGATCCAGATCGAAGACTTCGCCATGAACACCATGGAGTACATCCGCCGCGAGCGGGACCTTCTCATCGACGGCGTGGGCGTCCCCGACATCCGCACCACCATGGAGGGCCGTCACGTCCTGGTCGTGGTGCGCGGGTACCACTACAAGGAGGACATCGCCACCCTCCGCCCCTACATCCGCGAGTACCGCCCCGTCCTGATCGGTGTGGACGGCGGGGCCGACGCCCTGATCGAGGCCGGCTACCTGCCCGACCTCATCGTGGGCGACTTCGACTCGGTGTCCGAGCGCGCGCTGTGCTGCGGCGCCGAGCTGGTCGTGCACGCCTACCGCGACGGGCGCGCGCCCGGGCTGGAGCGGGTGCAGCAGCTCGGCCAGCAGGCCGTCGTCTTCCCCGCGACCGGCACGAGCGAGGACATCGCGATGCTCCTCGCCGACGACAAGGGCGCCAGCCTGATCGTCGCGGTCGGCACGCACGGTACCCTGATCGAGTTCCTGGACAAGGGCCGGTCCGGCATGGCCAGCACTTTTCTCACCCGGTTGCGCGTCGGGGGCAAGCTGGTGGAGGCCAAGGGCGTCAGCAGGCTCTACCGCAGCCGCATCTCGATCGGCTCGCTGCTGCTGCTGGTGGCCACCGCCGTCGTCACCATGAGCGTGGTGCTGTGGTTCTCTCCGATGGGCAAGGTCTGGCTGAACGGGCTTCGTGACGCCTGGAACGGTTTCGTCTTCTGGTTGGTCGGGCTCTTCTCGTGATCGATTTCCGCTATCACATCGTCTCCATCGTCGCGATCTTCCTCGCGCTGGCCATCGGCATCGTGCTGGGCAGCACCGTGCTGAACGCGCCGCTCGTCGCCTCGACGGAGAAGGTCACCGCGCAGCTCCGCGGCACCAACGCCGAGCTGTACGACCAGATCGCCCAGGCGCAGACGCGCGGCGGCGCCAGCGACGCCTTCATCGCCGAGCGGCTGCCCCAGCTCGTGCAGGGCACGCTCGCCGGCGAGCGCGTCGTGATCGTCGAGGCCCCGGGCGCCGACTCCAAGCTGCGCGAGCCGGTCCAGCAGGTGCTCACCGCGGCCGGCGCCGTGGTCAGCGGCCGGGTCACGATCACCGAGAAGTACCTCACCGCCGACCCGTCGCCCGCCGTCGACCAGCTCGTCACGGCCAGTCCCACCCCGCTGACGTTCTCCGCCGACGCCACCCCCTACGACAAGGCCGCGGCGGTGCTGGCGAGCGCCGTCGTGACGTCGGACAAGACGCTGGCGGGCAAGGACGACCCCACGGCCACGAGCGTGCTCGACGGCTTCGAGAAGGGCGGCATGCTTGCGCTGGACGGCGACCCGGGCAAGCGGGCCACGCTCGCGCTGGTCATGGCGCCCGCCGCCCCGTACGAGGGCAAGGACGCCGAAGCGCAGACCGCCGCCATCGTCGCCCTGGCCACCGGGCTGGACCAGGCGAGCGAGGGCGTGGTCGTGGCCGGGGTGGTCCCGGTCTCCACGGCCGCCGGCGTCGTGGCCGCCGTGCGCGCGGACGGGGACGCCTCCGGGAAGGTCTCCACGGTCGACAACGCCGATATGGCCTTCGGCCGGGCCGCGGTGGTCTACGCTCTGCGGGAGCAGGTGGCCGGGGACGCCGGGCAGTACGGCCTGGGTTCGGACGCCGTGGCGGCCGACCCGTCCCCAGCGGCCCCCCTGACCCCCACGCCCACCTCCTCGGAGGGCGCGGGCGGCTGATCTGCCCTGACGACCACGCGTCCCGGCGCGCGCCGGGTGCTCCTGACGAAGAGGGATCCGCTGTGGCCCAACGCTCCTGGCTCGGTGCCCTGGCCGGTGCCGCCCTCGGCGCCGTCGCCGCCCGCGCCGCCTACACCGCGTTCACCCGCCGCCCGCCGATCGGCGACGAGAAGACCTGGACGCGCACCAACCACCGCGGCGAGCCGATCACGCTGCTCGAAGGCCCGGCGTTCGTGGCGGGCGCGGGGGCCGCGGCCGCCCTGGTCCCGGGCCTGCCCGGGCGGGTCCGCGCCGCCGCCGTCCTCGCCGGGGCGGGCGCCGGGGGGCTCGGCGCCTACGACGACCTGCGCGGGTCGGGCGCGTCCAAGGGCTTCAAGGGGCACCTGACCGCGCTGGCCCGGGGGGAGGTGACCAGCGGGGCGGTGAAGATCCTCGGCATCGGCGCCGCCGGCCTCGCCGCCGCCGCCCTGCTGCCGCGTGCTCCCAAGGGGGCGGGGGCGCGGCTCGCCGACACGCTGATCGACGGCGCGCTCATCGCCGGGGCCGCCAACCTCGCCAACCTGTTCGACCTGCGCCCCGGCCGCGCCATCAAGGTGGGGCTGCTGGCCGGAGGCCCGCTGGTCGCGGCGTCGCTGGCCAAGGACGCCCCGGCGGGTGCCGCGCTGGCCGCCGTGCCGCTCGGCGCGGGCATCGCCCTGCTTCCCGAGGACCTCGGCGAGCGCGCCATGCTCGGCGACGCGGGCGCGAACGCCCTCGGCGCGCTGCTCGGCGTCGCCGCCGCCTCCTCGCTCGGCCGTCCCGCTCGGCTGGCGGCGCTCGGCGTGGTGGCCGGGCTGACCGCGGCCTCCGAGAAGGTCAGCTTCACCAAGGTGATCGCCGGGAACCCCGTGCTGAACCGCCTCGACATGCTGGGCCGCCGTCCCAGATGATCAAACGGGCAGGCCAGGGGGTCGTGGCGGCCGCGGTGGTGATCGGGGTCGTCACGATCCTGGCGCGCGTGGTCGGCTTCGGCAAGCAGCTCGTCCTGGCCCGCACCGTCGGCACCAACTGCCTGAGCACGGCCTACTTCACGGCCAACCAGGTGCCGAACATCGTCTTCGAGATCGTCGTGGGCGGCGCGCTCGCCGGCATGGTCGTCCCCGTGATCGCCGGCACGTCGTCCGGCGGCGGCCACGGCGCGGAGCGGACGCCCGAGGCGCGTGCCGAGGCGGGGCGGATCACCTCCGCCCTGCTGACGTGGGTGCTGCTGCTCCTGGTGCCGCTGGCCGTGCTCACGGCGCTGACCGCGGGTCCACTCATGGGGCTTTTAGCCGGAAATGTCCCCGACTGTGACGACCCAGCCGCCCTCACGGCCGTCGCCACCCGCATGCTCGTGGTGTTCGCGCCGCAGATCCCGCTGTACGGCATCGCGGTCGTTCTGTACGGGGTACTCCAGGCCCACCGCCGCTTCGTCGGGCCGGCCGTGGCGCCGCTGGTGTCCAGCCTGGTGGTCGTCGCCGCCTACCTCGCGTACATTCCGTTGGCCGGGACCGTCGACGACCCGTTGGACGTGCCCCTGCCCGCCGAGCTGGCCCTGTCCGCCGGCACGACCCTCGGCGTCCTGGCCCTGGTGGTCGCCGTGATCGGGCCGGTGTCCCAGCTCGGCCTGCCGCTGCGGCCCACGCTGCGCTTCCCCGAGGGCGTCGCGGCCCAGGTGCGCCGCCTGGCCCTCGCGGGACTCAGCGCCCTGGTCGCCCAGCAGGTCGCCATGGCGATGGTGGTCTGGCTGGCCAACCGCCAGGTCGGCGGCGGAGGGCTTCCGGGCTACAACTACGCCTGGGCCATCTACCAGGTGCCGTACGCCGTGCTGGCCGTGCCCATCGCCACCAGCGCGTTCCCCGCCCTGTCCGCGCGCGCCGCGGATCCGGAGGGCTTCGCCGCGCTGTCCGCGCGCACCACGCGTGCCGTGCTCCTGGTGTCGGGGCTCGCGGCGGGCGCGCTGGCGGCGGTGGCCGCGCCGGTGGCCTCGGTGTTCGTGGAGGGCATGGGCGGCAAGATCGCCCCCGTCGAGCTCGCCAGGGCCATCGCGCTGTTCGCCCCCGGCCTCGTCGGGTACGGACTGCTCGCCCATCTCAGCCGCGTGCTGTACGCGTCCGGCAGGGGCAGGGCCGCCGCCGGGGGGACGGTGGCCGGATGGGTGGTCGTCATGGCGGCGCAGACCGTCTTCGTGTTCGCGTTCCCCCGTGAGTGGAAGCTCGGCGGGCTGGCGCTCGGCAGCGCGGTCGGGATGACGGCCGGGGGCGCTCTGCTGCTCGCGGCCGTCGCCCGCGCCCGGGGCGGCGGGGCGCTGGCGGGTGTGCCGCGCGCGGCGCTGGCGGCCGTGCTGGGCGGGGGAGCCGGTTTCGTCGCGGGTCAGCGGGTCGCCGCGGGCGTCGCCGTTCACGGGCCGGCCGCGAACGCGGGCGTGGCCGTGCTGGCCGGTGCCGTCGCGGTGGCGGTGGCCCTGGCGGTCGCGGCCGTGATCGACCGGCGCGACCTCGCCTCGCTGCTCGCGCGACGCCGGGGTCCTGGGGACGGAGCGCCGCCGGCGGCGCCGGACGGGCCGCCGCGAGACCCGGGCCCGGCACGGGCGGTGGACGAGGTCGTGGACACCGGCACGAGCGCGGACACGGGCGTCGACACGGATGGGGGCTCGCCGTCGCGGGCCGTCCGGCAAGGTGCGGACGCGGACGCGGGCGCGGCCGGTGGCCGTGGGCATGAGAGGGGCGATGGGCATGGCTGACGGGCGTGGTGTCGCGCGTGGTGTCGAGCAGGGTGTCGGGCATGGGTGAGGCGGCGCCGCGCGTGCTGCTGGTGCTCGGGACGAGCGCGGGCGGGGTCGGGCGGCACGTGCGCATGCTCGCCGAAGGGCTGCGCGCCGAGGGGGACCAGGTCGTCGTGGCCGGTCCCGCGAGCACCGACCGGGCGTTCGGTTTCTCCGGACTCGCCCGGTTCGCCGAGGTGCCGATCTCCGATCGGCCGCGTCCCGCGAGTGACCTGCGCGCCGTCTGGCGGCTGCGGGCGCTGGTGGCGGGGGCGGACGTCGTGCACGCCCACGGGCTGCGCGCCGGAGCCCTGGCGGCGCTGGCGCCGGCCGGGCGGCGTGCGGGGCTGGTGGTCACCCTGCACAACGCGCTGACCGCTTCGGGAATGATCGGCGCGATGTACGGCGTGCTGGAGCGCGTCGTCGCCAGACGGGCGGATGAGGTGCTGGTCGTCTCGCCCGACCTGGGGGAGCGCATGGCCGCCCTCGGCGCGAGGAGCGTCGCGCCCGCCGTGGTCCCGGCGCCGCCCCTCGGCCCGCCGGTCCGGACGCCCGCCGAGGTCCGCGCCGAGCTCGGCGCGGGGGAGCACCCGATCCTGCTCACCATCGCCCGCCTGGCCCAGCAGAAGGGGCTGGAGACCCTGCTGGACGCCGCCCGCGGTCCGTACGCCGGGCCGGTCCCGCTGTTCGCGGTCGCCGGGGAGGGGCCTCTGCGGGGGGTGCTCCAGGCGCGGATCGACGCCGAAGGTCTGCCGGTACGGCTGCTCGGCGACCGCGCCGACGTCGCCGACCTGCTGCGGGCGGCGGACGCGCTGGTCCTGCCGAGCAGATGGGAGGGGCAGCCGCTGAATGTGCAGGAGGCCCTGCGGGCCGGGCGGCCGATCATCGCGACGGCGGTCGGGGGGGTGCCCGGCATGGTCGGGGACGCCGCCCTGCTGGTGCCGTCGGGTGACGCGGCCGCGCTGCGGCGGGCCGCCGAGGCGTTGCTCGCCGATCCGGGGCTGGCCGCGCGCCTGTCGGCCGCCGCGGCGGCGCGTCCGCTGCCTGACCGGGACGCCGCCGTCCGCGCCGTCCGGGAGAGGTACGGGGCGCTGCGGGGCGGGCGGGGATGATCGGGGCCGCACGGGCGGTTCCCGGCGACTTCACTCAATACGGGTGAAGTACTGATTCTGTGAGATCCATCTCCGGGGGCGCCGCGGAGGGCGTAGGGGCGCGTTCTCGGGGCGCGAGCCTGTGACCTGCGTCATCACGGCCGCGGGAGTGGCCCTGTGCGTGATCAGGCGCCGTCGGGGCGCCGACGCCGTGCCCATGATCGCGCGGCGCGCTCATGGGCTGATTAGGTAGGGCTTATGTGCTCGCCTATACTCCTCGGCGAGGGGGGGAGTATCCCTTCGCGACAGCCTCGTCATCACGGTGTGCCCCCATGGGCCGACCCGGGGCTGCCGGTCCGAGGCGTCGGCGCCACGGGCGGGAGAGACCTCCGGCACTTTGACGCGGGCCGGAGGTTTTGTGTTGGACGTTTCCGTGTGGGCGTGGGCCGCCGTCATCGGCGGGCTCTTGGTGGTTCTCGCCATCGACCTCTGGATCGTGGACCGCGGCGAGCCGCGGGAATTCTCCCTGCGCCAGGCGGGTTTCTGGGTCGGTTTCTATGTCGGCCTGGCGGTGTTGTTCGGCATCGGGCTGTTCGTCGTGGAAGGCGCGGACAAGGCCGGTGAATTCTTCGCCGGCTACATCACCGAGTACAGCCTGAGCGTGGACAATCTGTTCGTCTTCTACATCATCATGGGCCGTTTCGCCGTGCCGCGGATCTACCAGCACAAGGTGCTGCTGGTCGGCGTGCTGCTGGCCCTGGTGATGCGCGGGTTCTTCATCCTCATCGGCGCCGCCGCGCTCGAGCGCTTCAGCTGGCTCTTCTACGTGTTCGGCGCCTTCCTCATCTACACGGCGGTCAACCTGCTGCGCGGCCACGACGAGGAGGAGTTCAAGGAGAACCTCCTGCTGCGCTGGGTGCGCCGTATCTTCCCGACCACCGACGGCTTCGTGGGGTCCAAGGCCATCACCAAGGTGGACGGCCGCCGCATGGTGACGCCCATGCTGATCGTCATGGTGGCCATCGGCACCACCGACCTGCTCTTCGCGCTGGACTCGATTCCGGCCATCTTCGGCCTCACCACGGACGCCTTCATCGTCTTCACCGCCAACGCGTTCGCGCTGATGGGACTGCGTCAGCTCTACTTCCTGCTGGGCGGTCTTCTCCAGCGGTTGGTGTACATCAGCTACGGTCTGTCGTTCATTCTGGGCTTCATCGGGGTTAAGCTCATCCTCGAGGCATTGCACGCCGGTGGCGTCGACTGGGCGCCCGAGGTCCCGATCTGGGTCTCCCTCTCGGTGATCGGCGGCACGATGGTCATCACCACCGTGGCAAGCCTGATCAAGGCCCGGCGGGACAGGAAGCGGTCCGGCGAGTCGACGGCGCCCGCGAAGGTGTCTCAAGGGTAGCGAAACGGTGCATGACCCGATTTGCTTGTCCCATATCGCTATGCGGGAGCCGCGAGCTGGGTAGCATTCGGCGATAAAGTCACAATCCGGTCTCTGGCCGCAATCATCACAAAGGTTCCCTGTGTCCAACGATTCGCCCAACCACGGCCGTCGCCGCGTGCGGCTGGCCCGTGGCGTTTCCCCCTGGCTGGCCCCCACCGCCACGGCCGCCGTCGTGTCGGCGGCGCTGGCCCGGCGGTCCCGCCCGTGGGTGCTCGCGGCGGCTCTGCTGGCCGCCCTGACGGGCGCCATGCTGTGGTTCTTCCGCGATCCCGAGCGCGACCTCGGTCCCGGACTGGTGCTGAGCCCCGCCGACGGTGTGGTGCAGAGCGTCGACCCTCAGCCGGACGGCCGTACCCGCGTGGCGATCTTCATGAGCCCGCTGAACGTCCACGTGAACCGCGCGCCGCTCGACGGCACGGTGACCTCCGTCCAGCACGTGGCGGGCGGGTTCCGCCCGGCCTTCAACAAGGACAGCGACCAGAACGAGCGGGTCGTCTGGCACTTCGCCACGGCCCTCGGTGACATCGAGCTGTGGCAGATCGCCGGAGCCGTGGCCCGCCGCATCGTGCCGTACGTCGGCATGGGCGCCAAGGTCTCGCGCGGCGAGCGGATCGGCCTGATCCGCTTCGGGTCGCGGGTGGACATCTACCTTCCTGAAGGGATTGCCCCCGCGGTCAGCGTGGGGCAGCGGACGACGGCGGGAGTGACTCGCATTGACCATGGCTGACGCCGGATGGTCCATGGACGACCTGGGCGAGGACGAAGAGCCGCGAGGGCCGGTCGGGAAGGCGTTCCGGCTGTCCGCCGCCGACTCGCTGTCCATCGGCAACGCGGTCTGCGGGTTCCTGGCGGTCTGCGTGCTGGCGTGGTCGGCGATCACCCAGCTCCAGCAGTCGAAGGGCGAGTTCCACCCCGATCCGCGCTATTTCGCCACGGCGGTGGTGCTGCTGCTGATCGGCGCCACCTGTGACCTGTTCGACGGGCTCGTCGCACGGCGGTTCCGCGCCTCGGCCATGGGCGCCGAGCTGGACAACCTCGCCGACGTGATCAGCTTCGGGTTCGCCCCCGCCTTCATGGTGGTGGCCTGGGCGGGTTTCTCCCACAAGCTTCCGCTGTGGCTGGTGCTGTGCGCCGCGGTGTCCGTGCTGGTCGCGGGCGTCGTCCGGCTGGCGCGGTTCGCCTGCGTGAAGACCAAGAGCGGCGACTTCATGGGCCTGCCCATCCCGATGGGGGCCATGACCGTGGTATCCATCGTGCTGCTCTTCCAGCCGTCCTACCCGACGGTTATCGGCGTCTTCGCCGTGGCCTGGCTCATGGTCAGCCGCATCGAGTACCCCAAGCCCAAGGGCAACCTGGCGGCGGTCGTGCTGGCGTGGATCATGGTCAACGTCACCTGCCTGATCATCTGGGCGGCCGACCTCGCCGGCGGTGACATCTTGATCCAGATCGGCGCCTGCATGCAGATAGCGCTGGTGTCGGCGATCCCGCTGCGCGTCTTGATGTTCAAGCGCGAGCAGCGCAAGGAGCGCAAGGTCGCCGCGGGCGTGCGCTAGTCCCTCCGTACTCTGGCCGATCAAGGCCTCGAACGGCCCGGCGCCTTCCTTCACGGGTGCCGGGCCGTTCGCGTCTCAGGGGCGGGAGGGCTACCAGCCCCGGGCGCGCCACTCGGGCAGCGCGGGCCGCTCGGTCCCGAGCGTGGTGTCCTTGCCGTGACCCGGGTACACCCAGGTCGCATCGGGCAACCGGTCGAAGACGCGCTCCACCACGTCGGTGTAAAGCTGGTCGAACCGGGTGGGGTCCCCCTGGGTGTTGCCGACCCCGCCGGGGAACAACGAGTCGCCCGTGAACAGATGCCCGTCCTGGTAGAGCAGGGCGATCGAGCCGGGCGTGTGCCCGCGCAGGTGGATCACCTCGATGGTCACCACGCCCACGCTGACGCGGGCGCCGTGCTCCACCGGGCGGGTCACCGGCACCGGCAGCTCGGGGGCGTCCAGCGGGTGGGCGACGATCTCGGCGCCGGTCTCCTTGGCGACCTCGGCCAGGGCCATCCAGTGGTCCTGGTGCCGATGGGTGGTGATGATCTTGCTGATCGGACGGTCGCCGATGAGCTCGAGCAGGCGGGGCGCGTCGTTGGCGGCGTCGATCAGCACGCCGTCGCCGGTCTCGCGGCACCGCAGCAGGTACGCGTTGTTACCGAAGTCCCCGACCTCGATCTTGCTGATCGTCAGGCCGGGGAGGTCACGCACGTCGGCGGGGCCGCCGGCCGTCACGTCACCGGTGTACGTCATGGATACTCCTCAGGAGGCGTCGGCGGGAGGCCGGGCGGCGCGGACTTCGTCAGCCACTTCGGCGCCGCCGGCGGGCTCTCCGCCAGCCTAAGCCCCGTGAAATCCAGGCCCGCCGCCCGAGGGCCGCCGTCCAGGCGTCCCGTCGCCCAGGCCAGGACGATCGGGGCGTCCCCGCGCAGCTCCGGACCCTCGCCGAGGCCGGTCCAGCTGCGCCCGCCCGCGTGGATCGCGCTGATCGGGCTCTCGGCGCGCGGCCACGTCGCCACCGTGTCGTGCAGCTCCCGCAGGACGAACGCGGGCGGCAGATCGGCCCAGGTGTAGCCGGCGCCGAGGTCGACGTGGTGGAGCTCAACCTCCCGGAGCCTGCGGACCAGCGCGTACCAGGCGGGGTGGCCGTCGCCGGTCATGCCGGTCACGGTCGCGCGCCAGGCCTGCGGGGGCGTGTCCCGGACGGCCACGTCCAGCCGGGCCGCGCTCGCGGCCAGGTCGGCGTGCTGCTCGGCGGCGGCCCTTCCGGCGCCTTCGGCGATCTGGGCCTCCCGGGCCTCCAGCGTTGGGTACTGTGGGGTGAACACGCCCGTCTTGGCCCAGGTCAGCAAGTTGACATGGCTGTCCGCGTTGCGCGCGACGTGGGTGAGCACGTGGCCGCGCGTCCAGCCCGGAAGCAGGGAGGGGGCCGTGACGTCCCGATCGGGCATCGCGGCCGCGGTCGCGAGCAACCACTTCGTGGCGGCGTCGAGTTCGGTCGCAAGGTCGTCCAGAACGGTCATGAACACCATCATCGCGTCAGACCCTCACGGCCGCGCGTACGCCGGGGTCACGCCTCCTCGCGGGGGCGTTTCCGGACCGGAAGAAAACTGTCGGACCCCGTCGTTAGAGTGGCGGCGACTAGTCAGAGGTGGCCCTAGCTCGGCTGCCGTGGATCATGAACGGACATGAGAGATCTGCTGTGGCCGACCGCTTGATCGTTCGTGGCGCCCGCGAACACAACCTTAAAGACGTCTCGCTCGACCTTCCGCGAGACGCTCTGATCGTCTTCACCGGGCTGTCCGGCTCGGGTAAGTCCAGCCTGGCCTTCGACACCATCTTCGCCGAGGGCCAGCGCCGGTACGTCGAGTCGCTCTCGGCGTACGCCAGGCAGTTCCTCGGGCAGATGGACAAGCCCGACGTCGACTTCATCGAGGGCCTGTCGCCGGCCGTCTCGATCGACCAGAAGTCCACCTCGCGCAACCCGCGGTCCACCGTCGGCACGATCACCGAGGTCTACGACTACCTGCGCCTTCTGTGGGCGCGCATCGGCAAGCCCCACTGCCCGGCGTGCGGCCGTCCCATCGCCCGGCAGACCCCGCAGCAGATCGTCGACCGCGTCCTTGAGCTGCCCGAGGGCACCCGCTTCCAGGTCATGGCCCCGGTGATCCGCGGACGCAAGGGCGAGTACGCCGAGCTGTTCCGCGAGCTCCAGACCAAGGGCTTCGCGCGGGCCAGGGTCGACGGCACCGTCGTCAGGCTCGAAGAGCCGCCCACTCTGAAAAAGTACGAAAAGCACGACATCGAGGTCATCGTCGACCGTCTCTCGGTGAAAGAGAGCGCTCGCCGCCGGCTCACCGACTCGGTCGAGACCGCGCTCCAGCTCTCCGGCGGCACGATCACCCTCGACTTCGTCGACCTCGCCGAGGACGACCCCGGCCGCGAGCGCTTCTACTCCGAGCACCTCTACTGCCCCTACGACGACCTGTCGTTCGAGGAGCTCGAGCCCCGGTCCTTCTCCTTCAACTCGCCGTTCGGCGCCTGCCCCGACTGCACGGGCCTCGGCACCCGCATGGAGGTCGATCCCGAGCTCGTCGTCCCCGACCCCGAGAAGTCCCTCGGCGACGGCGCCATCTCCCCGTGGGCCGGCGGCCACACCAGCGACTACTTCATCCGCCTGGTCGAGGCGCTCGGGCACGCACTGGGCTTCGACCTCGACACGCCGTGGGAGCGGCTGTCCAAGCAGGCACAGAAGGCGCTGCTGCGTGGCCACGACGAGCAGGTCCACGTCCGCTACAGCAACCGGTACGGTCGGCAGCGCTCCTACTACACGACGTTCGAGGGCGTCATCCCGTGGGTGCAGCGGCGGCACGCCGAGGCCGAGAGCGACTCCAGCCGTGAGCGCTTCGAGGGCTTCATGCGGGAGATCCCCTGTCCCACCTGCAGGGGAGCCCGACTCAAGCCGGTCTCGCTGGCGGTGACGGTCAGCGACCGCTCGATCGCCGAGGTGTCGTCCCTGTCGATCGGCGAGTGCGCGAAGTTCCTCGGCGACCTCACGCTGTCCGAGCGCGACATGCACATCGCCGAGCGGGTCGTCAAAGAGATCAACGCCCGGCTCGGCTTCCTGCTCGACGTCGGCCTCGACTACCTCACCCTCAACCGCGCGGCCGGGACGCTCGCCGGTGGCGAGGCCCAGCGCATCCGCCTGGCCACGCAGATCGGCTCGGGCCTCGTCGGCGTCCTGTACGTCCTGGACGAGCCGTCCATCGGCCTGCACCAGCGCGACAACCAGAGGCTGCTCGACACGCTGATCCGCCTGCGCGACATGGGCAACACCCTCATCGTCGTCGAGCACGACGAGGACACCATCGCCGCCGCCGACTGGGTGGTCGACATCGGCCCCGGCGCCGGCGAGCACGGCGGCCAGGTCGTCGTCTCCGGCACCGTCCAGGACCTGCTCGCCAGTGAGGACTCGCTTACCGGCGCCTACCTTGCCGGGCGCAGGAGCATCCGGGTGCCCGTGGCGCGGCGCAAGCGCGACCTCAAGCGCAAGCTCACCGTCAAGGGCGCGCGCGAGCACAACCTCAAGGGCGTCGACGTCGACTTCCCGCTCGGCGTGTTCACCGCGGTCACGGGCGTGTCGGGCTCGGGCAAGTCGACGCTGGTCAACGACATCCTCTACAGCGCCCTGGCCAAGGAGCTCAACGGCGCCAAGACCGTCCCCGGCCGGCACTCCCGCGTGACCGGCACCGACCTGGTCGACAAGGTGGTCCACGTCGACCAGAGCCCGATCGGCCGTACGCCGAGGTCCAACCCGGCGACCTACACCGGGGTGTTCGACCACGTCCGCAAGCTGTTCGCGCAGACCACCGAGGCGAAGGTCCGCGGCTACCTTCCCGGCCGGTTCAGCTTCAACGTCAAGGGCGGCCGCTGCGAGGCCTGCGCGGGTGACGGCACCATCAAGATCGAGATGAACTTCCTCCCGGACGTCTACGTCCCCTGCGAGGTCTGCCACGGCGCCCGGTACAACCGGGAGACGCTGGAGGTCCACTACAAGGGCAAGACGATCTCCGAGGTCCTCGACATGCCGATCGAGGAGGCCCTGGAGTTCTTCGACGCGATCCCGGCGATCAAGCGCCACCTGCAGACGCTCAACGAGGTCGGCCTCGGGTACGTCCGGCTCGGGCAGCCCGCCACCACGCTGTCGGGCGGCGAGGCCCAGCGGGTCAAGCTCTCCTCCGAGCTCCAGCGCCGCTCCACCGGCCGCACGGTGTACGTCCTGGATGAGCCCACCACCGGCCTTCACTTCGAGGACATCCGCAAGCTCCTCGGCGTGCTCGGCCGCCTGGTCGACGGCGGGAACACGGTGATCGTCATCGAGCACAACCTCGACGTCATCAAGACCGCCGACTGGCTGATCGACATGGGCCCCGAGGGCGGGTCGCGGGGCGGCCAGGTGCTCGCCACCGGCACCCCCGAGCAGGTCGCGCGCGTCGAAGAGAGCCACACCGGCCGCTTCCTCAGCAAGATCCTCGGGGGCTGACCGCGCGCCCGGGTGCCGGGGGCGCGGGCCCGGTGCCGGCCTGCGTCCGTGCCCGGCCGCCCACCCGCCCCCGGAGCCGCCCGACCTGACGGAGTCGCTCGCCGTGACGCCGTGGTGCCGGGCGGCCGGGTCAGGCGCCGTCTCCGTCCAGATCGCGAGAGGCTTCGCGGCGAGACCGTGGCCGCCCTTGAACGCCTCGACGAGCGCCTCGCCGGCCGCCGTTTCCTCTTCGGCGACGCCATCACCGAGGCCGACGTCCGGCTCTGGGTCACCCTGGCCCGTTTCGACCTCGCCGACAACCCCGGCGCCCGTTTCAGCGAGCGCCGGCTCACCGACTTCACGCACCTGTGGTCCTACGCCCGGGATCTCTACCAGCGCCCCGCCTTCCGTGACACCACCGACTTCTCCACGTACCGGCATACCGCCTTCACGCCCGCGGAGGGCGTCAAGCGCTTCGACCTGGCGCCGCTCCAGGGGGGCTTGGACTCCCCTCACGGCCGCGAGCGCCTCACCGGTTGACAGGGGGAAGCCGTGCCTCATAGGCCCTTGCGGTGCCTGGTGGGGGCATGAGGGACGTTTGACTCGCGTGTTACGCGTAATTGTTCATACTTCCTGAGTTACTTCTGGCCCATGCTGAACCAACCCGCGGCGGGAGCCGTAGCAGGGGTAAGAGATCTCTAGGAAGGCGATCATGACGGATACTGAAACCACACGGCGTGCGATGATCCTCGGTGCGGGCGGCGCGGGCCTCGGCGTGGTGCTCACCGCGTGCAGCGGCTACGACTCCTCGGCCACGGTGGGCGGCGGCTCGTCGTCGGACCCGGCTCCCGCCTCCTCGTCGGCGGGCGACGCCCCGGCCGGCGCAGACTCCGCCGGGGGAGCGGGCGGCCTGGCGAAGACCGGTGACATCCCCAAGGGCGGCGGCAAGGTCTTCAAGGACCAGAACGTTGTGATCACCCAGCCCAACGACGGCGAGTTCAAGGCGTTCAGTGCCATCTGCACCCACCAGGGCTGCCCGGTCAACGCCGTGTCCGGCGGCACCATCAACTGTCCTTGCCATGGCAGCAAGTTCAGCATCTCGGACGGTTCGGTGACCGCCGGCCCGGCGAAGAAGCCGCTCGAAGAGAAGCAGCTCAAGGTCGACGGCGACTCGATCAGTCTCGCGTGACGTCGTGGCCGTGAACTAGCCGCCAGTGGCTCGGTCGCCGCGCGGGGGTGAAGGGGGCGATGCCCTTCACCCTCGCCCGTAGTCATGTCCGGGACCGAATTTCACCGGATATGTGCTGCCATATACCTTGATATCCGTATTGCGAGGTCTAACGGCGGTGTTCACCGCCTCCGGGATCGCTCCTTCCAAGGCCCCGGTCACGCGGCCTATCCGGCCGGCTTCGGAGGAAGCGGGCGGCCGTGCACAGGGCGTGTTCCGGCCGGAGGCGGTGGCCTTGATGGTGGTGCCGTCTCCTCCGTGGACGTGGCGGCGCCGGTGATCCTCCCGTCCGGCCTCCGGACCCCCGGGTGGCGTCCGATCGCCTTATTCTGTCGGCGGGTCCGGATAGGCTTTGAGGTGTGGTGAGACCCGCGAACAGCCCCTTGAGTTTCCGGCCCGAGCCCGGGTCGATCCCCGACTGCCCGGGGGTCTACCGGTACAGGGACGCCAATGGCCGGGTCATCTATGTCGGCAAGGCCAAAAGCCTGCGCCAGCGGCTCAACTCCTACTTCGCCGACTTCGCGAGCCTGCATCCGCGCACCCAGACGATGCTCACCACCGCCGCCGGCGTCGACTGGACGGTCGTCGGCACGGAGGTCGAGGCCCTCCAGCTCGAATACTCCTGGATCAAGGAGTTCGACCCCCGATTCAACGTCAAATACCGCGACGACAAGTCCTATCCCTTCCTCGCCGTCACCATGGGGGAGGACTATCCGCGGGTTCAGGTGATGCGCGGCGCCAAGCGCAAGGGCACCCGCTATTTCGGTCCCTATTCCCACGCCTGGGCGATCCGCGAGACCGTCGACCTGCTGCTGCGCGTGTTCCCGGTGCGCACCTGCTCGGCCGGGGTGTTCAAACGCGCCGGCCAGATCGGCCGCCCCTGCCTTCTCGGCTACATCGACAAGTGCTCGGCCCCGTGCGTCGGTCGCGTCAGCGAGGAGGAACACCGCCGCCTCGCCGAGGACTTCTGCGACTTCATGGCGGGCAACACCGGCCGGTTCATCAAGCGGCTGGAGCGCGAGATGCGCGAGGCCGCCTCCGCCGAGGAGTTCGAGCGGGCCGCCCGGATGCGCGACGACATCCAGGCGCTGCAGCGGGCGCTGGAGAAGCAGGCCGTGGTGCTCGGCGAGGGCACCGACTGCGACGTCGTCGCGCTCGCCGAAGACCCGCTGGAGGCCGCCGTCCAGGTCTTCTACGTGCGCGGCGGCCGCATCCGGGGCCAGCGCGGCTGGGTGGTCGACAAGGTAGAGGAGGCCGCGCCCGGTGAGCTCGTCGAGCACTTCCTGCTCCAGATGTACGGCGAGGCCGCGCCCGAGGCGGTGCCGCGGGAGGTCCTCGTGCCCGCCCTCCCGCCGGAGGCCGACGCGGTGGCCGAGCTCCTCGGCGAGCAGCGCGGCTCCCGGGTCGAGGTGCGGGTTCCCCGGCGCGGCGACAAGAAGACGCTCATGGAGACCGTCGAGCGCAACGCCAAGGAGTCCCTGGCCCAGCACAAACTGCGCAGGGCGAGCGACCTCACCACCCGCAGCCGCGCCCTCCAGGAGATCGCCGACGCGCTCGACCTCGACCAGGCGCCCCTGCGCATCGAGTGCTACGACGTGTCCCACCTGCAGGGTGACGACGTCGTCGCCTCGATGGTCGTGTTCGAGGACGGCCTCGCGCGCAAGAGCGAGTACCGCCGCTTCGCGATCCGCGGCACGGCCGGCCAGGGCGACGTCGCCTCGATCTACGAGGTCATCTCCCGGCGGTTCAAGCGCCACCTGGAGGAGCGCTCCTCCGTCGGCGAGCTCGACCCCGAGCCGATCGACCCCGAGACCGGCAGGCCGCGCAAGTTCGCCTATCCGCCCAACCTGGTCGTGGTCGACGGCGGCCCGGCTCAGGTGGCGGCGGCCCAGCGGGCGCTCGACGAGCTCGGCGTCGACGACGTCGCCGTCAGCGGGCTCGCCAAGCGGCTGGAGGAGGTCTGGCTTCCCGGCGATGACCAGCCGGTCATCCTGCCCCGCAGCAGCGAAGGCCTTTATCTTCTCCAGAGGGTGCGCGATGAGGCCCACCGATTCGCCATCACCTACCATCGATCCAAACGCGCGAAGTCGCTCAAAGAGAGTGCTCTGGACGAGATTCGCGGGCTCGGCGCGGCGCGCAAGCAGGCTCTGCTGAAGCGCTTCGGATCCGTCAAGCGGTTACGCGGGGCCACGGTCGACGAGATCCGCGAGGTTCCCGGCATCGGCCTGTCCACGGCCGAGGCGATCGTTGCGGCGCTGAAGGGGGAGGGCACGTGAACGAGCACACGAACCGGCACGACGACGACCACGGCACCGGGCCGTCGGCGCCGGGCGCGCCGCCCGCGCCGCCGCCGCACGGCGCCCGGGGCGTTCCGGCGTCGCCGAAGGGCGGCCAGGACGTCGTCCCGCTGCCGGGCGACCGGCCGGACGCCGGCGTGCCGCCGGCCTCCGCGGAGGGCTCCGGAACGGCGTACGGCGGTCATGGCGCGGTCCACCCGCCAGGGGAGCGGCGCGCGGCGGGGGACACCGCGTTCGTCATCGTGACCGGAATGTCCGGAGCCGGGCGCAGTACGGCGGCCAAGGCCCTGGAGGACCTCGGCTGGTTCGTCATCGACAACCTGCCGCCGGGCATGCTGTTCGCCATGGCCGAGGAGGCCGGGCGGGTCAAGCTCGCCACCGACAAGGTCGCCGCCGTCGTGGACGTGCGCAGCCTGGCGTTCACCACCGACCTCAACTCCGCCATCGAGGAACTCGAGGCGCGCGGCGTCGCCGTCCGGGTGGTGTTCCTGGAGGCCGGCGACGAAGGGCTCGTCCGCCGCTTCGAGAACGTCCGGCGTCCCCACCCGCTCCAGGGGGAGGGGCGGCTGGTCGACGGCATCGCCCGCGAGCGCGGCATCCTGCGGGAGGTCCGCGCCAACGCCGACCTGGTCATCGACACGTCCTCGCTCAACGTGCACGAGCTGCGCGGGAAGATCGTCTCGTTCTTCGGCGGCGAGGACCGCCCCGGCCTGCGGGTCAACGTGGTGTCCTTCGGCTTCAAGTACGGCCTGCCGGTCGACGCCGACCTGGTGGTCGACTGCCGTTTCCTGCCCAACCCCCACTGGGTGCCCGAGCTGCGCGCGATGAACGGCCTCGACACCCCCGTGCGCGACTACGTTCTCAGCCAGGCGGGCGCCAAGGAGTTCCTGGACGCCTACGAGGAGGTGCTGGGTGTCGTGGCCGCCGGATACGTCCGCGAGGGCAAGGGGTATGCCACCCTCGCCGTGGGCTGCACGGGCGGCAAGCACCGCAGCGTGGCCATGTCCGAGCAGATCGGCGCCCGGTTGCGCGAGCGCGGCATGGAAGTGCAGGTGAGCCATCGGGATGTGGGCCGCGAGTGAGCGACGAGAGCGGGGCGTCGCCGGGCACGTCCCGAGGTGAGGCCCCGGGCGGGCGCCCCGTCGATGACGCCGGGGAAGAGGGCGGCGAAGGTCCCCGCTGTCCGCCGTTCCCGCGCGCCCGCGCCCGTTGGCACGCTCTACTGCCCGCCGGGTCGATCCCCGTCGGGGCGCCCAGGCCGAGCGGGCTCTCCCCTGGTGCGGCGGTTTCCTCCGATGCGGCCGTTTCCCGCGGCCGTGCCGTCGCGTGGGGGCCCGCCGTTTCTGCCGCCGTCGCCTGGGGGCGCGGCGTTGGCCGTGGCACGGCCTTTCCTGCTTCTCGCGGCGCTGCCGTCGCCTGGGGGCCTGCCGTCGCCGGTGGCGCGGGTTTTTCCGCCGGCGACGCGCGTGACGCCGGGCAGGGCGTCGCCGGTGCGGGGGCCTCACGGGGGTGGCCGTCGGGTCCCGATGAGGGCGGGACGGCGGGCGCTGGGGGCGCCGGAGGGTCGGGCCCGGTGGCGGGCGGTGAGGGTGAGGGGCGGCCTCGGCGGGGCTGTCGCTCGGAACCGAGAGGAGATCGCGTGGGCCAGGGCGCCAAGGTGGTCGCGTTCGGCGGTGGCCACGGCCTGTACGCCTCTCTGTCGGCCCTGCGCAGGGTGACGAGCGAGCTGACGGCCGTGGTGACGGTCGCCGACGACGGGGGCTCCAGCGGCCGTCTGAGGCGCGAACTCGGCGTGCTCCCGCCCGGCGACCTGCGCATGGCGCTCGCGGCGCTGTGCGGGGACGACGACTGGGGCCAGACCTGGAGCAAGGTCGTCCAGCACCGCTTCCGCAGCGAGGGCGAGTTACACGGGCACGCGGTCGGTAATCTGCTGATCGTGGCGCTGTGGGAGCTGCTCGACGATCCCGTGGCGGGCCTCGACTGGGTGGGGCGCCTGCTCGGGGCGCACGGCCGGGTGCTGCCGATGGCGTCGGTGCCGATCGACATCGAGGCCGAGGTCGAGCTGGACGGCCGGGTGACGGTCGTCCGCGGCCAGGTGGCCTGCGCGCTGACCCCGGGCAACGTCCAGGCGATCTCCCTGGTGCCCGCGGACCCGCCCGCCTGCCCCGAGGCCGTCGAGGCGGTGGCGGAGGCCGACTGGGTGGTGTTCGGCCCCGGCTCGTGGTTCACCAGCGTGATGCCGCACTTCAAGGTGCCCCGGCTCGCCGAGGCGCTGCACGGCACCTCCGCCCGCAGGGTGGTCGCGCTCAACCTCGCCCCGCAGCCCGGCGAGACCGACGGCTTCTCGGCGGGCAAACACCTGCAGGTGTTGCGCGAGCACGCCCCCGACCTGACCGTCGACGTCGTGCTGGCCGACCACCGGGCCGCCGGGGACCGCGACGAGCTGGAGAAGGCCGCCGACGCCCTCGGCGCGCGGCTGGTGCTGGCCGACGTCGCAGCCTCCGACGGCTCGCCGAGACATGATGCACGACGGCTTGCCTTGGTCCTGGACGAGATTTTCCGTGGGAAGCGTTGATCCTGGTCAGCGCGCCCACGGGGTGCGAGAGACTTGCCGGGGGCCGATGGAGCCGCGTCGCCTGCCCGCCACCCACGCGTGGCGCGACGAGGCGGCTCCGACCAGGAGACGGGTCTGTATGGGGGAGGACACACGCACATGGCCATGACGGGTGTGGTGAAGGACGAGCTGAGCCGGCTCGCGGTGCTCAAGCCTTGCTGCCGCAAGGCCGAGGTGTCGACGCTGCTGCGGTTCGCGAGCGGGCTTCACCTGGTGGGCGGGCGCATCGTCATCGAGGCCGAGCTCGACACCAATGTCACCGCCCGGCGTCTGATCAAGGACATCGGCGAGGTTTTCGGGCACAAGGCCGAGGTCCTGGTGCTGGCGCCCGCCGGGCTGCGCAAGGGCTCGCGGTACGTCGTGCGGGTGTACCGCGACGGTGAGGCGCTGGCCCGCCAGACCGGCTTGATCGACAACCATGGCCGGCCGGTTCGCGGCCTGCCGCGGCAGGTGGTGTCGGGGGCGACGTGCGACGCAGAGGCGGCCTGGCGCGGCGCGTTCCTGGCCCACGGCTCCCTGACCGAGCCCGGCCGCTCGATGTCACTGGAGGTCACCTGCCCGGGCCCGGAGGCAGCGCTCGCGCTCGTCGGCTCCGCCCGGCGGCTCAAGATCCACGCCAAGGCGCGGGAGGTGCGCGGCGTCGACCGGGTGGTGGTGAGGGACGGCGACGCGATCAGCGCGCTGCTGACCCGCCTCGGCGCCCACGACAGCGTGCTGGCCTGGGAGGAACGCCGCATGCGCCGCGAGGTGCGCGCCACCGCCCACCGCCTGGCCAACTTCGACGACGCCAACCTGCGCAGGTCGGCCCGCGCCGCGGTGGCCGCAGGCGCGCGGGTGCAGCGCGCGCTGGAGATCCTCGGCGACGACGCCCCCGAGCACCTGGTGGTCGCCGGCCGGCTGCGCGTCGAGCACAAGCAGGCGTCCCTGGAGGAGCTCGGCCAGATCGCCGACCCCCCGCTGACCAAGGACGCCATCGCCGGCCGCATCCGCCGCCTGCTGGCGATGGCCGACAAACGGGCCTCCGACCTGGGCATCGCCAGCACGGACGCCAACCTGACCGCCGACATGCTCGCCCCCTGATCCGGACCGCCGCGACGGGGTCGGCCGCCGGCCGGACCGCGGACGGTGTGGCGCGACCCGCCGCCGGGACCTGAGGGACGGCAGGGACCTGGGGGAATCCGGCAGCGGCACGAGTCGGCGCGCCGGGACCGCTCCCACGGGAGGTTTCGGGCGCGGGCGTTCGGGTGGGGATCACGGCCTTCGGGTGGCCTCGACGTGAGGCGCGGCGGCGTGGCGGAGAATTTTGATCAGGGCTTTGACCAGGGGAGACGCTATCCTTACCAAGGCCGGTGCGCGAAGGGTGGAGCCCGGTGGTCTACACCAATTGGCACCCGGTAGGGTTATCTGAGGTTTCAGCCCGCCACGACGCCGGCATGAGCCGGCGTACGACGTTCGAGGAGATCTGTTTCCGTGAGCATCCGCGTAGGCATCAACGGCTTCGGCCGTATCGGCCGCAACTTCTGGCGTGCCGTGGCGGCCAGCGGCAAGGACATCGAGGTCGTCGCCGTCAACGACCTGACCGACAACGCCACCCTCGCCCACCTGCTGAAGTACGACAGCATCCTGGGCCGCCTGCCGTACGAGGTCAAGAGCTCTGCCGATGACCTCACGGTCGACGGCAAGGCCATCAAGGTGTTCGCCGAGCGCGACCCCGCCAAGCTGCCGTGGGGCGACCTGGGTGTCGACGTCGTCCTTGAGTCCACGGGCCTGTTCACCGATGCCGCCAAGGCCAGGGTGCACGCCGAGAACGGCGCCAAGAAGGTCATCATCTCCGCGCCCGCCAAGGGTGAGGACATCACCATCGTGATGGGCGTCAACCACGACAAGTACGACGCGGCGTCGCACACGATCATCTCCAACGCCTCCTGCACCACCAACTGCCTGGCCCCCATGGCGAAGGTCATCAACGACACCTTCGGCATCGAGAAGGGCCTGATGACGACCATCCACGCCTACACCCAGGACCAGAACCTCCAGGACGGCCCGCACAAGGACCTGCGCCGCGCCCGTGCCGCCGCGCTGAACATCGTGCCGACCTCCACCGGCGCCGCCAAGGCCATCGGCCTGGTCCTGCCGGAGCTCAAGGGCAAGCTGGACGGTTTCGCGCTGCGCGTGCCGATCCCGACCGGCTCGGCCACCGACCTGACCGTCGAGGTCGCCCGCGAGACCACCGTCGAGGAGGTCAACGCGGCGCTGAAGGCCGCCGCCGAGGGCCCGCTGCGCGGCATCCTCAGCTACACCGCCGACGAGATCGTCTCCAGCGACATCGTCACCGACCCGGCGTCCTGCATCTTCGACTCCGGCCTGACCAAGGTCATCGGCAACCAGGTCAAGGTCGTCGGCTGGTACGACAACGAGTGGGGCTACTCCAACCGCCTCGGCGACCTCATCGAGCTGGTGGGTTCCCAGCTCTGATGCGGACCATCGACTCGCTTGACGTGAAGGGCCGGCGCGTCCTGGTGCGCGCCGACCTCAACGTCCCCCTCGACGGGGACACCATCACCGACGACGGCCGCATCCGCGCCTCGGTCCCGACGATCTCGTCGCTGGCCGGGCGCGGGGCGCGCGTCATCGTCTGCGCCCACCTCGGCCGTCCCAAGGGCAAGGTGGCGCCGGAGTTCTCCCTGGCGCCGGTGGCCGCCCGCCTGGGCGAGTTGCTCGGCGCCCCGGTGAAGTTCGCCTCCGACGTCGTCGGGGAATCGGCGCGTGAGATCGCCGAGGGCCTGGCCGACGGCGAGGTCGCGCTGCTGGAGAACCTGCGCTTCGAGCCGGGCGAGGAGTCCAAGGACGACGAGGCGCGCGGCGCGTTCGCCGGCAGGCTGGCCGCCCTCGCCGAGCTGTACGTCGGCGACGGGTTCGGCGCGGTCCACCGCAAGCACGCCAGCGTCTACGACGTGCCGAAGCTGCTCCCGCACGCCGCGGGCGGCCTGATCGTGGCCGAGGTCGAGGTCCTCAAGAAGCTCACCGAGGACCCCGCGCGGCCGTACGCCGTGGTGCTCGGCGGCGCGAAGGTCTCCGACAAGCTCGGCGTGATCGCCAACCTGCTCGCCAAGGTCGACCGCCTGATCATCGGCGGCGGCATGGCGTACACCTTCCTCAAGGCCCAGGGCCACGAGGTCGGCAAGTCCCTGCTGCAGGAGGACCAGCTCGACAAGGTCCGGGGCTTCATCGCCGAGGCCGAGAAGCGCGGCGTCGAGCTCGTCCTGCCGGTGGACGTCCTCGCGGCGACCGAGTTCGCCCCGGACGCCGAGCACGAGGCGGTCGCGTCGACGGCGATCCCGTCCGACCGCGAGGGGCTCGACATCGGCCCGAAGACGCGCGAGCTGTTCGCCTCCAAGCTGTCCGACGCCGCGACGGTGTTCTGGAACGGCCCGATGGGCGTGTTCGAGTTCGACGCGTTCTCCGGCGGCACGCGCGCCGTGGCCGAGGCGCTGATCGCCGCGGGCGCGTTCACCGTCGTCGGTGGTGGCGACTCCGCCGCCGCCGTGCGTAAGCTCGGTCTCCCCGAGGACGGCTTCTCCCACATCTCCACCGGTGGCGGGGCCAGCCTGGAATACCTCGAGGGCAAGACCCTGCCCGGACTCGCCGCGCTGGAGGACTGAGCGACATATGAGCACCGCCCGCAAGCCGCTCATGGCCGGCAACTGGAAGATGAACCTCAACCACCTCGAGGCCATCGCGCACGTCCAGAAGCTGGCGTTCTCGCTGACCGACAAGGACTTCGACCGCACCGAGGTGGCGGTGTTGCCGCCGTTCATCGATCTGCGCAGCGTGCAGACCCTGGTGGACGGCGACAAGCTCCGCATCGTCTACGGGGCGCAGGACCTGTCGGTCCATGACAGCGGGGCCTACACCGGGGAGATCTCCGGTTCGATGCTCGCCAAGCTCGGCTGCACGTTCGTGCTGGCCGGCCACTCCGAGCGGCGCGAGTACCACGGCGAGGACGACCACGTCGTCAACACCAAGGTGCAGGCGGCCTACCGTCACTCGCTCACGCCCATCCTGTGCGTGGGCGAGGGCCTGGCCATCCGCCAGGCCGGCGGTCACGTCGCCTACTGCCTGTCCCAGCTCGACATCGCGCTGAACGGTGTCAAGACCGACCAGGCCAAGTCGCTCGTCATCGCCTACGAGCCGGTCTGGGCGATCGGCACCGGCGAGGTCGCCACGCCTGAAGACGCTCAGGAGGTCTGCGCGGCGATCCGCGTGCGACTCGCCGAGCTGTACGACGGTGAGGTGGCCGCCGCCATCCGTATCCTTTACGGTGGGTCGGTCAAGTCCGGCAACATCGCCGGCATCATGGCGCAGGCCGATGTCGACGGGGCCCTGGTCGGTGGCGCGAGCCTCGACCCGGCCGAGTTCGCCAAGATATGCCGATTTGGCGAATTGTCGGGCTAAGCTGAGCTGTTTCGGAGGTGCGAGTTGACATTACGACGTACCCTCGAAGAGATACTTTGAATCGTCACCCGGCGAAGGTCGGGCAGGTCAGGTCGCGCTACGGCGCACGTAACAGGGAACAGGTCACCGGTGACTATTGGCATCTCGATCGCCCTCATCCTGTCGAGCGCTCTCATGGTGCTGCTCGTACTGCTCCACAAGGGCAAGGGCGGAGGCCTCTCGGACCTCTTCGGAGGCGGGTTCACGTCGTCGTTCGGCGGGTCTTCGGTGGTGGAGCGGAACCTCGACCGCCTCACGATCATCACCGGCGCGGTCTGGTTCGTGTGCATCATCGCGCTGGGCCTGATCCTCAAACCGTAAGCCGCCCGCCCGGGTCCGGGCCTGACAGTGATTCTTTCCCCCGCTTCAGGGCGGGGGCGATCTAGCGAGGAGTTCTTCCGTGGGTAGTGGCAACGCGATCCGTGGTAGCCGTGTCGGCGCGGGCCCAATGGGCGAGGCCGAGCGTGGCGAGGCGGCCCCTCGAGTGCGGGTCTCGTTCTGGTGCGCCAACATGCACGAGACGCGTCCGAGTTTCGCCAGCGACGCCGCCGTCCCTGAGTACTGGGACTGCCCGCGGTGCGGTCTCCCGGCCGGTCAGGACGAGTCTGCCCCGCCCGCGCCTCCGCGAAACGAGCCGTACAAGACTCACCTGGCCTACGTGAAGGAGCGGCGCAGCGACACAGACGGCGCCGCGATCCTCGCCGAGGCCCTGGAGCGGCTGCGCAACAACAACCGCACCCTCTGGTAGACCTCGCGCCCGGCGAGCCGGGCAAGGTGTGAACGGAAGGCCCCCGCGGACGTCGCGGGGGCCTTCCGCGCCCTTGGGAGACGCGGGGAGCCGGTCAGGCGGGACGCTCGTAGACCGCCTCGCCGTCCACGAATGTCATGGCGACCCGGGTGGTCCAGATGTCCTCGGGGTCCAGCGCATAGGGGTCGCGGTCGAGCACGACCAGGTCGGCGCGCATGCCCTCGGCGATGACACCCGCCTCGTCGTCGTGGTTGATCCGGGCCGAGCCCGCCGTGTACGCCGCCATGACCGTGGCGAGGTCGAGGCTCTGCCGGGGGAGGAACGGCGTCTGGGCGGTGGGGTAGTCCGCGTGCACCGATCCTCCGGGTTCGGTGCGGTTGACCGCCACGTGCATGGCCTGGATCGGATCGGCGGAGGAGACCGGCCAGTCGCTGCCCGCGCACAGCCGGGCGCCGGTGTTCACCAGGTCGGCGAACGGGTACTGCCAGCCGGAGCGCTCCTCGCCGAGGAACGGGATGCACAGCTCGTCCATCTGCATGTGGTGGGTGGCCCACAGGGGCTGCAGGTTGGCGGTGACCTCCTGCCGGGCGAAGCGCGGGATGTCGGACGGCTCGATGATCTGCACGTGCGCGATGTGGTGGCGGTTGGCCGGGTCCGTCCTCTCCAGCGCGTTCAGGGCCTCGCGCACGGCGCGTTCGCCGATGGCGTGGAAGTGCACCTGGAACCCGCGCCGGTCCAGCTCGGCGACGTAGCCCCTCAGCAGTTCCGGGTCGACGTACGACAGGCCGCGCTGGTCGGGGCCGCAGTTGCAGTACGGCTCGATCACGGCGGCGGTGAAGTTCTCCGGGATCCCGTCCTGCATGATCTTCACCGAGCGGGCGTGGAAGCGGCCCGTGGACGTGGCGCGGCGCTCGGCCATCTCCTCGATCTGCTCGGCGCCCCGGGTGCGGTCCCACCACAGCGCGCCGACGACGCGCGCCTTCAGCCGCCCGGACGCGGCGGCGGAGATGTAGGCCGGGTACTGGTCGTCGGAGCCCGCGTACGAGCCGACGATCGCGTCCTGCCAGCCGGTGACGCCGAGCGAGAACAGGTGGGACTGGGCGTCCATCAGCGCCGCGTCGATGTCGCTCTCGGTGGGGCGCGGGGTGAGCAGGCCGACCAGGTCCATGGCGCCCTCGTGCAGGACGCCGCTCGGGGTGCCGTCGGCGTCGCGCTCGATGCGGCCGTCGGCGGGGTCGGGGGTCTCGGCGGTGATCCCGGCGATCTCCAGGGCGCGGGTGTTCACCCAGGCGGCGTGGTGGTCGCGCTGGATGAGGTAGACGGGCCTGTCCACGAAGTCGATCTGCGTGCGGTGGGGGAGCCCGCCGGGGAAGGCGGACATGTCCCAGCCTCCGCCGTCGATCCACTTGTGGTCCGGGTGCGCGTCCGCGTAGGCGGCGATCTTCTCCAGGTAGGCGGGTAGGCCGTAGACATCGGAGATGTCGCACTTGGCCCGTTCGAGCCCGGCCTGCACCGGGTGGATGTGGGCGTCGACGAACCCGGGGGTGAGCAGCCTGCCGCCGAGGTCCACCGTCTCGTGCCCGGGACGCGCCTGCCGCCGGACCTCGTTCTCGTCGCCGACGGCGGCGATCCGCCCGTCGCGGACGAGCGCCGCCTCGGCGAAGCTCGGGGTGGAGTGGCCGGCGGAGCGTGTGGCCCGGGTGAACGCGGGGCCGCCGCGGAAGAGCAGATCGGTCATCGAAGAATCCGGGGCCACCGCGGGGCGGGTACCCCTCCTCCTGCCTGTGGTCGGGATGGTCGGGTGATGCGACTACGCCGCCTTATCCTGCTATATCCGTCGCAAGACCGCAGCATGGCCACGGAGAACCTCGGCGATTCGCGGCGTATCCCACGGAAACGCCTGTTCGGCAACAAACTACGTAAACGAAACGGCGGGCTCATCCATGTGTAGCAGTCTTGTAACAGTCCGGCGGCACTCTGGTATCCGGACACCAGGGGGTTTGAATGGGCTTTTTGCGGATCCGCACCACCGTGGACGAGCGGCCGGGCCGGCTGGCCTCCCTCACCGCCGCGCTCGCGGCCAAGGGCGGCAACATCCTCGGGCTGAGCGTGCAGCCCGACACCGACGGCACCGTCGACGAGTTCATCGCCGACATCCCCGCCTCCGCCGAGACCGTGCGGGAGGCGCTGGAGGCGGCCGGCGGGCGTCGTGTGCAGGTCGTCCCCGCGACGGCCCACGAGCTCACCGACGAGCCCACGCGCGTGCTGCTGCTCGCCTCCCGTCTGCGCGCCGCGCCGTGGCGGCTGCCGGAGGTGCTGGCCGACCTGCTGCGGGCCGACGACGCGCGCTGGGTGTACGGCGCGGACCTGTCCGACCTGCCGGACCCGACGCTGCTGACCGTCCCCGTGGCGCCGCGCCGGGCGATCCGCCTGCGCCGCATCGGCCTGCCGTTCACGCTCACCGAGTCCGCCCGCGCGGCGGCCCTCGTCCGCCTGGCGCAGCCGCCCGCCGAGGCGATGCCCGCCGAGCGCCCCGTGACGCTCAGCGACGGCATCGAGGTGCGGGTGCGCCCGCTGACCCACCTGTACCGCGAGGCCGTCCGCGACCTGCACGACCGCTGCTCGCCCGACTCACGCCGTTTCCGGTACTTCACCTCCATGCCGTCGCTGCCGCCGCGCATGTTCGACCGGCTCTGCGACCGCGACCGCGGCCACTCGCTGGTCGCCGGGTACGACGGCCAGGTCGTCGCCATGGCCAACCTGATGTTCAGCCCCGACCCGGGCATCGCCGAGGTGGCCTTCCTGGTCGAGGACCGCTGGCAGGGGCGCGGCCTCGGCTCCACGCTGGCCCGCATGCTGCTGCAGGAGGCCCGCGACCTCGGGTTCGCGGAGGTCAAGGCCACCCTGCTCTCGGACAACGCGCGCATGCGCCGCCTGCTGCTCTCCCTCGGCGCCACTCTGGCCTACACCGAGGACCCGGGCGTGCTGGAGGCGCGGATCGCCGCGGGCGCGACGGTGCCGCTACCCGGGCCCCTTCCCCGCCCGTCCTGAGCCTCCGGTCGCGTCAGTCGCGGCCGTAGATCACGCGGCCGGGTAGCCGGTCGCCGGCGACGCGCAGCCACGTGCGCAGGCACGCGAGGATCTCGCCGCTGCGCGCGTCCCCGGCGCGGTAGGCGATGTCCCGGTTGCCCGTGTAGTCGCGCAGGTCCGCGTACGGCCGGATCTCCAGCACCTTGACCTCGGTGTCCACCCCGGCGTCCCGCGCCCGCCGGACGTGATCCTCCAGCAGGCGCCGGGAGCGGTCGGCCACGCCTCCCCACCAGCTCCGCGGATGGGCGGGCGGGCGGTGGACGAGCGAGCAGATCGCCTCGTCCACCAGCCGGTGCGCCCGCAGCGCGGCGGGGGACGCCTCCCCGGTGGCGGCCACGGTGGTGGCCATGGTGGCCAGCCGCCGCGTCAGCTCGGTCCGGTAGGCGCTCCACGTCCGCGGGTCGTCCAGCGGGTGCAGCCCCGACGTGCGCAGCCCCTCCAGCGCGTGGCACGTGGCCGGGTCGACCTGGGCGATCCGCACGACCCGCGTGGCCAGCACGGCGAGCCCGTCCCCGACGCCGCCGCCCGGCGCCCGGGCGATGGACGGGTCCGCCGGGCACTCCGGCGTCTCCCTGATGCCCGGCGTGGCCAGGGCGGGCGCCGGCTCGACCAGCACGCGGTGCTCGGGCCCGGGCAGCTCCAGCCACGTCGCGGCCCCCGCGCCGGACAGGTGCTCGTCGCGGACCGCGCACGCCCGGCCACGCCAGTCGCCGGCGACCGCCGGGTCCAGCCGCAGGCACGCCGTCCACAGCGCCCGCCAGGTGTCGACGTCCGCCTGCTTGGCCACCGTCGACCGGCCGAGGTGGTCCGCCACCCGGGGGTCGGCCATGAACGCGTGGGCCAGCTCACCGAGGGGAGTGATGCCCGGGTCCGCCATGTGCCGCCGGGCGGGCGCCGGGAGCGGCGAGGGGGACGGGGACCGCGCCACCGGCGGGCCGGACAGCAGCGTGGTGAGCTCCTCCGCGAGGGTGGCGCAGGCCGCGCGGGCCGGGTCCTCGGGGGAGGCGGACCGCACGCCCGACACCAGCGCGGCGTGCGTCCCGGTCAGCACCGCCCGGGCCAGCGTCGCCAGGGCCGAGTCCGGGGTGTCGAGCACCGCGCGCAGGTGCTCCTCCAGCCGGCCGCCGGCGTCCGCCATCAGTGCACTCCGGCGAACGGGTCGTAGGCCTCGCGGTAGTCCAGGTCGCCGGAGAACATGTGCGCGCGGTACACCGTGCCCGGTACGTTCTCGACCTCCCGCAGGCCGGAGGCGGTCCGGAACGGCGGGTCGCCCCGGTGCACGCGCAGGTGACCGCGTTCGTCCAGGCTCACGGTGAACCGGGGGGACACACCGGGGACGTCCCGGCCCGTGACCTGGTCCAGCGACACGGTCGCGATCAGCGTGTCCCCGGACGGATCTGGCGCGCCGTCCATCGGGGCCGCCGCGTGCGGGCGCAGGTAGAACCGCCAGCCGTACGGCGCGGGCGGGGGCAGCTCGGTGAACACGCCGCGGAAGACCGTCGCGTCCGGCCCGGACTCGGTGACGAACGAGCTGGTGAACAGCCCGTCGGCGTCGCCCAGGTCGAACAGGGGCCTGCCCACGCCGTCCGTCATGCTGCCCGGGATGCCGGGATTGACGACGATCGAGGCGGGCGTGCCCAGGAACCCGTGCTCGGAGGGCATGTCGAGGGAGGCGTGCCGCCCGGACCCGACGGCGTAGTGCGGCGCGTCGCCCCGGCACAGCAGGACGTGCATGTCCATGTCGGTGTCGGCCTCGATCATCGCGCGGATCTCGGTGCGCCAGACCTCCTCGGAGTAGGAGAAGCCCGGCTCGGGGTTGGCCTGCAGGTAGTCGGCGACGCGGAAGAACGTCCAGTACACCGGCTCGCTCGTGCTCTTCTGCCGGTACACCTGGAAGCTCTCGGTCAGGCCGATCCACCGGTCGTTGCGGATGATGAGCTGCCCGTCGCCGCCCAGCAGGGGCAGGCGGTCGCCGGAGGCGAACAGGTGGGTGGTGCCCGCGCTGCCGCTTCCGGTCTGGCCGCCCGCGGTGAAGGTGCCGCGCAGGAAGAAGAACAGGTTCTCCACGTCGATCTGCAGCCACACCGCGCCGCGCCGCAGGTGGTCCTCCACCTCGCGAGGGTCGGGGTGGATCTCCTGCCGCAGGCTCTCGGCCCAGCACGAGCCGATGGACGCGGCGTGCTTGGCGTACTCGTCCTCGATCCAGACGCTGCTCGGATCCCACTTGATCTGCCGCCGCTCGTCGGGCTGCCGTTCCGAGAAGGCGGTGATCAGCTCCTCCCTGACCAGGTTCATCCGCGAGCTGCGCCCGGTGAAGATGACCCGGTCCAGCGCGGCGTCGTGCCGTTCGGTGAGCTGGCCGCGCACCAGGTCGGCGGCCAGGCGCATGATGTCGGCGAGCACCGGGCGGATCAGCGCGGCGAAGTCCTCGTGCTGGAGTTCCTCCTCGGGGTCGCCGGTCGCGACGTACCCGAGCGCGCTCATGATCTGGTCGACGTCCTCGAGGGGAAGCGGGTACGGCCGCTCGCCGCCGAGGGCGATCTTCGCGGTCTCGGCCAGGTCCCACAGCAGGTCGAACACCTGCCGCGCCTGCTCGGCCTCGGCGCCGTCCTTGTCCTTCCACTGCGTCGGCACCAGGAGCTGGACGTTCTCGCGGGCCGTCTCGCGCGTGCCGGGCTTGGGGCTCAGCATGGCCTTCAGCAGCGACCCGGGGACGTACCGGCCGGAGGAGTCCTTGAAGCGGTCGTCGAAGACGCCGATCACCTTGCGTGGATCCGGCCCGTGCCCCGCGGGCCCGTTCCCGCCGGAGATCCTGATGATGCGCTCGGCGATCACCGCCTTCAGCCAGTTGAAGACGAGGAGCGTGAGGTAGTCGCCGCCGCGCTGCGTCTCTCCCGTGGTGCCGAGCAGCCAGGGCGTGAGCCGGTAGTAGCGGCCGTAGTGCGGGTCGCCGTCCGCCCCCGCCGCCGGGGTGCGGTCGGCGAGCTCCAGCCTCAGCAGCGCGATGTCGGTCGTCCCGCCGCCGATGTCGACGATCAGGACGTGCTGCTCCCACTCGGCCCGGTTCGCGTTCTCGCGCGGCGGCAGCACCGGCCGGCTGCGCGCGGCGAACGCCTCGACGCTCAGGTCGAAGACGCCGCCGAACTCGCGCATCAGGAAGAACATGGCCGCGCCGACGGCCTCGTCGAAGCGGGTGATGACCCGGCCGACGCCGCCCGCCTCCACCATCTTGTGCAGCGCCTGCCGCACCCGCGGCGGCGACATCGTCGGATAGGTGACCAGGACGTTGTTCACCTCGCCCGGCGCGAAGCCCTCGCTGTTGCGGCGCCGGGCGAGGTAGCCGTCGGTGCGCCTGAGCATGTCGCCGAGGACGCCCGCGATGAGGTCCTCGACGGCGAACTCGTCGCCGGGCCCGGTGCGCGCGTCCGGCCGGCCCAGCCGCTGCTTGAGCCCGCGGTGCTCGCGCCTGGCGTCCTGGTCGGCGTCGTCCCCCTCGGACGGCGGCAGCATGGAGACGGTCAGCGGACGCCTGCGGACGACGTAGGCGGCGCTTCTCAGCTCGTTGGCGCGCGTGGACGGGTCCAGCTCGACGCGGAACAGGCGCAGGCTGTCCAGGGGCGGCTCGCGGAAGGCCGCGTCGTAGGCGTCGCTGAGGCGGTTGGTGAGGACGCGGCGCAGGTGGGGCGAGCACAGCGGCCGCGAGCGTTCGAGCTCCAGGATGAGCCTGTCGCCGATCGTCACGTCAGTGTCCGAGCGCAGCAGGGCCACCAGGCGCTCGGCCGACGGCGTCGCGGCGCCGTCCATGCCGGGACGTAGCAGGCGTTCGGCGAGCTTCTGCACGAAGCCGCCCCATTCCGTGCTCAGGGCCGGGTTGCCGCCGCCCAGGTCGCTCTGCAGCAGCGACGCCAGCTCGCCCGCCAGCCGGCGCTGCTGCTGGGGGGAGAACAGCATCCAGTCCCTGCGGCCGATGTCGTACAGCGTCGCCGTCGAGCTGGAGGTGCCGAAGTCCAGCGCGACCAGGCCCGGGTGCGGCTGCCGGACGCGCCGGCGGGTCGCGTCCCGATCCTCCGGTTCGGGGCGGGGACCGGGGAACTCGTGCGCGCGCGTGTCCCCGTCCCGGGCCGGCGGAGGGGCGTCCTGGACGGGCGCCCGCGCCGCCTGGGTGTCCGAGGGCGGGGGCGGCGCCTCCCAGGTCCGAGGGCGGGTGAACGGCTGCGTCACCGGCTCCACGTCGTCCACCCACGCCTCCGGTTCCGGTCGCCCGTCCTGTCGCGGCCGGCGGTCGGAGGTGGTGTGGTCCCGGGAGAACTCGCTCCAGTCCGACCAACGGCCTGACCGGTCACCGGCGTCCGGACGTTCCTCACGCATGCGCGCCCTCCCTGCCCTCGCCCGACTCGCGTTCCGCAATGATCTCCGAGAGCTTGTCCGGCCAGACGAGGCGGGAGCCGATCTCTGCCAGCCGCCGGTCCAGCACGCGGCACGCGCGCGTCTGCAGCGCCGCCAGGTGCTGGCCCACGTGCCCGGACGCGGCCTCGCCCAGATCGCGCCGGAGCCGGAAGACCTGGATCATGTCGCAGTACTCCCGCTTGCCACGCCGCGGCGAGCCCGGATGCCAGGCCAGCGACCGCGCCGGGTCGAACGGGAACGAGGCGTCCAGGTCCCGCGCCGCGGGCGGGCTCACCGACGCCAGCCGTCCCTCCACGCGCGTGACCAGCGCCTTCTCGCCGAGCAGCCAGTCGAGGGACTGGAAGAGCGCGAGCACGTACTGCGCCGCCGGGTCGCGCCGCGCCTCCTCGGCGGCCAGCGCGCGCAGGGGCTCGTCCAGCACATCCTCCACGACCAGCCGTTCCTCGGCGAACACGCGCCGCCAGCCTCCGACCCAGTCGGTCACCGCCCGGGTCAGCCGCTCGCCGACGCTGCCGTACAGGGAACGGCAGGTGTCCTGGTACGGCTCCAGGAAGTCCCGCACGTTGACCGGCGCGGTGGGCAGAGGGATGAGCGGCTCGTCGTCCTCGTCGTCGAAGTCGTCGAAGTCGTCGAAATCGTCGTCGGGGCCGTCGCCCGGGACGTCGCGGACGACGATCATGCCATTGTCCACGGAGCCGAGCAGGACCAGCCAGAGCGGCCACTCGGCGACGCCGTTCGCCGCGTCCTGGCGGATGCGGTCGAACAGGGACGGCGCGCCGTCGGGGCGGTGGCGCGGGTCGCCAAGGGTTCCCCACAGCTCGGCGCGCATGTCGCTGACGTGGTTGGACAGGGACGACACCGCGGCGCGCAGCCGGGCGGCCGTCTCGCGCTCGGTGACCTCCAGCGGGCCGAGGCGCGCCTGGATCTTCTCCAGCTCACGCTCGTGCTCGGCGAGCGTCGCGACGTCCCGGCCGAGCCCGCGGACGTGCAGGTCCAGGCCGCGGCCCCGGGCGTGGGCGAACAGCTTGGCCTTGAGACGGGCGATCCCGCCGTCCTCGGTGAAGGCCCGCAGCGCCGCGCCGGCCTCGCCCGGAGGGAAGCCGACCCGCGCCCAGCCGGCGGCCTTCTCGCGGGCCTCATCCACCTCCTTGCGCAGGGCGAGCTTGGCGACGACGTCCTTGGCCCACTGCTCGGTCAGGCCGTCCTCGGCGGCCCGCGCGAGCGAGACCAGGGAGGAGATGACCAGGACGCGGTCGTCCCTGCCGGGCGGCAGCAGCTCTCTGGCGGCGGTGAAGACGCCCCGGATGTCGCCGGCGGCATCGAACAGCTGCTGTTCGGTCGGCGGCGAGGGCAGCAGGGACGTGCGCTCGTCGTCGGCGAGCAGGCGCCAGGGCAGCCCTTGCAGGCCGTCGAACTTGCCGGCCGCCGCGAACAGGCAGTCCTCGAAGTCCTCGGGCAGGCGGCCGGAATGGTAGATGAGGTTGTTGAGCGTGAGCCGCTCGGCGGTGCGGGCACGGTCGGCGCTGAACATCACCAGGGCCACCGTCACGGCGCCGATCTCCAGCGTCGTCAGGAACTCGTGCCGGGCCCAGTCCTCGCCGCCGCCCCGGCCGGGCACGTCGACGAACTCGATCTCGGCGCCGTGCAGCTCGGCGAGATTCCACGTGGCGACCGGGACCGCCACCTCCAGCACCAGGCGGCGCACCATGGCGCGGCGCACGCCGATCGCGGCCGTGGCCGTGCGGGGGCCGTCCCTGCCCTCCGCCTGGGTGAGCAGTTCCGTCAAGGCCGCCTGGTCGAGATCTTCGGCGGTGCCGGGGGAGACGGCCGCCAGGGCGTCCCGCAGCTTGCCGACCTCGGCGAGCAGGGCGGGCAGAGAGCTGTTCGGGCGGGCGGCCGACTGCTCGCTCAGGAACGTCTGGAGCGCGGGCAGCGACCGCGGCTCGTGCGGCAGCGTCCGGAGTAGGACGGACTCGTCCTTGGGCACATTGGCCTGGTCGGCCGCCTCGGCGGCGTGGTTGAGGAGCTGGGTGATGTAGGCGGACAGCTCCGCGTCGCTCAGGTACTCGGCCCGGGCGCCGGTGATCTCGGCGACGTCCCCGTCGCTCTGCGTCAGCCGGAGCACGGCCACGTTGGCGGTCGTCGCCTGATTGTGCACGGGGAGCAGGAGCGGGTTGCCGAGGACGGTGCCGAGGAGGAGGGATTTGCCGACGGAGAACCCGCCGAATAACCCTATTTTTACCCGTTTGTCCGAGTTTTCGATAATCTTGCCGGCCAGCTTCTCGGCCGCGAGCCGGAGCGCGTCCAGTTCCGGGTGGGCCGGGACCCGCCCCAGCCGCAGGAGCGCCTCCTCGGCGAAAAGTCGCAGCTCAGGAAGGTCTCCGCCGTGCGTCTCAGGCATGGGTCATCGGCGCCTTCCTGGTCTCCCGGCTATGTGTGACGGCACAGAGCACCCCAAATGGTTCGGCCCGTCGGGAACAGGCGCGACCGGTTCCCGTGCCGTGCGCACGGGGATTTCCAGCCCCACCCTTTCCCCTCCGATGATAGATCGCGTCATGACTTGGACCGTTTCATAACCTATGTGGTCGGAGGTGTACGCGCGCTTCCCGCACGAGCCGCTCTGTACGCCGGGCGGTGGGCGTTTTCAGGAGGAAATTCCTTTTCGGTTCATCGGGGGGCAGATGTGCGCACCGCCTGTCCAGGTCGGTTCGACGGTGCGCACGCCTGCGGGTTCGTAAGGAGCGGACGGGGATCAGGAAGTTCTGGTGAGGGGGAGGCCGGTGAGGAGGTGGTCACGCAGCGCGGGGCCACGGATGCCGATCTCGGGGAGGTCGTCCGGGCCCGGGGCTCCGGTGATCAGCAGTTCGGGGACCAGGAGGCTGCTGAGCGGGGCATCGGGCGCCGGGTCGACGAGACCGCCGATGGGGGCGGTGGGGAGGTCGAGGTAGGCGGGGGCGAGAGTCCTGCCGTGCAGGGTGCCGGCGACCAGGTCGGGGCAGAACTCGTTCCAGAAGATCGTCACGGTGGTGCGCAGGTCGCCGTGGAGCATCACCAGCTTCTCGGTCATGTCGCCGACGAAGGTCTCCGCCGTCACGTGACCGAGCACGATCAGCTTCGTGTCGCCCGCCAGGTAGATGTTCTTCGCCCGCAGGTTCCCCAGGACGATCAGCGCGGCGGCCCCGTCGTCCACGTCGGTGATGTTGCCGTCCACGGTCAGGTCGCCGTCCACGACGTACCCGGTGGCAGCGTCGGGCGTGTCCTCCCGCCACGGGGTCCGCTCGTGCTCGTCGAGGGGGAGCTCCCCGGTCACCGAGACGGGACCGGGCACCAGGATGTACTCCTCTTCGTACAGGTTCTCGTACGTCCCTTTCGGCAGCCCGCGCCGCTCGAACAGGTCCACCGCATCGCCCCAGGCGAGGTAACTGCTTCGCATGCGCGTGACCGTAACAGGTACCCACGACAAACCCCGCCCGGAGATCTCGACTCCGGGTGATCGAGCGGCCCGCGCCCGGAAACGACCGGCCCGCCCTCGGGGATCGACCGGCTCGGTTTCTCGAGAATGATCGCCCTTTTTCATGACCCGCGAATATCGGCGTGAAGAGCGCTGATCTTGTTTCGCCCGGCCCGTGGGCTTCTCCCCGGAGCTTCGCACCTCGCCGTTACCAGGGACGCACGTCCGGGCGGGGACAGGTCATCGGACACGGACCCGGGACTGCCCCGTCGTCGGCGACACCACCGACCCCCTCTCCAAGAGCGTCCACTCCACGCACGCGACCTCGTGTCGCACCTTCACCTGGGAAGTGCCTCTGGATTTCAGTGGAGACAAGGACCTAGACAATCCTCATTCTTGCTGGTCAGAGCGCTTTCTGCTTTCCTGGCCACCTACCGGACAGCCCGCCTCATGAAAGCGCGAGGCTAGGGCCCTCGGCCGCGAGCGGAAGACTGCGCAGTGACAGTGCGCTCGGCGCCGGCAATGGCTCGCGGGCCGCTTCGGCGCGGAACGACTGGAGCAGGTACGCCACCAGACGCTGGGACGCCGCACGATCGCCCGGCAGCGCGGTGACCAGGCCGCAGTGGGACAACAGGGCCACGGCGAGGTCGGAAGGGTGGAAGTCGGCTCGCAGCGAGCCCGCCGTCTTAGCCCTGCGGACCAGGGTCACGAAGTCCCGCTCGGCCCGTTCCCGTACCCGCGCGTGTTCTCGCGAGCTGTCCGGAAAGGCGGCGACGAACGCGGCCGGGAAGCCTCGTTCCTCCCGTTGCATTGCGCAGATCGTCTCGAACAGCCGCTGGAAGCCCCGCCAGGGATCGGGGTCGGCCAGCGCCTCGGTGAGCGCTCGGGCGCAGGTGTCCAGTTGGTGCGCGAACGCCGCCCGCACCAGGGCGTCCCGGGTCGGGAAACGCCGGTAGAGGGTCGCCACGCCGACGCCCGCCCGTCGGGCCACGGTCGCCATGGGCGCGTCGATGCCGTGCTCGGCGAAGACCGCGCGGGCGGCCGAGAGGATGCGCCGCCGATTGCGCTCGGCGTCCGCCCGCAGCCCGTTCCGACCCGCGATCCGAGAGGATTCCCCCACCACTGTCTCTCACCTCCGGCTCAATTGGACGATCTCGTCCGGTTGGCAGCCTACGCTCGGTGGCCAGATCCCCCCGCACGACCGCTGCTGTCGAGGTGAGAACGATGGACGCTCCCGAAATGAAAGCTGTACTGTTCGACCGCTTCGGCGGCCCCGAGGTGCTGTACGTGGGTCGGGTGCCACGTCCCGGACCGGCCCCCGGAGAGGTGCTCGTGCGGGTGCGCGCGTTCAGCGTGAACAGCGGCGAACTGTTGGCCCGCTCCGGCCGGTCCCGCCTCCTCACCGGCCGGAAGTTCCCGCAGCGCATCGGACAGGACTTCACCGGTGAGGTCGCCGCACTAGGCACCGGCGCGACCGGCGTCGCGGTCGGCGACCAGGTGTGGGGCATCGTGGGCCGCGTCTCGGGATTTCGCAGCGCCGCCGAGTACGTGACGGTGCGGCCCGAGCGGCTCGGCCGGGTGCCGGACGGGCTGGACCTCGTGGCCGCTGCCGCGCTGCCGGTGACGGGCACCACGGCCGTCACGGCCCTGCGCGACAAGGCCGCGCTGCGCCCAGGCGAACGGCTGCTGGTGCGGGGCGCGGCGGGCGGTGTCGGCAACGCCGCCGTCCAGTTGGGACAGGCGTACGGCGCCGAGGTCACGGCGCTGACCCGGGCCGCCAACCTCGATTTCGTCCGCACGCTCGGTGCTCACCACGCCGTCGACCACCGGACCGTGTCCCCGGCGGAACTGGGCCTGTTCGACGTGGTCCTCGACACGGTGGGCACCGACCTTAGTACCTTCCGGCGGCTGCTGAGGCCCGGCGGACGCATGGTCACCGTCGCCGTCGACCTGACGCGGCCCGCCGCCTGGCTGGGCTCCATCGCGGCGAGCGCCGTACACGGTCGTGGCAGGGTGCGCTTCTTCAGCGGCAACCCTCGACGTGCTCTCCTCGACGACCTCGCCCGCCAGGTGGGGAAGGGGAAGATGCGGCCGGCGGTGGACACGGTCTTCCCCCTGGAGGAGACAGCGGCGGCGCACCGCGCACTGGAGGCGGGCGGGGTGCGGGGCAAGTACCTGGTCAGGGTCGACTAGGGTCTGTCGTTCGGATCAGCCCGGCTGCGGCCGACGGGACTGTTCGGCCGACCCGAGCGGGGTCTGGTGCGTGCAGCTGCAAGGTTTACCTTCTTGCTGCACCCGGTTTGACTGCACACGGAGTAGCCGCCTGCATGGTCGGTCCACCAGCGGTCGGGTTCCCGGTCGGTGTGCCCGACACCTTAGCTCTTCGTCGCGTCGACCGGAGCCCCCTGGTGGGCCGGGAGCGAGCGCATCTTCTACTCCCGGCTCGGCTGACGCGAGAACGGCCGGAGGGGCCGGCGAGGCGCGAAGCCCCGCCGGACGCTGCGCGAAGCGCCGGGGCCGGTCAGCTCGCCCCCGGAATGGTGACGTTCTGCTCCTTGAAGTTGAAACCGGTCTTGCTCGCGTCCTTCTGCAGACCGTCCATGGACGTCTTGCTGGCGTCGAGGTCGTGTTCGCCGGCGGTCCCGCCCTTGAGCTTGTCGGTGAGGCTCTGGAACTTCCTGCTCACGCCCTCGACGGCCTTGCACAGCGTGGGGTTGGCCGCGGCGAAGCCCTTGGCGACCTTCAGTTCGTGCAGCGCGAACGCGCCCGCGATCGCGGCCTTGAGGAACGTGCGCTTGCGTTTCTCGGCGCCCTCCTTGAACCCGCCGGCGCGCAGGGGCTTGTAGATGTAGCGGTGGAACGCGCCGAGCGCGAGGCCCGCGTGCAGGGCGAAACGGGTCTTGGCGAACGGCCGCGCGTTGCCTTCGGTCGGGCACGCGCCGTTGTACTCGGAGTCCCCGCCGGTCGCCGTCGGTGCCGCCGCCGGGCTGCCGGCCACCGCCGCCGGGCTGCCGGCCACCGCCGCCGGGCCGGTGGCCACCGCCGGGCCGGTGTTCACCGCGGCGTCCGGAGTCATGGTCGCGGATTTGCCGCCGCAGCCGCCCGCCAGCGTCACCGTCAGGATCGCCGCGGTGGCGGGCACCGCGATGATCCGCGTACGTCTCGCACTCCGTATAGCCACTTCTTCCCCCTTGGAACCTCACGGCGCTGATCCGCACCCCTCCTCTCCCTTTCCCATCGTGCAAGATCCAACACTATGTGTGATCGAGGGAAGATTCCGCCGAGGTCAGGGGCGGCCCGCGCGGGCGCGGAAGGCCGCGGTCTTGACCCGGTTCTGGCAGGACGTCGAGCAGAAGCGGCGGGTGCCGTTGCGCGAGGTGTCGACGTAGACCCGGTCGCAGTGCGGGGCGGTGCAGACGCCGAGCCGGTCGTACAGCTCGCCGCCGAGCACGATGGCGAGGCCGGTCGCGCACGCCGCGGCCCAGTCCTCGCCGGGGGCCTCGCCCTTGCCGTGGAAGTGCAGGTGCCAGGGCTCGCCGTCGTGCCGCTCCAGGTGGGGGCGCGCCTGGGTGCGGTCGAGCAGCCGGTTGACCTGGAGGGCGGCGGTGTCGACGTCCCCGGCGTCGACGGCCTGGAAGACGACGCGCAGTTCGGCCGCGACCTCGGCGAGCGCCAGGGCTTCGGCATCGGTGACCTCCCGGGGGCGCCTGCCCCCGGCGCCCAGCGCCTCGCCCGCCGCCGCGCGCCGCGCCGGGCCCTCGCGGGGGAGCGCGTACGCCCGGCCGCGGGCCTCGCCCGGGGTCAGCGTGTTCACCAGGGATGCCGCCACCGCCACCACGGCATCGGAGTGACTGTTGAAGTTCACTTGACCGGTTACATCCTTCGGTTCTACGCTGTCACTATCTAAAGGATAGACGACAGTTACTTGGAGGCTTACGTGTCCATTCTCACGCGGACGACGGCACAGGACTGGATCGCTCGCTGGGACCGCCAGCAGGAGGGCTACCTGCCCGACCGCGAGGAGCGTTTCACCGCGCTGATCGACGCCGTCGAGGCGGGCGCAGGGCGGCCCGACCCGCTCGTGCTCGACCTCGGCTGCGGCCCCGGATCGCTCTCGGCCCGCCTGCTCGACCGGCTCCCCGAGGCCACCGTCGTGGCCGTCGACGCCGACCCGCTGCTGCTGGCCCTCGGCGGGGCCGCTCACGCCGGACGTCCCGGCCTGCGCTTCGCCGACGCCGACCTGCGCCGGCCGGGGTGGGCCGCGTCCCTAGGCCTGCCGCGCCCGGTGGACGTGGCGGTGAGCACGACGGCCCTGCACTGGCTGTCCGCGGAAGGGCTGCGCGCGATGTTCGCCGAGCTGACCACGGTGCTGCGTCCGGGCGGCCTGTTCCTCAACGGCGACCACCTCGCGGTCGGCGACGTCTCGCCGGGCCTGGCCAAGCTGGAGCGCGCGCTTCACGACCGGGCGACCCAGAGGCGCTTCGCCGGCGGCATGCCCGAGGACTGGCGCCAGTGGTGGGACGCGACCGCCGCCGACCCGGTGCTGAGCGGCCTGCGCGACGAGCGGGAGCGCAGGGTCGCGGCCGCGGACCACCACGGCTCGGAGTCCCTCGACCTGTCGATCCACGTCGACGCGCTGCGCGAGGCGGGTTTCGGGGAGATCGGCATCCTGTGGCAGAACGGCGACAATCGCCTGCTCTGCGCCATCTACGGCTGAGTCCCGGGAAATCTGCCATTGACATCCCCGGCGAGCACGGCGTCGAGGGCGCGCGGCCCAGATCCGGGGTCAGGGGGAGGCGGGACGGCCCAGGTCCGGCGGGATCTTGGACGCGGCGGCCCGGTCGAGCAGGAACATCGTCCGCACCCGGCCACGCGCGCCGGCGGCCGGCACCTGGAACGTCCCGGCCCCCTGCAGGGCCAGCCGGACGGCTCCCGCCTTCTCCTCGCCCGCCGCGACCACCCACACCTCACGCGCCGCCTGGATCGTCGGCAGCGTCATCGAGATGCGCGTCGGCGGCGGCTTGGGCGCGCCGTGCACCGCGACCACCGGGCGCTCGTCGTACAGGGCGGGCATCTCGGGGAACAGCGAGGCGACGTGCGAATCCGGGCCGAGGCCCAGCATCAGGATGTCGAACGACGGCACCGGCCCGTGGTCCTCGGGCCTGGACGCCTTGCGCAGCTCCTCGGCGTACAGATCGGCGGACTCCTCCGCGGTCAGGCCGGAGTCCGGCCCGGGGATGGGGTGCACGCGCTGCGGGTCGGCGTCGACGTGGTCGAGCAGCGCCCGGCGGGCCCCGGTCTCGTTGCGCTCGGCGTCGCCCGTGGGCAGGAAGCGCTCGTCACCCCACCAGATGTCCAGGCGCGGCCACTCCACCGCGTCGTGCGCCGGGTTGGCCGCGACCTCCGCCAGCGAGGCGATCCCGATGGTGCCGCCGGTCAGCACCAGGTGCGCCGACCCTTGGGCCGCCACGGCGTCGGCGAGGCCGGTGATCAGGCGCGCGGCGACGGCTTTGGCCAGCACGTCGGCGTCCCGATGGACCAGGACCGTGGGAACACTCACGAGAAGAACCGTCCTTACGAACCTTACGAATGTCGCCAACCTTATGAAGCCGAAGATGCCCCGGCGAGACGGGAGACGTCCCGGCGTCCGTCCCATGCTCGCGGGACGGACGCCGGGACGCGCCCACCATGAGCTCAGAAGCCGTCGTACCCGGCGACGCCCCTGATCGTCTCCTCGTACACCTCGTCGGGGTCGAGGCGCCGCAGTTCCTCGGCCAGGAGGTCGGCGGTCGGCCTGCGGGCCAGCGCCACCTGGCGGTCCGGCTGCCCGGGCCGCTTCAGGGTGGCGGTCCGCGAGTCGTGCCGCTCGACGGCGACCTCGCCGTCCCGCGTCCGCAGCCGCACCGCCGTGAGGCCCGGGCCCTTGGACTCGGTCACGTGGATCGGCGCGTCCAGCTTGCCCGACAGCCAAACCGCCAGCAGGCGGGCGCTCGGGTGGCCGGGCTCGGCCTCGACGTAGCCGTCCAGCACCTTGCCGACCGGCTGGTCGAACGCGGCGGCCAGCAGGCTGCGCCAGGGCGTGATGCGCGTCCACGCCAGGTCGGTGTCGCCGGGCGTGTAGCCGTGGATGCGCGACTTGATCGCCGACACGGCGTCGGGGGCGGAGCGGGCGTCGGTGACGCGGCGCTGGCCGTAGACGCCGACCGGGTCCTTGCCGGGGGCGTGCGGCGCGTCGCCGGGCCACCACACCACCACGGGGATGTCGGTGAGCAGCAGCGGGGCCAGTACGGAGTCCGCGTGCTCGGTGAGCTCGCCGTACAGGCGGAGCAGGACGACCTCGCCCGTCGTCAGCTCCCCGACCCGGATCTCCGCGTCCAGGCGGGTCGCCTCCTCGCGCTCTCTCGGGATGACCGCGAGGATACGGGACGGGTGCTCGCGCGAGGCCTCGGACACGGCGCGGACCGCGTCGTACTGGTTGCTCTCGTCGCACACCACGACGACGGTGAGCACCATGCCGACGGCGGGCGCGCCCACCTGGTGGCGCAGGCGGGTGAGCTGCGCGGCGATCTCGGAGGCCGTGGTGCTCCCCATCAGGAAACTGGTCACAGCGCCTCCCAAGAGCCGGCGGGACGGATCACAGCGGAAACAACGGTCACAGCCGCCTCCAGACGCGCCCGTCGCGGGCCATCATCTCGTCGGCCGAGGCCGGGCCGCCCGTGCCGGCCGAGTAGCCCTCCGGACGCCGGCCGCTCTCGGCCCAGAACCGCTCGATCGGGTCGAGGATCATCCACTGCAACTCGACCTCGCGCTGGTGCGGGAACAGCGGCGGGTCGCCGATGAGCACGTCCAGCAGCAGCCGCTCGTAGGCCTCGGGGGACGACTCCAGGAACGCCTCGCCGTAGGCGAAGTCCATGTTGACGTCCCGGACCTCCATGGCGGTGCCCGGCACCTTCGAGCCGAAGCGCACCGTGATGCCCTCGTCCGGCTGGATGCGGATCACCAGGGCGTTCTGCCCCAGGATCTCGGTGTCGGTCTTACTGAACGGCAGGTGCGGCGCCCGCTGGAACATCACGGCCACCTCGGTCATGCGCCTGCCGAGCCGCTTGCCGGTGCGCAGGTAGAACGGGACGCCCGCCCAGCGCCGGTTGGCGATCTCCAGCTTGACGGCGGCGTAGGTCTCGGTCCTGGAGTCCGGCGGGATGCCGTCCTCCTCCAGGAAGCCCTTGGCCGGGACGCCGCCCTGCCACCCGGCGGTGTACTGGCCGATGGCCGTGGCCAGGCTCATGTCCTCGGGGAGGGTGACGGCCTCCAGGACCTTCTCCTTCTCACGGCGCAGCGCCGCCGCGCCGAACGCGGTCGGGTCCTCCATGGCCACCAGCGCCATGAGCTGCAGCAGGTGGTTCTGGATGACGTCCCTGGCCGCGCCGATGCCGTCGTAGTACCCTGCCCGGCCGCCGACGCCGATGTCCTCGGCCATCGTGATCTGCACGTGGTCGACGTAGCCGCGGTTCCAGATCGGCTCCCACAGCGTGTTGGCGAACCGCAGCGCCAGGATGTTCTGGACGGTCTCCTTGCCCAGGTAGTGGTCGATGCGGAACACCGAGTCCGGCCTGAAGGCCGAGTCGACGACCGCGTTCAGCTCCTGGGCGGTCTTCAGGTCGTGGCCGAACGGCTTCTCGATCACGATGCGGCGCCACGCCCCGGGCGACGGCCTGTGCAGGCCGGTGCGCTTGAGCTGCTCGATGATCAACGGGAAGTACTTCGGCGGCGTCGAGGTGTAGAAGGCGTAGTTGCCGCCCGTGCCCCGGGTCTCGTCGATCTCCTTCAGCACCATCGACAGCGCGTCGAAGGCCCCGTCGTCGTCGAAGGCGCCGGGCACGAAGTGCAGGCCCTCACAGATCTGCTTCCAGACCTCCTCGCGGAAGGGCGTGCGCGCGTGCTCCTTGACCGCGTCGTGAGTGATCTTGGCGAAGTCCTGCGCGGCCCAGTCGCGCCGGGCGAACCCGACCAGGGAGAACCCCGGCGGGAGCAGCCCGCGGTTGCCCAGGTCGTAGATCGCCGGCAGTAGCTTGCGCCGCGCGAGGTCGCCCGTCACGCCGAAGATGACCAGCACGCACGGCCCGGCCACCCGCGGCAGCCGCTTGTCGCGCGGGTCGCGCAGCGGGTTGGCCTCGGCGACCTCCAGGGTGGTGGACGTGGTCACGGCGGTCACGGCCTCCTCGGCGGTCACGGCCTCGTCGGAGGCGGTCGAGGGTTCCTGCGCGCGCGCCGCCTCGTGCGCCGCGCGGGCGAGCACGTCCGCCGACGGGCCCCCGGCCGGTTCGGCGGGTCGCGCCGTGCCGTTCTCGGAGGCCGGGCCCGGCCGCTCGCTGGCGTTCATCAAACCTCCCGTGCGGCGTCGAGCAGGTGCCTGACGCCGGCCTTGCGATCGGTGAGGTGGAGGCGCAGGGCCGGACGTCCCCGCCCTCGCTGCGCGTCGAGGTCGCCGAGCGCCTGCGCGAGCTGCAGCCTTCCCAGGGTGTACGGCTTGCCGGGCACCTCGAGGTCCTCCTCGACGGCGCCGGTGATCTGCAGGAACACGCCGTTCTGCGGGCCGCCCTTGTGGTACTGCCCGGTCGAGTGCAGGTAGCGGGGACCCCACCCGAAGGTGACCGGACGCTCGGTTCTGATCGACAACAGCCCCTGCAGGCTGGCCGGGTCGTGCGCGGCCCAGATGTCGGTGATCTCCTCGAACGACGCCTCCGGCGGCACCGGCACGTCGAACGCGGCCTCGCGGTCCAGGAAGGCCAGGATCGCCAGGTAGCCGCGGTCGGGGATCTGCTCCAGCAGGTGGGTGAACACCCCAGCGAGGTCCTTGACGTGCGCGGGGAGTTCGCCGTACACCTCCACCGGCCCGTCCACCAGCGCCGGCGTGCCCGTGGGCAGCGGGCCGTCGCCGGACTCGCTCAGGATGCGGGCGGTGTTCTCCTTCGACTCGGCGACGTTCGGCTGGTCGAAGGGGTTGATGCCGAGCAGCCGCCCGGCGACGGCGGTGGCGTACTCCCAGATGAGGAACTGGGCGCCGAGCGGGCCGTCGAGCTGCACGTGCCCCTCGGTGTCGACGCCGGCGACGATCTCGTCCTCGGCCTCGGTCGGGTCGGCGCCGACGACGGGCAGGATGCCCTTGCCCTGCTTGCCGGTGGACTCGGCGATGAGCTGCTCGATCCAGTCGGGAAGCCCGTTGATGGGGGAGAGGCCGTCCTCCAAGACGAGCTTGTCGCTCCCGGCGAGGGCGGCGGTGCCGAGCGCGGCGCCGAGCGTCAGGCCGGGGTTGGCCTCGGAGCCCTCGGCCAGACGCGGACGCACCTCGGCGGCGTCGTCGAGGAGCCGCGCGACCTCCACCCCGGCCAGCGCGCTCGGTACCAGGCCGAACGCGGTCAGCGCGCTGTAGCGGCCGCCGACGTTCGGGTCGGCCAGGATGACGGTGTACCCGGACTCGATCGCGAGCTGCTCCAGGGGAGAGCCGGGGTCGGTGACCACGACGATGCGGTCGGCCGGGTCGATGCCGGCGTCGCGGAACGCCTTCTCGTAGACGCGGCGGTGGCTGTCGGTCTCGATCGTCGAGCCGCTCTTGCTGGACACGACGAGGATCGTGCGGTCCAGGCGGTCGGCGAGCGCGCGCCGCACCTGGCCGGGGTCGGTGGTGTCGAGAACGGTGAGCGGTACGTCGGCCGTGGCGCAGATGACCTCGGGGGCCAGGGAGGAGCCTCCCATGCCCGCCAGCACGACGTGCTCCAGGCTCTCGGCCTGGGCGCGCTCGACCAGTTTGGTGATCTCGGGCAGCAACTCGCGCGAGGTGGTGGGCAGGTCGAGCCAGCCGAGGCGTATCCGCGCCTCGCTCTCGGCCTCCGGCCCCCACAACGCCGCGTCGCCGGTGGACAGCGCCTCGGGGACGCCCTCCTCGGCGAGCCTCCGCACGGCCTCGGAAGCCTCCGTGGCTACGGCCTCGTCACCGAACGTTACAGACATATCCATCCTTAAAGGTGTCTCCTCGCACGAGGGCGGGCCTGCCGAGGCGCCGCGCGGTACTCCCGCGGGCGCCGGGTAGGCCGAGGGCCTACCCGGCGCGCCGCCGGGAACCAGGTCCGAGCCGCCGGACGCTCAGCTCGCCTTCTTGAGCTCGGACTCGACGGTCCCGAGCAGCTCGTTCCACGAGGTGACGAACTTCTCGACGCCTTCGTCCTCCAGTGCCCTCACCACGTCGTCGTAGTCGATGCCGGCCTGCTTGAGCGCGGCCATGGTGTTCCACGCCTGCTCGTAGTGCGGCCGGACGGTGTCGCCGTCGATGTTCCCATGATCGGCGGCCGCGTCGAGCGTCTTCTCCGGCATGGTGTTGACCGTGCCGGAGGTGACGAGCCGGTCGACGTACATGGTGTCGGGGTACTCGGGATTCTTGACGCCCGTGGACGCCCACAGCGGCCGCTGCGGGCGGGCCCCGGCCGCCTTCAGCGCCTGCCAGCGCGGGCTGTTCATGACCTCTTCGTACGCCGCGAACGCCAGGCGGGCGTTGGCGACGGCCGCCTTGCCCTTCAGCTCCAGCGCCTCCGGCGTGCCGATCTTGTCCAGGCGCTTGTCGATCTCGGTGTCGAACCGGCTGACGAAGAAGGACGCCACCGACTCGATCTTCGACAGGTCCAGGCCCGCGGCCTTCGCCTGCTCCAGGCCGGTCAGCCAGGCGTCCATGACCGCGCGGTAGCGCTCCAGCGAGAAGATCAGCGTCACGTTCACGCTGATCCCCTCGGCGAGGGTCTGCGTGATCGCCGGCAGCCCCGGCAGCGTCGCGGGGATCTTGATGTGGACGTTCGGGCGGTCGACCAGCCACCACAGGGCCCGGGCCTCCGCGACCGTCTTCTCGGCCGCCTCGGTGGCCAGGCGCGGGTCCACCTCGATGGACACCCGGCCGTCCGTCCCACCTGTGGCGTCGAAGACCGGCCGCAGGACGTCGGCCGCCCAGCGGATGTCGAAGGTCGTGATCGCCCGGATCGCCTCGCCGACGTCCACGCCGCGCACGGCCAGGTCGCGAAGCTGGGTGTCGTAGGCGTCGCCCTTGCTCAGGGCGGAGGCGAAGATCGTGGGGTTGGAGGTGACACCGGTGACGTACTTGTCGCGGATCAGCGACTGCAGGTCGCCGGTGCGCAGGCGCTCGCGGCTGATGTCGTCCAGCCAGATCGACACGCCCTGCTCGGTTAGGCGCTTCAGGTTTTCGCTCATGACGGTGAGTCCTCTAGTTTCCGGTGGTGTGACCCTGGTCGGCCCCGGTCCTGGCGAGGCTGCCCTTGGCGGCGGCCGCCACACGTTCGGCGGTGAGGCCGAACTGCTCGTACAACGTCTTGTACGGCGCCGACGCGCCGAAGTGCTCGAGACTCACGACCTCACCTTCCTCCCCTACGAACTCCCGCCAGCCGAGCGCGATTCCCGCCTCCACCGCGACCCGCGCCCTGACGGACGGAGGAAGGACCAGCTGCTTGTAGGCGTCGTCCTGCGCGTTGAACCACTCCACGCACGGCATGGAGACCACGCGGGCCGGGATGCCCTCGTCCTCCAGGATGCGGCGCGCGTCCACGGCCAGCTCGACCTCGCTGCCCGTGCCGATGATGACCACGGCCGGCTGCCCGGTGGACGCCTCCTCCAGGATGTAGCCGCCCTTGGCGACCTTCTCGAAGTCGGACGACCCCTCGTAGACCGGGAGGTTCTGACGGGTCAGCGCCAGCGCCGCCGGGCGGTCGGTGTGCTCCAGGACGGCCTTCCACGCGGCCGAGGTCTCGTTGGCGTCGGCGGGCCGCACCACGTCCAGGCCCGGGATCGCGCGCAGCGCCCACAGGTGCTCCACCGGCTGGTGGGTCGGGCCGTCCTCGCCGAGGCCGATCGAGTCGTGCGTCCAGATGTAGGTCACCGGCAGGCCCATCAGGGCCGCCAGGCGCACGGCCGGGCGCATGTAGTCGCTGAAGACCAGGAAGGTGCCGCCGTAGGGCCGGGTGCCGTTGTGCAGGGCGATGCCGTTGAGGATCGAGCCCATGCCGTGCTCGCGGATGCCGAAGTGCAGCGTGCGGCCGTACCGGTTCCCGGGGAAGGCCTTGGTCTGGTACTCCTCCGGGATGAAGGACGGCTCGCCCTCCATGGTCGTGTTGTTCGACTCCGCCAGGTCGGCCGAGCCGCCCCACAGCTCCGGCAGCACCGGCGCCAGCGCGGTCAGCACGGTGCCCGACGCCTTGCGCGTCGCCATGGACTTGCCAGCCTCGAAGACCGGCAGGGCCTCCTCCCAGCCCGCGGGCAGCTTGCGCACGATCACGCGGTCGAACAGCTCGGCGTTCTCCGGGTACTCCGACCGCCACTCATCGAACGTCTCGTTCCACTTCGCGTGCAGGGCCCGGCCGCGCTCGGCGACCTCGCGGGCGTGGGCGACGACGTCGTCCGGGGCGATGAAGCTCTTGGACGGGTCCAGGCCGAGGATCTCCTTGGTGGCGGCGACCTCGTCCGCGCCCAGCGCCGACCCGTGGATCTTGCCGGTGTTCTGCTTGTTCGGCGCCGGCCAGCCGATGATCGTGCGGAGCTTGATCAGCGTCGGGCGCTCGGTCTCGGCCGCCGCCGCGCGGTACGCCTCATACAGCTTCTCGACGTTCTCGACGTACTCGCCCGTCTCGGTCCAGTCCACGCTGATCACGTGCCAGCCGTAGGCCTCGTACCGCTTGGCGACGTCCTCCGACAGCGCGATCGCGGTGTCGTCCTCGATCGAGATGTGGTTGGCGTCGTAGATGACGTTGAGGTTGCCGAGCTTCTGGTGGCCCGCGATCGAGCTCACCTCGTGGCTGATGCCCTCCTCGATGTCACCGTCGGAGGCGATGCACCAGACGCGGTGGTCGAACGGGCTCTCACCCGGCGCGGCGTCCGGGTCGAACAGGCCGCGCTCGCGGCGCTGGGCCATCGCCATGCCGACGGCGTTGCCGATGCCCTGGCCGAGAGGGCCCGTGGTGGTCTCGACGCCGAGCGTGTGCCCATGCTCCGGGTGGCCGGGCGTCAGGCTGCCCCACTGGCGCAGCGACGCGAGGTCGTCGAGGGTCAGTCCGTAGCCGGAGAGGAAGAGCTGGATGTAAAGGGTCAGGCTGGAGTGCCCGGCGGACAGGACGAAGCGGTCACGCCCCACCCACGCCGGATCGGTGGGGTCATGGCGCAGGACGCGCTGGAACAGTAGGTACGCGGCCGGGGCAAGGCTCATCGCGGTGCCCGGGTGGCCCGAGCCCGCCTTCTCGACCGCGTCCATGGACAGGGCGCGTATGACGTCGACGGTGCGCCGATCGAGGTCGCTCCACTCAAGGTCTGGCACGAGTTCGCTGCTCAACTGCTCGATCTCCTATTGGCTATAAGGCGCCGGCTCGGCTCTGCGGCCCGTCCGGTCTGGTCGTTCCTCCCCACACCGGACCTTAATGGGTCGTTCCCCATACCGTAGATGCAACCTGCGTCTAACCTGTGACCGGGCAATGTGGGGCTCACATCGTTAGTTCCATCCCCTCGAGAAGCGGTATGGAACGCGATCCGCGCCACGGACGGCACGCCCACCCCGAGGGCTCGCGGCAGGGCCGCCCGCCGGGGCCGGCGAACCTCCCACCGGGCCACTCGCCCAGGTGGCATTCGCCCCCGATGCCGGGACCGGCGACTCCCCGCACTACAGTGAGTCCTCGAAGTCTGGCTCATGCCCGCAATCACGGACCGCTCTAATAGAGGTTACGCGTTGACCCCGCTCCCGCTGGAAGCGCCTTGACGGTGCTCACGACAAAGCCGCCGGCCGTCCCGCTCGCCGGCGCCCGCCGATCGCCGCTCGCGGTCGTGCGCGCGTACGTCGCGCTGACCAAGCCGCGGATCATCGAGCTGCTGCTGATCACGACGCTCCCGGTGATGTTCCTCGCCGCGCGGGGCTTCCCGCCTCTCTGGACCGCCGTGGCCACGCTGGTCTTCGGCACCCTGTCCGCGGGCAGCGCCAACGCCTTGAACTGCTACATCGACCGGGACATCGACGCGACCATGCGCCGCACCCGCCGCCGCCCGCTGGCGATGGCGGCGGTCGCGCCGAGGAACGCGCTGATCTTCGGCATCGTGCTCGGGGCGCTGTCGACGCTGGGCCTGGCGCTCACCGTGAACACCCTCGCCGCCGGGCTCTCGCTCGCCGCGATCCTCTTCTATGTCCTCGTGTACTCGCTGGTGCTCAAGCGCCGCACGCCGCAGAATGTCGTGTGGGGCGGCATCGCCGGCTGCATGCCCGTGCTGATCGGCTGGGCCGGCATCACCGGACGGGTCGACTGGGCGCCGGTGGTCCTGTTCGGAGTGGTGTTCTTCTGGACGCCCCCGCACACCTGGACGCTGGCCATGCGCTACCGCGAGGACTACGCCGCCGCCGCGGTCCCGATGCTGCCGGTCGTCGCCACCGAGCGGCGCGTGGTGGTCGAGTGCATCGCCTACACCTGGGCCACCGTGATCTGCTCGCTGCTGCTGTGGCCGATCGCCGGCACGACGCCGGTGTACGGCATCGTCGCGGCCGTCCTCGGCGCGGTGTGCCTGTTCGAGGTCTACCGGCTGCTCGGCAGGGTCAACGCCGGCAAGACCGGTGTCGCCCTCCGTCCGATGCGCTTCTTCCACTGGTCCAACGCCTACCTGGCGCTGCTGTTCCTCGCCGTGGCGGTCGACTCCCTGCTCTGAGCGCGGCTCGTCGGCGCGTTCCCCACCCATGGCGGAACGCACGGCACGCCGATCGCGCAAGAGGAGCGAGGCGCCCCTCCGGGGAAGGGCGCCGGCCATGAGCGTCAGCGGCCCGAGATGATGTTCGCGACGCGGGCGTAGGCCGACGTGCGCCTCATCTGCGCGTGCTCGTGGCGGTCGGCCGCGCGGAACAGCGTGTAGATCATCTGGACGCCGATCCAGCGCAGCGGCTCCGGCTCCCACTGGCGCACCTGGCGCCCCACCCAGGGCAGCGCCGTCAGCTCGGTGTCGCGGCGCAGCACCAGGTCGCGCAGCGTGCGCCCGGCCAGGTTGGTGGTCGTGACGCCGCTGCCCACGTAGCCGCCCGCCCAGCCGAGGCCGGTCGCGTGGTCCAGGTGGACGGTCGAACACCAGTCGCGGGGGACGCCCAGCACGCCGCACCACGCGTGCTGGATCCTCGCCCCGGCCGTGGCAGGGAACAGCGTGGTCAGGATCGCGCGCAGCGCCGCCACCGTCCGGGGCTGCGTGGCGCCGCGCACGTCCGTCCGCGAGCCGAAGCGGTACGGCACGCCCCGGCCGCCGATGGCGATGCGCCCGTCGGCGGTCCGCTGCGCGTAGCAGTACGCGTGCGCCTCGTCGCCGAGCAGTTCCCGGTCCCGCCAGCCGATGCGCTCCCACACCTCGTCCGGCAGCGGCTCGGTGACGATCATCGAGCTGTTCATGGGCAGCCACTGGCGGTGCTGGCCCTTGATGCTCGCGGTGAACCCCTCGGTCGCGCGGATCACGTAGTCGGCGGTGACCGTTCCCTTCCTGGTCACCGCCTCGGCCCTGCCCTTCCCGTTCCTCGGGCGGATCTCGGTCACCGTCGTGCCCTCGAACACGTCGACGCCGAGCGCCTCCACGGTGTTGGCCAGGCCGGTCGCCAGCTTGGCGGGCTGGATGCGGGCGCAGTGCGGGCTGTACATCGCCGACAGCGCGCCGGCGACGCTGATGCGCTCCTCCTGCTCCTCGCGGCTCAGCAGGCGCATGTCCTGCTCGCCGAAGCCCCAGGTACGCAGGTCGGCCAGCTCCGCGTGCATGCGCCGGTTCTGCGCGGGATTGGTCGCCACGTGCACCAGGCCGCCCTTGTGGACGTCGGCCTCGATGCCCTCCGCGCGGGTGACCTCGATCACCTCGTCCACGGCGTGGAACATCGCGTGCTGGAGGTCGATCATCGCCTGGCGCCCGCGTGCCGCCGCGTGCCGCTCCCGCGACCCGGCGAACTCCGCCGACAGCCATCCGCCGTTGCGGCCGGAGGCGCCGAACCCGGCGAACTCCTTCTCCAGGATCGCGATCCGCAGGTCGGGCTGGGCCTTCTTCAGGTAGTACGCGGTCCACATGCCGGTGTAGCCGCCGCCCACGATGGCCACGTCGTAGTCCCGTGGCCCGGGCAGCGCGGCACGGCGAGCGGGCAGCCCGATCTGCCGGTACCAGAACGACACCCCGCCGTTCTCGAAGTCGCGGGTCAGGGGGATGCCGTTAAGTTCGCTACTGCTCATGCCGTTCACACCGTTCGTACTGATTTTTACGCCTGCCACAGGATGCCGTGCCCCCCGCTCACGTCAACGCGCAGGGTACGGCCAACGCGTTCGCCCCCGCGATCCCATAACGAACCGGCAACGCCCCGCCACCGCGCACGATCGGAGAAGTAGGGCTGGAGATGCTCGTGGGGGAGGACGGGTGCTCTGTGATGAACTTACGGGAGGTGCGTCATCGCCGTGACGAGAAGCGCGCGGACGTCGCTCAGGATCTCGCGCACGAGGCTCGGAGCGGCCACACAGGCGCTCGGCTGCGGCATGGTGGTCGTGATCGCCCTGGTGTGGGCCGTCGGTGGCGCGTGGGTCGACAACTACCTGGTCGCACAGGGCCGTGCCTACTGCGACGCCGGGTGGGAGCCCCCACATCAGTTGGAGCTCATGTTCCTCCTCCCCGCGCGGATGCTGCACTTCCCGGTCGTCGCGCTGGTCTCGGCGATCGCGTCCCTGCTGTTCAACCCGCTCGCCCTCTGGTCGCCGCTGGGCCGCTGGAAGGTCACCCGCGCGATCTTCAGCGTCCTGGCGATCGCGGTGGCCCTCGCCGGTCCCTTCCTGCTCGTCCTCCACGACTTCGAGACCCTCGGCACCCTCGACGGCTACCCCGGCGATAGCGGCCTGTGCCCACCGGACAACATCCCCCCGTGGTGGCCGTCATGGCTTCCGGCGTGACCCTCGGGGGAGCCGGCCGATGAGAAGGGAGGAAGAGCAGATTTCTTACTCGCTGAAATAGATCGCTGCCCACGGAATCGGGTGGTTGACGATGACCTGCGAGGTCTGCGCGTAATGAGCTTGCGTACGGTGCGGATCATCGTCGCGGCGGCGTTCATCGTGGTCGTCGGTACGGGAGTGTTGGCCGTCATCCGCGCGAGGGCGTTGCTGGACAACCTGACCATGACACCCGACCCGGCGTGTGTGTCGCAGAGCATCGCCGACAGCGACGCGTTGGCGAATGAGATCGCACCGCTCCTGCCGTCGACGCGTCCTGACGACATGGGCGGCCGTCTCGGCTGCGAACCAGACGAAGCTGGCGCGTGGATAGAGGTCGAACTGCCCAACACGTCAATAGAGGACGCCATGCGGTCGTTCGTCCCTCCCGCGTGGACGCCGGTTTCGGCGCGCGAAGCCCAGGAGCAGGCAGAACCCGGCGAAACGGTTCTGGGCGTGACGGGCGAAATCAACGATCGCCAGGTCAGAGTCTTCGCGTCCCAGAGCCGATCCGGGAAAGGCCCCGTCCGAGTGGCGGCCTGGTTTCTGGATGACTGAGTCCACCCCTGCGATACGGGTTCACGTCCGCCGCGAACAGGTTTACGCCCGGCGTATTCGGGTTAAGGTTCGGCGACGCGCCGGGTAACTAATGGCTCTCCGAGACCGATGGCACCCCGTCGGTCGAGAAAAGCTCATCCGCGGATGCTCGCTCCTGTCAGATGACGGACCTGCGGTTACTCGGCTTCTGTGACGATCTGTATGGGGCTCCTGACGAAAAGCGCATTGACACTTCTCCTGACCTTGATCACTATGGGTGCGTTTGTAGTGCTTTACGTCTGCTTTATGT
>NZ_JBFBCI010000049.1:0-66719 GCF_040683095.1 Sphaerisporangium sp. NPDC051017
CAATCGATCAGAGCATCACGGTGATCTTGAAGCAATATGACAAGAATCACTCGCTAGAGCATGATCTTTCCTGGAACGCGGCGAGTCGGCCGTAGGGGCGGCGGCCGCGGTGGGGTCCGTTTGTCCTGCGAAATGAAACGCTGTTATGTCGTGCCGTGGCCGTCGCAGCCGGGGTAGAAATCGCTTAGCGCGCTACGGCAATCACCGACTGTGACGCGAGGGCCGTAGCTCGTGGCCATGTATGTGTTATGGCGCTTTCAGAAACCAGCACCGCTGTGGCGTCGGGTTCGACCGGGTTTGTGCCTTGTCACGGTTATTAGGTTTGGGGTGTCGGCGTTTGCCGTCGGCGGTGATGGGGTGGCGTGGCACGTCCTGCATGGAGGCCGCCGAAGAACTGTACAGCCTCTGCCCCGAGCGGATGCTGGATACGGCGGGTTCGGGTTTGGGCGGTGGCCAGCTCCGGCCTGGCGGGGAGGAGGGGGATTAGCCTCCGCTATTCAGCGTGAAGGCCGGGCAAGATCATCGAAATGATGAAGGTGCACATGATCTGCAAGGATGCAAGTGTCTAGATCACATTTTGCAGAAGGTTCAGGTGCACCTAACGGGCCCCTCATGTATGCGATGGGACTACTGGCTGTCTGTCGCCGGGGACGCCAAGGGACTCCTTGGCCATGCCGGAGCCGTCTTACTGCGCAAGTGCGCTGATCAGAGTGGCCTGACCGCCGAACTCGGGACGGTCTTCGCCCGGCTGGGAGCCTGTCCCCTGTGGGACAAGGGTGTGGTGCTGGTCCAGCTCGCGGTGGCGATCGTGCTGGGGGCCACGAGCATGCGGCAGATCAGCGTGCCGGCCCATCAGGCCGAGGTGTTCGGGGCACCGCCCTCGGACTCGACGGTGCGCCGCACGCTGGAACCGATCGAGGCCGATGCGGTGCCAGCCAGGCGGATCGCCCGGGCGCGGGCAAAGGCCCGCAAACACGTCTGGGCGTTGATCGACGCCACCGAGGCAGGCTTCCCGTGACGGTCGTGGCGGGGAAGGTGCTGAGTGGACGGGTGGTCATCGACATCGATGCCACGCTCATCACCGCGTACTCAGCCAATGAGGGCGCGGCGGCGACGTTCAAGAAGACCTGGGGCTTCCATCCGCTGGCTGGGGGCCTGGTGCGCCAATACCGAGGAATCGCTGGCGATGCTGCTGCGGCCGGGTCGAACACGGTAGCCGATCACCTTCAAATGCCGACTGCGGCGATCGAGCAGATCCCCGCCCGGTGGGGGGCCAAGCTGCTGATCCGCATCGACGGCCGCTCATGCTCATCCACGGCCTCGCCGACGACAACGTCATCGCCGCCCACACCCTGCGCTTCTCATCCGCCCTCACCGCCGCCGGCCGCCCCCACACCGTCCTCCCCTTGACCGGCGTCACCCACATGACCCCCAGGAATCCGTCGCTCGCCCTGCGCGAACTCACCTCTGCCGTAGGCGCGGTCGTAGGGATCGTAAAGGTCGCTGTCGACATGCCGCTCCATGTCCTCGCGGTACTTCCGGTCGTCCAGGCTTGGCATGCCGCGGGACACGGCGGCGAACTCGGCCCGGGAGACGGCCCGGCGCGCATGACGGATGGGGACCAGGTCGCCGATGTGACGGCCGTTGCGGGTCACCGCGTACCGCTCCCCGCGTTCCAGACCGTCCATGATCTCTGCTGACCGGTCGCGTAGATCGCGCTGAGAGATCTGGTGGGAAGGATCGAAGTCAGGAGTGCTCACCTTTTAGCCTTCCTCGATGACACCGTCGAACGACCGGGCCTGCGAAGCGTGGGGCGCCATCCGCAGGGTCACGCCGCCGACTCAGAGGGGCCTTTCCACGTCTCGCCGAGTTCGAACCACGTCGTGCCGCCCTCCACCGGGTCACGGACAAACCCCCAGCGCGACGCCATGACGTCGACCAGCTTCATGCCGCGTCCCGATTCGACCAATTCTCCCCGGGCGCAGAGGCACGGAACAGTCGGACCACCACCGTCGGCCACCTCCACCCGAAGCGCGCCCTCGACGTAGAGCACCGCGACGGTGACCAGACCCCCGCGTCCGCTCGCGCTGTGGCGGATGCTGTTCCCCATCAGCTCGCTGAGCAGCAGCTTGACCGTCTCGGCATCTCGGTGGTCTCCGCCGAGCAGCTTCATGAGAAACCGCCGGGCCTCCGCCACATTCTCGGCGGCGCCCGGGACCGTCAGGGTCCCGAGAAGAAGCGGAGAGTCCATCACGCCGCCGCCTGAGCGATCGTGCGGATCAGGCCCGGTGACCAGTCGGCCCGGATCCCCGTGTTCGGCCCCCAGACGAAGAGCCACGTTCCTCCCTGCTGGACGGCGAGAATGGCGACCTTCCTCCCATCAGCGCGTACGAGGTAGAGAACTGGTTCGCCGCGTCCTCGAACGACGAGCATGGCCGTGCGGTCGAGCCCACGCAGGCCCCACGCGAGCCAGGCGAGGAGGGTGTATCGCTGCTGGGACGTGTCCGGGAGCGCGGGGCGCCTTCAACGCCTCGACGGTCGGCCGTTACGAGACGGGAGATCGCATCCCACGACAGGGCGACCTGCGCGTACTTCTCGACATCTACGGCGTGACGGGCGATGAACGGACCGCCCTTCTCACTCTGGCACGAGAGGCACGCCAGCGTGGCTGGTGGTGGCCCAACCGGCAGGCACTCAAGGCGGGTTTCGACCTCTACCTCGGATTGGAGGCCGAGGCTTCGGCCCTGCGCATTTATCACGATCAGCTCATACCTGGCCTGCTCCAGACGGAAGCCTACGCTCGGGGCGTCATAAAAGCCATGAACATGACCGCCACCGAGGACGAGGTCGAGCAACTGGTCCACCTCCGCATGACACGTCAGGCGCGACTTTCGGGGGACGATCCACTCCGCCTCTGGGCCGTCCTGGACGAAGCACTGCTCAACCGTCCGGTGGGCGGGCCAGGCGTCATGCGTGCCCAGCTACGCCACCTGGAGGAACTGAGCCACAGGCCCAATGTGACCCTGCAGGTCCTCCAGTCCCAGATAGGCGCTCACCCTGCGATGGAGGGCCACTTCTACCTGCTGGAGTTCCCTGAAACGAGTGATCCTCATATGGTGTACCTCGAACTCGCGACCAGTGGGCTGGCCTTGGAAAATGCTGCGGACGTAAGTCGTTATACACTCATATTCGGCCAATTGACGGCCTTGGCGCTTCCACCCGGAGCATCCGTCAGACAGATCGCCGCCAAGGCCACGGACCGCTGATCCGCACGGGAGTACATACGCGATGTCCACGGGACCAAGAGCCCACGCCAGCTGGGTCAAGAGCTCTTACAGCGGCGAGGCGGGCGGTTGTGTCGAGATGAGGGCGGCTCTTCTGGGTGTGGCGGTACGGGATAGCAAGCGCCCCGATGGCCCTGTACTGAGCTGTCCCAACGCGGAGTGGACCGCATTCATTGACGCTGTCAAACAAGGCAGCTACCGGCGCGGTAGTGAAAGCGTTTGATCGCACGTATGACCCAAGATCTTGGGTAATGGTGGACCGGAGGTGGACATGTCCGAGCCGTGTCTTACCCACATCGCATGGCGCAAAAGCAGCCGAAGTACCGGCAACGGCAGTGACTGCGTCGAAGTAGCACTGGGTGACACCAGCATCGCGATCAGAGACTCGAAGAACCCTCAGCAAGCCTTCCACCTGTTCGGCCGCACCGAGTGGAAAGCGTTCCTTGAACATATGAGAAGCGGCGACCTCTAGCTGCTCCGACCAGCTCCTCGACGAGCGACCACCACCTTCGCCAGCGGGCTGTTCGCGGGCGACTGGTCGCCGTATCGGCAGCAGAGAGCTACCAAGCCCGCTCCGCCGGGCTTTCCACCAAGCGGAGCGGGGTTCGTCGCACTTCCTCACGTGGTCGGCCTCTGGGCCTCTACGGCGACTTCTGGACCCATGGCGCTGGGCGCGGGCGTCGTCGAGGCCGGGTGCCACCTGCCCGCGACGGCTTCGAAGTCGTGGTACGCATGTCGCGCGAGGCCCTCGCGCCGTAGGCTGGACACCATGAGTGCCCAGCTGATCCATGAGACGGTGCACGACCCGCAGGCCATCATGGAGGCCCTGCCGGACAAGTGGCGCCCGCAGTTCCTGGCCGAGTACAAGTCGGCGGTAGAGGTGGCACGGCGGCCTGAGCGGTTCCACCAGTTGCAGGAGCTGTTGCACAGGTGGTGGCTGAAGTCGATCGCCTTGTCCGACCCTGGGTTCGAGACGCGGCAGCAGGAGGTTCTCGCCGGCACTGTGGAGACCGTGCCGATCGGGGAAGCCATCCCGGACTGGGACGAACGTCTCGCCCGGGCGCGGCGCCGGTGAGCTACCGGCCCACGCTGGCCGGCTCGGCGCTGGCGAAGATGAAGGGCCTGCCCGAGGAGGCGCTGGACGCGCTGGTCTCCCGGGTGGCGGATCTGGCCGAGAGACCGTGGGATGCCGGGCCGACCGTGCCAGGGCGCACGGATCTGCGCGAGACGACGTTCGGAGCGTTCGGCTTCGTGTTCTTCGTGGTGGACGACGCCGCAGAGGTGATCACCATCTACGACCTGGTCTGGGCGGGCTGAGTCGCCCGAGCATTCTTGCCACGTCGTACCGAAGCTCTGCTGTCCAGGCCAGCCCGCATTTATATGTTTTCTTAAAGAATATTTCGTACCCGATGTGAAGGCCTCAGCGGACGGTCAGCCCGTAGACGCGGGCGGCGTTGGTGCGGCCGATCATCGTGGCCACTCGGACCGCGTCCTCGGCCGTCCACTCGCCCTCCCCCACCCAGGACGACAGGGCGCGCGTCATGCCCCGGCGCCACAGCAGCGCGCCCAGGTAGTGCAGTTCGGGCGGCCCCCACGCGTCCGAGGAGTAAAGGATCTTGGCGAACGGCGCGAGCTCCAGCGTCTCGGCGACGACCGCGTCCGATCGCGCGCCCGTGTAGTTGATCGCCAGGCCCGCGTCGAAGAACACGTGCGGGAAGACCTGCGCGAGGTAGCCCGCGTTGCGCTGGAACGGGTAGCAGTGCAGCAGGAGGATGGTCGAGCCCGTGTGCTCGACCGCCTTCAGCCAGCGGGTCAGCAGGAGCGGGTCACACCGGTGAAGTTCGATGTCGGGGTCGCCGTAGCCGGTGTGCAGTTGCACCGGCAGGCCGGTCTCCACCCCTGTCCACAGCACCATGCGCAGCAGCACCGGGTCGGTGACGCGCGGTGACGCCCCCTGCGCGATCTCGCGGAGCCAGTTCCAGGCCGCGTTCGTCACCTCGGCCTCGCTTGGCGGGGCCGGATCGAAGTCGAACCCGTGACGATAAGCCACGACGCTCTTCAACCCCACCACCCGGATATTCACCTCAGAAGACTCAGAAGCCACAGGAGAACTTGGAGCGCCTCCCCGACCGGCTCTCGCCGCGTCTCCCTGACCGTCCGCCGTCACCCACCCCGGCGCCGTCTCAGGCGGCGTCGGCGCGCAACGGTCGCGCAGCGCCGTGCGGAAGGCGTCCCACAGATCCACCGCCGAAGGGCCGACGGAGGCGACCTCTTCCAGCAGCGACTCCAGCCGGACGACCTCCCCCGCCTCGCCGCCTCCGGCCGCCGCCATACCGTCCGGGCCGAGGAGCCGTTCCCCCTTGTACCCCGTCTCCACGAGCCAGACGTCCGTCCCGCTCGCGCGCAGGAAGACGCGGGCCAGTTCCTCCGGTTCCAGCGCCGCCCTGGCGGCCCAGTAGTCGTCCGCGCTCGCCGACGCCTCCAGCCCGAGCAGCGGCGCGCAGTGACGGCGGATCGCGAAGCCGATCTGGGAGTCCATCTGCGTCATCCAGGCGGGCACCGGCCGATCCGACTCGGTGATCATGCCCTCGAACTCGCACCGTCCCACCCGCTCGCGCAACGCCCCGTGCACGTGATGATCGACCAGCCCGATCCGCCCGATCTCGCCTTCGAGGTCATTCGACATGCGCTCTCCTGACACCTCCGCGCGTCCGCCGCGACGCCGACCGCCACGGCCGCGGGTCCGTACCGGCCTGATACGGACCCCGGAGTACAGGTGATACCAGGAGCGGGCCCGTCACGGCCTCGTCCGCGAGCGACGGCGCGGCAGGGGTCGGCTCTGGCCCTCGGCGAGAGGCGCGGCGGTCGGCTCAAGACCCGGCACACAGACGCCGGTACACAGACCCGGTACACACCCGGTACACAAACCCGGTGCAGCCCGCACGGAACGGTGAAACCCGCTCCGCACGGTTTCCCACCGAAGCGAAGCGGATCTCACCGCGTGCCTTACGCAGCCGGTTCACCGCGTGCCTTCACGCAGCGGGTCTCACCGCGTTCCTCCACGCAGCCGGTTCCGCCGCGTTCCCTTACGTGGGCCACGGAGTCCGCGCGTCGGCGGCTCCGGACGGCGGCGGGTCAGTCGCGCTCCCCGCCCCGGCCACGCTCCGCGCGCCCCTCGTAGCCGACTTCTTCGTAGCGATTCCGGCTGCTCCCGTAGTACCGCTCGCTTTCGTAGCGACTCATGGCGCTCTCGTAGGTCCGCTCTCGTTCGTAGCGACCCCTGCCGCTCTCGTAGGGCCGCTCCCGTTCGTAGCGACCCCTGCCGCTCTCGTAGGGCCGCTCTCGTTCGTACCGATTCCGGCTGCTCTCGTAGGCCCGCTCCCTTTCGTACCGGTCCCTGTCGCGCCCCTCGTACCGGCTTTCGCCCCGGCCCACCTTGGGGGCGCCTTTCTCTCGCGGCGCTATCTCGCGGGACGCGCACGTGTACCCGGTCCAGTAGTAACCGAGAGCGCAGGTGGGAACCTGCGGTATCACCCGGCCGGGGGGCACCACCCGGATCTTCTCCGTCCGGCCCTTCTCCACCCGGCGCATCTCCACCCGGCGCTTCTCTGACCGGCCCTTCTCCAGCGGCGGGATCTGCGTGGGCGGCGGCACGACTCTCGACGCGCACTCGAACCCGGTCCAGTAGTAGCCCACGGCGCACTGGGCGGGCAGAGCCATGCCCGCCGTCGAGGCCGGGACGTCGCGGCCCTGTGCCGTCGCGCGCCCGGTTTCCGCACCGGCGGGGCTCGCCGCCATCTGAACCATCGCGGCCAGGCAACAGGTGCCCAGCACACCGGTCAGCGTCCGGCGGACGTGTTTGTTCGTCATCGCTGTCTCCTGCGTGTGTTGTCCTGCCTGCCTTTACTCGTCACCACCTCCACAGAGCGGTCGGCCTGGCAGCATCATCGAAAATTGGGTGTCACGGCAGCGTGACGTTGATGTGATCCGGTCCGGGTCTTCCCCGCCCTCATCGGGCACAGAGACAACAGCGCAGAAGCGCGTCGCACCCCACACGTGAAGATCCCTGGGGTGAGTGCGTAAAAGTTCCTGTACGGCCGTCGCGGGCGCATGACATGCTCGCCCGCGACAGGAGTGGTTCGCCAGGTGCCCCCGCCGGTCGGCGCGGGCTGTCCTGAGGGAGTGCAACCTGAACGTGCTACGTCGCCTGGCGAAGGCGCCCGCCCCGTCCGCGTCGGCCGTGCGGAAAGAGGCGGAGACGACCGCGTACGCGTACGCGGCCAAACTGCTCGTGGACATCCGCGAGGAGATCAACAGGGCCGACGCGAAGGCGCAGGTCCTGCTGGGGGTCTCCGGCGTCGGGCTCGGCGCCGTCGCCGGAGGGCTGTTCGCAGGTGACTGGGCGCCCGCGAGGCTGTCGAACGCCGTCGAGTGGCTGTGGTGGGCCGGCGTGACGGCCGCGCTGGCGTCGCTGGCGTGCCTGGCGGGGGCGGTGTACCCGAGGACCGGCGCGCCGACGGCCCGGGACTCGAAGGTGATCGCGTACTACGGGGACATCGTCCGGTTCGAGTCGGTCCCGGCGCTGGCGTCGGCCTTGATCGGGGCCGCGAAGCCGGACCTGCGGCAGATCTCCGACCAGGTGCACAGGTTGAGCCGCATCGCCTACCGCAAGTATCTGCTCATCCGGTGGGGCTTCTGGCTCCTGGCCGCCGCCGTCGTCTCCACGATCGCGTCGGTGGTCATCGACCACTTCCTGTGATGCTCCGCCGGTGAGCGAATCCTGAACGCCCGGTATCACCGCGTGAACCCGTCAGAATGTGACGGAAGGATTCCGCTCTGCTCCTGACCGCCGCCTCCACCCCTGGTTAGCCACGCTTTCGAGAAAAAGAATTACCGGACAGGTTTCAGGCGGACAATTTCGGGGAAAGGAGCGGCTCGCGCCTGCCGGATTCGTGGTGGATTCCCCCGGCGAGACGCCTCCCCGGCCCCGCGGGCATGCGCCCGCAACAATCCAGAACCCATTTGGAAACATCGCGTTTTTACGCTGGTGACGCCCAGGAAGCCGAGGTCACACTGCGACCGTACGTAGCACGCCCGCAGGGGCGCGGTAGGGGTTCCACGCCAAATGGTGATCGGAGAAACTATGCTCGAAAGCGTCTGCGTCGGCCCCGCAAAGGGTAAACAGGAGGTGGGGTCGGGTCCACGAACCACCCAGGCCGTGGAATTCCCCCGTGAGGAAAAGGACCTGTCAGCAGGCGACTGACGAGGGAAGTGTGGAGCCGTACCGAAGGAGAAGGACATGAAGCGGATTCTCATCACATCCCGCCCCAAGCCGCCGAGCCGTCCCAGCCCGCTGGATCTTCGCACCCCCTCGGGCCGGACGCTCCCCTTTTAACGGCCCCCTGTCACTCCGCCGCCCTCACATGTCCGCCGCCCACTCCCGGGCCAGGGGGTCCCGTCCGCCGTGCAGGCGGGTTGTAAGCGGATTGCAAGTGCCACTGCTAGCTTGTTCCCCGCGAGCAAGATCACTAGGAAAGGCACATGATGTCCATCTCCCTCCCCCGCCACGTCCTCGCCGTCTCCGCCACGGCGATCCTCGTCTCGCTCACCGCGGGATGTGGCGGCGGCGACACCAAGGCCGTCTGCCAGGACGCCATCAAGGCGATGCAGGACTACAGCACGCAGGCCACCGCGGGCGGAGCCAACCTGGAGGGCTTCAACAAGGCGAACTCCGACCTGGCCGCCAAGCTCAAGGAGCTGTCCGACAAGGCCGACGGCGACCTGAAGACCACCCTCGCTGACCTGTCCACGTCGTGGGGCGGCATGAAGATCGACATGTCCGACCCGGCCAAGGCGGCGACCGAGCTGCCGAAGATGGCCACCAAGGCCGCCGAGGCCACCCAGAAGCTGACGACGACCTGCTCCTGAGCGCCGAGCGCCCCGGCGAAGGTCAGGCGCGCGCCTTCGCCAGCTCGTAACAGCGCTCGAACTCCTCCAGCACGGAGGGCCAGGCACAGCGCGTCAGCTCGGTCTCCCTGTTGTGCAGGGCGATCGACTCGCGCAGCTCGCGGTCGCGGGCGAGCCGCGCCACCGAGCCCACCAGCTCGTCGAAGCTGCGGCCGAGCAGGCCCTCCTTGCCGGGACGGACGAAGTCGGCCACGCCGCTCTGCGCGCGCGCCACCACCGGGACGCCCGCGGCCCGCGCCTCCAGGGCGGCGATGCCGAACGACTCGCGGGGCGCGGGCGCCACGAACACGTCCGCCGAGGCGAGTAGCCTGCGGATCTGGTCGCGCGAGTAGCGCCCCGGCAGCGACACCCAGCCGCCCATGCCGTGGGCGCGCAGGAACCGCTCCATCGACCCGCGCGCCGGCCCGTCGCCGACCAGGGTGGCCCGCATCTGGACGTGCCTGGGCACCCGGCGCCGGGCCTCCAGAAGGATCTTCAGCAGCCGCACGGGCTGCTTGCGCGGGGCGAGGCGCCCCACGGCGACGATGTGCACGCTCTCGTCCTCGCGCGGCGGCGGATCACCCGCCGGACGCCAGGCGCCGACGTCCAGGCCGTTGGAGACGACGTTCACCGGCACCCGCCCGCCCACGACAGAGCGGATCGGCCGGGCGGCGGCGTTGCTGACGGTCGTGGACACCAGGCGCCAGCGGCTCCACCCCCAGACCGTGTCCAGGCCGCGGTAGACCCCGCGCGTCACCGGGTCCCACATGCTGTGCACCGTCACCACGACCGGCAGCCGGGCGCGCACGGCGGCCCGCACGCCCATCCAGGCGAAGGGCGAGACCGCGCCGGTGTGGACGTGCACGACATCGGGCCGGCGGGCGATCATGAGGCGCAGCAGGTGCCGGACCCCGCGGGGATGGACGGGCAGGCTGAACGGCATGGGGAAGACGACGCGGTGGACGCCGGGAAGGCGCTCGCCCGGGGTCGCCGTGGCCACCTCGACCTCGTGGCCGGCCTCGGCCTGTGCCCGTACCAGGTCGGCCACCTGCACCTCGATGCCCCCGAGCCTGGGCAGGTAACAGTCGCTGACGTGAAGGATCCGCACCCCGCCAGACTGGCAGAGCCCGGGATCCGCTTCAAACGCGCCCATCCCGCCCGTACCTCCACCATCGCGCCCGACCCGCGCCCGCACCGGCCCGTTCCACGCCTGTCCGTCCCCCGGATCGGCCCGTCACACGCGACTCGCCGCCCGTTCTTGAAGGGTTCGGGGAGGCTTCTGGAACGGGTCGCGGGGAGGCGGCTCGCACTCGGGCGGCGGCTCCGTGGAATCATGGCGGTCGTGGCACGTACCGCGGTCTTCTTCCACGCCCATCCCGATGACGAGGCTCTGCTGACCGCCGGCACGATGGCGATGCTGGCGGCCGAGGGCCATCGGGTCGTCCTCGTCGTGGCGACCGCCGGGGAGCGCGGCCTGGCCGAGATGCCCCACGGTGAGGAGCTCGCCGCCGCGCGCACCGGTGAGCTGTACGCGTCCGCCGCCGTGCTGGGGGTCGCCCGCGTGGTGCTGCTGGGCTATGGCGACTCGGGCCTGGACACGGCGGGCATGGCCGAGAACGGCGGCATCGGCGACGACCGCCCCGAGAACGCCTTCATCGACGCCGACATCGAGGAGGCCGCCCAGCGCCTGGCGGCGGTGCTCAAGGAGGAGAGCGCCGACCTGCTGACGATCTACGACCCGGCCGGCGGGTACGGGCACCCCGACCACGTGCAGGTCTACCGGGTCGGGCAGCGCGCGGCGGGCATCGCGGGCACGCCGATCCTGCTGGAGGCCACGGTCAACCGCGACCCGCTGCTCAAGGCGCTCCGGCTGGCCCAGCGCTTTTACCGCTTCCCCCCGGAGTTCGATGTACGCTCGTTCGAGCGCGCCTACTCACCGGGCGAGGTGATCACCCACCGCGTGAACGTCCGCAGGTTCGCGAAGGTCAAGCGGGCGAGCATGGCGGCCCACACGAGCCAGGCGTCGGGCGGGGACGGCGACCGCACGCTGGGGGTCATGCTGAAGATCCCCGGCCCGCTGTACCGCCTGGTGTTCGGCACCGAGTGGTACGTGCGGCGCGAGCTGCCGCCGGGCAGCAGGCGCACCCACCCGTTCGACGATCTTCCTCAGGAGACGTGACGAGGGCGAAATCCTTCTCGAGGATGAGATCTCCGCGGGCGGTCCGCAACAGACTGGAGGTCGCGTCGCCGTCCGGAGCGGTGGGCGTCCCGCCTGAGGGGGACGGGAGGCCGCTGGGGGACCACCGGACGGGGACGCCGGGGGACGTGATAGGTCCATACGGACGGAAGGGAGCACCCGGATGAGGAGCAAGTGGGTCAAAGCGGGCCTTTCGCTGGCCTCGCTGGCCCTCGCCGTGCTGCTCGTGGTGTTCCTGCCGCAGATCGTCCACTCACTGACCGGCGCGAACGTGAGCTGGCACGAGATCGGCTCCCAGTTCGCCGCGATGAGCTGGCCGATGATCCTGCTGATGGCCGTCCTGTGGCTGGCCAGCCTGTACGCCTACACGTTCGTGATGACCTCGGGGCTGCCGGGCCTCACCCACCTCCAGGCCCTGACGCTGAACGCCGCCGGCAGCGCGGTCAGCAACCTGCTGCCCTTCGGCGGCGCGGCGGGCCTGGCCCTGACGTTCGGGATGACCAAGGGCTGGGGGTTCGCCACCCGTCCCGTCGTCGTGTACGCGGTGGTCACCGGCGTGTGGAACACACTGTTCCGGTTCATCCTGCCGGCCGTCGGCATCATCGCCCTGCTCATCGCGGGCCGCATCCCCGACCAGCGGGTCGTCAGCGCCGCCTGGGGCGGGGCGACGTCGATCCTGATCCTCGTGGCCGTGGTGGCCTCCGCCCTGTACTGGGAGCGTGCCGCCCTCGTCCTCGGCCGGCTGCTCGACGGCCTGCTGCAGCTGCTCCCGCGCCGCGTCCGCCCCTCCGAGCACGCGGCCTCGGGCGCGATCCAGCGCCTGCGCGCCGACACCGCCGAGATCGTCCGCCGGGGGTCCCTCGGCCTGTCGCTCGGCATGATCGCGTTCCTGGGGTTCCAGTGCCTGATCATGGCGGCCTGCCTGGTCGCCACCGGCGCCTACCCCGGCCCCGCCGAGACCGTCGCGGTGTTCGCGGTGAGCCGGGTGCTCACCAGCGCGCTGATCACCCCGAGCGGCGCGGGCATCATGGAGGGCGGCACGGCCTCGCTGCTCATCGCCTTCGGCGAGCCGGCGAGCTCGGCGACCGCCGCCGCCATCCTGTTCGGCTTCTGGACGTACACGATCGAGATCCCCTGGGGCGGGCTGGCGCTCGGGGCGTGGTCCCTGCTGCGGCGGCGCGACGCCGCGTCCGGCACCCGCCGGTCACCCCAGCCGGCCTCCCGGAGCTGAGATCCTGGGCGGGCGCCCGCGTCGCGCCCGGGAGTCCCTGGAAGCGATAGCCTCAGCAGCGGCGTGATCGCGAAGCCCACAGCGGGCGGGCATGAGGAAGCCCATAGCGAGCGGGCATGAGAAGGAAGGCGTGCCTTGGCGAATAGCTTGTGCGTGCTGGACGGGCACGCATAGCGTGGCGGCTGACATGGTGACGTTCCGCGTGCTTGGACCCGTCGAGGCGTACGACGACGATGGCGAGCTCGACCTTGGCGGGCTACGCCAGCGAGCCGTGCTCGCCCGATTACTCGTCGCCCGCGGGCAGGTCGTCCCGGTCGACACGCTGCTGTTCGACCTGTGGACGGACGAAGGCGCCAAAGGCGCCCAGTCGGGCCTGCAGGTCTACATCTCCCGCCTGCGCCGCGTCCTGGAGCCGGGGCGTCCGCGCGGCGGCCCCAACCGGCTGCTGGTCACCGTCGCCTCCGGGTACGCGCTGCGCAGCACCCCCGACCAGGTCGACGCGCTGCGCTTCGAGGCGATGGTCCGCTCGGCGGGCAAGTACCTCGACAACGACGACCCCCAGGCGGCGCGCTCCAGCCTGGAGACGGCGCTCGGCCTGTGGCGCGGCACGCCGTACTCCGACTTCGCCGAGCAGCAGTGGGCCGAGGCCGAGGTCAGCAGGCTGGCCGAGCTGCGGCTGGTCGCCCGCGAGCGGCACTCGGACGCGGGGCTGCGCCTCGGCCTGCACGCCGAGACCGTGCCGGACCTGGAGGCGCTGACCGGCGAGCACCCGCTGCGCGAGGAGGGCTGGCGGCTGCTGGCCCTCGGCCTCTACCGCTGCGGCAGGCAGGGGGACGCGCTGGCCGCGCTGCGCCGTGCCCGCACGACGCTGGCCGACGAACTGGGCATCGACCCCGGCCCCGCGCTGCGCAAGATGGAGTCGGACATCCTCTCGCAGGACCCGTCCCTGGACCTGACGGTCCCCCAGCGCCCGCGCTTCGAGCCGGTCGGCACCTGGCCGCCGCGCCCGGAGAGCCCGACCGGCGACATGCCGCCCCTGACGCCCGAGCCGTTCGTCGGCCGCGACGCCGAGCTGGCCCGGCTGACGGGCGCGGCGCCGCACGCGCTGGCCGGGCGGTTCACCGCCGCCGTCGTGGGCGGCGACCCGGGCGCGGGCAAGACCACGCTGGTCGTGCAGCTCGGCCTGGAGCTGGGCAAGCAGGGCTGGACCACCGCCTCGGGCGGCTGCCCGGACAGCAGCGCCACCCCGCCCGGCTGGGCCTGGGTCGAGGTGCTGCGCACCCTGGCCGCCGCGCGCGGCACCGGCGAGTACGGCCCGCTGCTGGCGCCCCTGCTGGACGATGCCGCGCCCGCCGCCGACGACGACCAGGCGTCCGGCGGCTTCCGGCTGCACCGCGCGGTCGGCGGCTACATCGCCGGCATCGCCCGCGAGGCCCCGGTGCTGATCGTCCTGGAGGACCTGCACTGGGCCGACGACCAGACGCTGGCGCTGCTGCGCGCCCTGCCCAGCCTGCTCGCGGCCAGCCGGGTGCTGCTGGTGGTCACCTGCCGCGACGGCGAGCTGAACGACCAGCAGTCCGACGTCCTGGCGGCGCTCGCCCGCCTCGGCCCGGTCCGCGTGGGCCTGGAGGGGCTGGACGAGCACGCCGTGGCCGAGCTCGTCCGGGCGACCTGCGTCCGCGAGGTGGACGAGGACGCCGTCAGCACGATCATCGAGCGCACCGGCGGCAACCCGTTCTTCGTCCGCGAGACCGTGCGCCTGCTCGACTCCGAGGCCACCGGCGACCGCGCCACCGCCGCCGAGGTGATCTCCGAGGTGCCCTCGGGCGTGCGCGACGTCCTGCGCCGGCGGATCACCCGCCTGCCGGTGACGGCCCAGCAGATCCTCCTGCAGGCGGCGGTGATCGGCAGGGACGTCGACATCGACGTGCTGGTGGACGTCTCCGGCGACGAAGAGGCCGTGGTGGACGCGGTCGAGGCCGCCCTGCTGGCCGGGCTGGTCACCGAGCCGGGCCCGGGCATGCTGCGCTTCGACCACGATCTGGTGCGCGACACCCTGTACTCCGACGCCTCGCGGCTGCGCAGGTCGCGCCTGCACGCGGCGGTCGCCTCGGTGATCGAGAGCCGGTCGCCGTCGGACGTCTCGGCGCTCGCCCACCACTACGACGCCGCCGGCACCGCCGAGACCGCCGCCAAGGCCGTCCGGTACGCGGGGCTGGCCGCCGAGCAGGCCGAGCGGCGCTTCGCCCACCGCGAGGCGGCGACGCTGTGGGAGCGGGCCATCGCCGCGTTCGACCGCGCCCACCCGGGCGGGCCGGCGTCCAAGGAGCGGATCCTCCTGCAGCTCCGCCTGATCAAAGCGCTGGCGCTGTGCGGGGACATGACGGCCGCGCGGGCCCACCGCCGCGAGGCCATGGACGCCGCGCTGCCGCTGCGCGACCTGGAGCTGACCGCGCGCGTCGCCGCGTCGGTGGCCGTGCCGCACAAGGGCATCGCCCGTGACTTCACCCGCACGGCCTGGGAGATCGTCGACGTCACCGAGCGCGCGCTGATCGAGCTGCCGCCCGGCGAGCAGTCCCTGCGCGCCAGCCTGCTGGCCACCCTCGCCCTGGAACTGGAGGGGTCGGCGACCGGCCGTGGGTACGAGGCGTCCCTGGAGGCCGAGGAGCTCGCCCGGCAGAGCGGCGACCCGGCGCTGCTCGCCGTCGCGCTGAGCGGGCGGCTGCGCCAGTCGTACGTGATCACGGTAGTGGACGAGCGCGAGGCGATCGGGCGCGAGCTGCTGGAGGTCGGCGCCGCGTCCGGGCAGATCGCGGTGCAGGCGCTGGCCCACCTGGTGCTGATGGAGTGCGCGGCGGCGCGCGGCGACTTCGCCGAGGCCGACGCGCGGATCGGCGCGGCCGAGCGGCTGGCCAAGCAGTACGACCTGCCCGCGCCGTCGGCGGTCGGCGCCTGGTACGCGGGCATGCGCATGATGATCAGCGGCGACTACGCGCGGGCAGAGGGGGCCTACCGCAACGCGGCCCGGCTCACCGCGCGGGCGGGCATGCTGGAGGGCCGCCAGGACCTGCCGCTGATCGCCGCGTTCTGCCTCCACCTGGTGGACGGCAAGGCCGCGGACATGGTGGAGCCGCTGGAGGAGGCCCACCGGCGCGGCGCCAAGTGGACGCTTGACGCCTACGCGGTCGCGCTCGCCTCGGCGGGCCATATCAAGGACGCCCGCGCGGTCGCCGTCACGCGGACGCCCGTCCGTCCCGACTTCCTGTACGAGCTGGCCATGACGTGGCGGGCGCTGGCGGGCATGCTGCTCGGCGACCGCGACCGCATGCAGGACGCCTACTCGACGCTCGGCCCGTTCTCCGACCGGATCGCGGGGGCGGGCACCGGGGTGGTCGCCCTGTGGCCGGTGGCCCAGACGCTCGGCGACCTCGCGATGCACCTCGGCCAGCCCGCCGAGGCGCGCGGGCACTACCAGAAGGCGCTGGCGGTGGCCGAGCGGGTCGGCGTCCCCCGGTGGGTCACGGCGGCGCGTAAGGCGCTCGGCTCCCAGTGAACGCCGGGTGAGCCGGGGTCTCAGCAGGCGATCCTGAACCTCTCACCGACCACCTTGGAGAGCGGGGCGCCGTCCTCGACGCCGTCGCGCACGGCCAGCTCGACGCGGTACCAGCCGGGGTTGCCGACGACGTGGGGGTACCACTCGACCGTGCGCCGCGCGCCCATGAAACCGGCGGTCCCGGAGAAGAGGTAGGTCTTCCAGGTGCGAGTGGAGGGGCTCCAGCGCGCCAGACGCCAGTCGTAGACGACGGGGTCGCCGGCCGAGCCCGGGTCGATCACGCTCTGCACGTGGTAGACGCGGCGGCAGCCCTCGCCCGTCTCGGACAGGCCCACGCTGACGATGGCCGGCTTGGGGACGTGCGCGTCCTGGACGGGCATCGCCCGCGAGGACAGCACGACGGTCCTGACCGGGGCCTCACCGGCGGCCACGCCCGGCCGCCCGTCGCCCTGGGCCGCGACGGCCCCGAAGTAGGCGCCGGTCAGGGCGAGGCTGGCGACGATCAGTTTGAACACGGTGGCCGCACCACTCGCCATCGCCGGAACCAGGCCGCCCGCGCGCGTCAGGCCCCTCCGCGTCCTCATGATCCTCCCCTTTCGCTCACTCACATGTGTACGCCAGGGCGGTTGCTCCCTACTTGCCGTCTACTTGCAGTCGGCCGCAGGTACGGGAGGGCGTGCCATCATATGCGAATGCGCAGCAAGGTGACCCTGTTCCTCCTGGTCGCGTTCCTCGCCGTGACGGGCCTGGCCGTCCCGGCCCACGCCGCCGCCCCCGCGACCGCGCCTTCGAAGTTGACGGCGCCGCCGAAAGCGACGGCGCCGCTGAAGGTGACGGCCAAGGAGGTCTACCTGGTCGACGCGACGACGGGGACCGTGCAGTTCGCGCGCCGCGAAACCCGGCGCGTCCCCGTGGCCAGCCTCACCAAGATCATGACGGCGTACGTCGTGCGGCAGGCCGCGCCCCTGGACGCGGTCGTGACGATCACCAAGGCCGACGTGCGGCACGCCTCCGCCAACGGCGCCACCCACGCCGGGCTGAAGGCGGGCGAGCGGCTCACCGTCCGCGACCTGCTGTACGCGCTGCTCCTGCCCTCGGGCGCGGACGCCGCCAACGCGCTGGCCCGCAGGTACGGGCCTGGGGTCAAGGGTTTCGTGAAGAAGATGAACGCCGCCGCCCGCGACCTCGGCATGCGCGACACCTTCTACACCAACGCCGACGGCCTCCCGCAGTCCGGCGGCGACCGCTCCACGGCCGTCGACCAGGTCACGCTGGCCCGTGCCGTCATGTCCGACTCGGTGATCACCCAGATCGCCGCCACCGAGCTGCACGCGGTCGAGAAGACGTCCGCCCACCGCAGGCACGTCTGGCGCAACACCAACCGCCTGCTGCCCGACGACGCCCAGGGCCTGAAGACGGGCTACACCCGCGCCGCCGGGTACTGCCTGATGTTCGCGGCCGAGCGCGACGGGCACACCTACATCGGCGCGATCCTCGGCGACACCGGCGACGCCGCCCGCTACCGCACGGCCCGCGCGCTGCTCGACGCGAGCGCCGCCGCCGCGGCCGCGGTCTGACGTCCGCGCCGGTGAACCTTGGCCGGCGCGCGGCGTGCCTGTGATGCCTGAGAAAGTTTGTCCAACGGCGCGTGGCCTGGTCGTATCGTCCCCGGCTGCGCGGGTCGTCCCGATCTGACGGCGATGGCCGACGCGCTGGACGGCATGGCGTCGGCGACCGAGAGGGGCGACCCGCTGGCCGAGAACGATTGCCACCGGCGATTCCACGTCGCGCCCGTGGCCCTGGCCGGGCACCGGCAGCTCCTGCTGGTGTACGAGCCGGTGGTGCTGAAGTTCCAGCTCTACATGGCGGCGAACCTGCGCGGGGAGGCCGAACAGCGCCTACATCGGCTGACCGGCGCTCGGCCCGGGCAGGCGCGTGACGCCCTACTCGGCGAGGCTGCCGCAGGTGAAGCCCTTCTCCCGGTCGGGGGAGAACATCTGGACCTCGCTCAAGATCGTGCTCTCGGAGAACTTGCGGAACGTCTGCGCCTTGTCGCAGTCGTAGATCGCGTACCCGCCCTCGTGCTCGCCGAGCACCATCATCCAGCGGCTGTCGTACAGGGGCTTGCCGTCGTTGTCCTGGAGTTTGGCCCACTGCGTCTGGAAGCCGACCGCGTCCAGGACCACGGTGGATTCGCCCTTCTGCAGCACCTCGATCGAACCGTAGATCATCTGGATCATGAGGACGTAGCCGAGACCGATCCCGGTGAGCGCCCCGACGAGCACCTTCAGCCCCGCCCGGCCGATCGGCTTGCGGCGCAGCAGCCGGAAGGGCACGACGTACGCCAGCACGCCGACCCCGGCCGCGATGATCACGTCTCCTGCCTTGACCGGCACCTTCGCGGTGGGGTCGGCGGCGTCCAGGGCGATCCTGAAGTACATCCACCCCAGATAGGACGCGCCCGCCCACGCCGCGGCGATGACGGCGACGATCCACGGCTGCCGCCTGATCCGCTGCACCGCCCGGCGCACGAGACCACGGGTGATCAGGTTGAACAGCCAGCCCAGGCTGATGATGACCCCGATGACGATCGCCGCGAGGATGAGCAGGGGCAGGATCGTCCCCAGGAGCCGGCCGAGCAGCACGGACTGGTCGATGCCCGCCTGCTCGGGGGTGATGCCGAAAACCGCGTACATGCCCTGGTAGCCCATGTAGAGCAGCGCGTACAGCGTCACGCCGAGCGGGACTACGACGGAGCCGACCTTTTCGAGCAGGTAGAGCACACCAGTGTCGCCCTGCTCCTGCGACTCCTCTTCCGAGGGCCGCGCAGCCGCGGGCTGCGGCGCCTCGGGGATCTCCTGACTCGGAGATTCTACTGAATAGGACTGAAAAGCCATGATCGCGAGGATAACGGGATCGTCTGCGCGTGGTGACGCGAACCAGGAAAGGCCGCAGAGCCCATCCACCGGCCGCCGACCTCGGCGTCCGCGAGCGGCGCACGCCGTTCGACGGGCCGTGCGGACAGGGGCGCCGACACAACCGTTAGAGGGAACGATCGCCGACACGATTCCGTCGACAGTCGACGAAAGGAGGATTGAAGCCCGTGCCGAGGAGCGGAGCCGTTCACCACGCCCACTTCCCACCCGCCGCGACACTTCCCACCCGCCGCGACACTCCCCTCTCGGCTGCCGGGTCGCCACTCCATCGGCGCCGCGTCGGCGGGACGATGTACGGCGAACCCCACACGGCGACCGACCCAGCGCACGCTCACGATCACACCGCCAGGAGGGAACTAGGCGGGGAGGTCGCGCATCAGGCCGTGGCAGGCTATGGCCGCCGCCGCGACCACGTTGAGGGAATCGACGCCGAGGCCCATGGCCTGCGGGCTCATGGGGATGCAGACGGGTTCGTCCGCCTCGCGCAGCCACCGCGACGACAGCCCGTCGCCCTCCGAGCCGAGCAGCAGGGCCACCCGCGCCCCCGTGACGGCTTCGCCGATCGGCGTCGCGGTCTGGTCCGGCGTCAGGGCGAGCGTGCGGAATCCCAGCTCGCGCAGCTCGGCCAGTCCGGCATGCCAGTTCGTCATGCGCGCGTACGGGACGGCGAACACCGCGCCCATGGACACCTTCACCGACCTGCGGTACAACGGGTCGGCGCACCGCGGCGACAAGATCACCGCCTCGACCCCGAGCGCGGCGGCACACCGGAAGATCGCGCCGACGTTACCGTGATCGACCAAATCCTCCAGCACCAGAACCCGACGAGGTGTCCCGTCTGAGTCCGTACGGCCGGAACCCACCGCCACGGGCGCCGTACGATCGGAACCCGCCACGGACTCCGCAGGGCCTGAACCCGCCACCAGGTCCCGTCCGCCGCCCGCGCGCTCCCCTGTGAGCAGGGCCTTCACCGTAGGAAGCTCCACCCGGGCCATGGACGCGAGGGCCCCGCGGTGAACGGCGAAACCCGCGATGCCCGCCATCACGTCGTCGGGAACCAGGTAGACACGCGCGCCGCCGAGGACGTCCGCGAGCCCGGGAAGCCAGCGGCAGGTGGTGAGCACCGACCTGACCGGATACCCGGTCGCGACGGCCCGCCTGATGACCTTCTCCCCCTCGGCGATGAACAGCCCCCGCTCGACCTCCAGGCTCTTGCGCAACTCGACGTCCCGCAGTCGCACGTAGTCACCCAGCCGAGGATCCCCGGCATCCTCCACCTCGATCAGCTCAGCCACGTGACTAGCGTACGACCCACCCGAATCACCAAACGGCACGTACGGGCCCCGGACGAAAGGAGGCGCACTGAGCCGGTAAGCCGACTACCCGCTCCGATCACTCCTGTAGTGGGATGTGGGACCACACGATGCAGCCGGCGGGATCTCGGAGGATCTCGATTCCCCAGCAGTCCGAGACGGATTCCACGATGAAAAGCCCCCTTCCCCCTTCTTTGGCCGGGTTCTCGACGTCGCTCTGAGGGACGCCGAGCAACGGAATCGCGCACCGGATCCCCGAGTCCTCCACCTCCACCCGGATGTGGCGGCCGAAGTCGTAGAGGCGGAGCCGGACCGCGCTGGAGCCGTCCGCATAGAGAACCGAGTTCGTGACCAGCTCGGAGACGACGAGGCGAGCGTTGTAACCGGCGGGGTGGTCCTCTCCGAGCCACGCACCCACGGCCGCTCTCGCGGCCCTCGGGGAACGGCGGTCGCGAGGCAACTCCATCTCGCCGATAAGGGACACCTGATAGGGGGTCACGCGCATACGCCTTTCCCATCTGACTGTTTTGCGCCGTCGGTCCAATATGCACTCGGTTGGAACTCCAACGGCGCGTCACTTGTATTTGCTGCCCGTTCGGGCCACAAGCGTGCACGCCGGGGTTTAAGTTGGACCACAGAAAAGCGGCTACATCAGGCTGACACTTTGGTTGCTACAGATTTGATAGATGCGACTACAGGTGTAGCGAAGAGAGGAGCCCCCCGATACCTCGCAAGAAAAGGGATATGACGGACACGCCGGAAGCGCGTCTCGGCGAAGAGATCCGGCGACTGAGAGAAGCCCTCGGGTGGTCACAGAACGATCTGGCCAAAAGAATCCAGTTCTCGGCGGCCCTGGTCGGCTTCGTGGAACGCGCCGAGCGCGCCCCCAAGGAGGATCTGGTCCTCCGCTGCGAAGCCGCCCTCAACGCCAACGGAAAGCTCCAGCCTCTGTTCGCCGAATGCGCGAAGACCACGCCCCGCTGGTTCCGCCCCTGGACCAAGATCGAGGCAGAGGCTCGCTCCCTACGACTGTGGGAACCCCTCCTCATCCCAGGACTTCTTCAGACCCCTGACTACGCCCGCGCGGTGTTCCAGACTCAACCGGGCATTTCAGATAAGGAAGTCGATGATCTGCTCGCGGCTCGCACCCAGCGACAGCAGATCCTGAATCGATCGGTCCCGCCCATGCTCGCCGTCGTGATCGACGAGGGCGTGCTCCATCGGCCCGTGGGTGGCCGGGAAGTGATGAACCATCAGTTGGAGCACCTGCTTGAGCTGATGACCCGTCCACGCATCTCGGTTCAGGTCGTACCCATTAGCATCGGAGCGACGATCGGCCTGCTAGGAGGCTTCGCTCTTGCACAGGTAGCCGGCGAACGAGACGCCGCATGCCTGGACACCCCCCTCAACGGCCAGGTGACCGATCGCGCCGATGAGGTGCATTCGATTATGCTCCAGTACGACGCAATTCGTGCATGGGCACATCCACTACACGTATCCGAGCAAGTGATACGAGAGATGAAAGTGACGTATGACCCTCAAGGATGAGCTGAGCGACGAGTTGGCCACCGCTGCGTGGCGAACCGCCACCAAGACCGGTGCCAACGGCGGCAACTGCGTTGAGGTCGCGCCCCTGTCCGGCGGACATGTAGCCCTCCGCGACACCAAGGACCACGGCAAGGGCCCCGTCCACATCTTCACCCCCGGCGAATGGGACGCCTTCATCGACGGCGCCAAAAAAGGCGAGTTCGACTTCTAGCTCCCCGCCCCAAAACCCCCGGCCCTCAACCGCCGGGGGTTTCTTCCTTCACGCAGGCCACATCCACACCCCGAACCAGACAGAACCCACAGGATTAAACGTCCACTTAGGAAGCCACGCCACCTCCAGCGGGTGTGGTCAGCAGGTGAAGGTGATCGGGTTGGCCTGGAAGCCGGAGTTGACGTAGTAGGTCTTTCCGGGTTGAGGGGTGTCGTTGATCCAGAGGACGAGGCGGTGGGTTCCGGGGGTGAGGCCGGGGACGGTGAGGGCGGCGGTGCCACTGCCGTTGGTGTCTGTGGTCAGGTTCACGCCGGTCCAGACAAAGTCCGAGCCGTCCAGCTTGTAGACCAGATGGAAGGTTTTGCCGGGTTGGTTGGTCTGGCGGAGGACGACCTGGAGGGTGAGGGTGCCGCCGGTGCAGGACGCGGTGGCGTAGCTGTTCTGGCTGTTGATGGTCTGGCCGAACGCGTTCTCCGCCAAGGGAGTGAGCTGCTGGCCGGTGTAGGAGGGCGCCCCGGCAGGGGCGGCGGTGGGGCTGTCGAGCACCGTCAGCACGACGCAGCCGTGCTGACCGGCTGTGCTGGCCACGACGTCGGCGCCGGCGCCCTGGACGGGACCGCCGCCGGAGCCGCCGGTGGGGGGAGGGGACGGCAGCGGGCCGCTGGCGATATAGCTGCTCGCCCCCGCTCCTCCCTTGGGAGTGCCGATGGAGCCGTTGGCTCCGCTCGCTCCGGTGCCACCGTTGCGGGTCAGCCCGCTGTCGGCCGGGAACACGCCGCCGCCGCCGGCGCCACCCAGGCCGTTGGCGCCCGACACTCCTCCGGTGGCTCCACCGGCCCCGGCCTTTCCGCCACCTCCGCCGCGCGCGGCCACAACGATCGCGCCGCCAGTGCTGACGGTGCTGTCCCCGCCGTTGGTGCCGGGTTGCCCGGCCTGCCCGGCGGCATTCGCGAGGTTGGCCGGAGCTGAGGCACCACCTGCGCCGGCTGCCCCGACGGTGATCGTGAGGATGCCGTCGGCGGGCGAGGCGATCACGATGGCGCGCACATACCCGCCCGAACCGCCGCCGCCGCCCGCGCCGCCCCAGGCCACCGGGGCATTGAAGACGTTCCCGGCACCGCCTCCGCCGCCGCCCCCACCGCCGCCCCAGGCCTCCACGAGCGCACTCGACCCCGGCGGCACAGTGACCGTGTACGTGCCCGGGGTATTGAAATCCTGCAGCTTCATCGCGGCGTCCCGTTCTTAACTATCCCGCACTGTCTCGGCAGGCGCCTGCCCTCCCGAAGCCTAAGATCATCCCGCTGCGCTGTCCCTCTCTCACCAGACACCACTTCCGTCCCCACCGGCCCGCACTTCTGTACCTTTCGCCACTTGTGGGGTCCCGGTAGTAACTGAGGTTGAAGGGCTGGCGTTACGGCGGTTCGAGGATGAAGCCGGTCTGAGTGGACGTTTAATCCTGTGGGTTCTGTCTGGTTCGGGTTTAGGTGTCTCGCCAGATTGGGGTGGATTCGCCGGTGAGGCGGTGGCTCATGAGGTCGATCATCTCCACCTGGATCATGGCTGCGGTCAGCACGGGTTCAATGAGTTCCCAGCGGGCGTCGGACAGGTCGCTGGGGTAGGGGCGCTGTTCGGCCATGTTGGAGGTATCGCGTGATGGGCCGGCCGCTCAGCCCCTGGAGGGTGTTCCTCACCGGAGGGTAAGGACAAAGCACGCCGCCTCATCGCCGACGTGATCGCCGAACTCCAGAACCGACGATCAACACGGCCCCCGTCCTCTCCGCCGGGGTTCTCAGTTTCCGGAGACCGAGCCATTCCTTGCCGCCTCATGCCAACCGTAGGCAGTGCCTCGTGCGCGCATCTGACGGCCACGGAGGACGGCACAGCAAGCGCACACTTCGTCAGCGACGACGTGTACTTTGTGATCGCCCGGCCGCACACGCCACCGCCACGGGTCGTCATGACCATGGGGACCGGTGACGTGAGCGCGAGCAGGATCCACCCGGCGCTCTTGAACGACGACACGGCCTTGTTCGTCGCCCAGCTCACCAGATGGGGGAGTCCGAGGGGGACACCCCCTCGGGGCCGGAGGCCCCTGGAAAACACAGCCCGAGCCCTGGCGAGGCCCAGTTTCCAAGGGCTGCGGCCGCGGCTCGTCATGGTGGGCTCAGATACAGCGCAAGCATGAGGGCCGCGTGATCTTCCTTGATGAGCTTAGGCACGCTACGCGCCCGACCTGCCAAAGCACGGCGAACAGGGCTGGTACGGCGCACAAGCCGACCATCAGGCCGACGCCTGTCATGGTGACGCCTGCCGGAAAGCTCGTGGTGAGTCAGGCGGGCAGGTTCCAGGCCGGGCCGTCCGGTTCGCCGAGCCAGACATACTGGCGATCTCTTGAGACGGTGAGGCCGAACAGGGACTGGTGGGGACGTCCAGCGCCATCCCAGGTCAGGATGGCCTCCTCTACGTCGTCCCACAGCCGGACCGGCCCGTGCTGGTGCACCGTCCACCCGCCATTGGGATCCGGCCTCACGTCAGCCCGTGACCCTGTGCCGACGTCCAGCAGGATCGTCAGGTCCTCACCTTTCGCCCACTGTGCGGCCGGGGCGGCGAGCTGGGCGACGAACACGGCCGTCTCCTCGTCGAGGACCGCTGGGTCGATCCTGCTCTCTCTGGCGTCTCCGATCCCGGTCACGATGGGCGGTCGCAGCGGCGGCAGATGCGATCGGGCGGTCATGAAGTAGAGGTCGTCCTCCAGGAAGCGCCCGCTGGCGGTGCCGTCGTCGGCCATCGCGAGGTGGGCGAAGGCGACCCCGCCCATCCAGCCCCACATCGGCGCGGTGATGGTCCCGCTGGCGCGTACCTGCCACATCCACGCCGGAGGGATGGTCCTCACCGAACAGGTCGCGATGATCCGGTCGTATTCGGCGTTCTCGTCGTAACCGTGCAGGCCATCACCCACCACGAGAGTCGGCGTGTATCCGGCCTCGGCGATCGCCTTCCCCGCGCGAGCGGCGACCTCCTGGTCGTACTCGATCGAGGTGACGGCCTCCTGGCCGAGCCGATGGCACATCAACGATGTCGAGTACCCGGTGCCGGTACCGATTTCCAGCACCTTGTCACCCTCGGCGATCTGGGCGGCCTCCAACATCAGCACCACCAGACTGGGCAAGGTGGAGGAAGAGGTGGGCGATCCTCTCACGACACCGCTCGCCTGCTCGGCCATGACTCCCCCGACCTGGGTCACCACGGTCGCGTCGGCGTAGACCAGGGCCAGCCACTCGTCCTCACCGACCTCGGCGCGGCGGACAGGTGTCCAGAGATCACCACGACTCTGGTCGGCCCGGTAAACGGCGTCGCCCAGGAACAGCTCACGCGGCGTCGCCTCCAACGCCTGACGCCAGCCGGGAGAACCGATGCTGTCCGCCAGCGCGCCGCGGAGTCCGGCCGTATCGGTCACGGCCACCATCCTTTCAGTAGGACCTCGGCGAAGGCGTACGCCATCGCGTCGGAGTCGGGCAGCCAGCCCCATTGCCCGTTGGGGTTGCACTCGATAAAGGTCCAGCCTTCTCGCTCGCCGCCTTTGACGGCTTCGAGCGCGAAGTCGAAACAGCCGAACGCCAGCCCGAAGTGGTCGAGATACGCGAAGAGACCGTTCTTGATCTGCTCGGGCACGTCAACAGGGTCGTACGCCAGCTCATCCCAGTCACCCATACGCCAGTCGAGCGCGCCGTCAGGTGTAGTGATCCTGCTGGCGAACACACGCCTGCCGATCACGGTCACCCTGGCGTCGGCGACCTTGTCCACCTCCTGCTGAAACAGGTGGGCGGTCACCGACACCGAGTCGTCCAGATCCTGCTCCGCGATCCGCTGCGTCCAAATCGCTGCGACATGCCCCTCGGGCGTGGGCGGCGCGCCTCTGAACGATTTGTAGACGACAGGCCCGCGTTCAACGACGAACTTTTTGATCGCGTCCAGATCGTTCGAGATCAACGTAGCGGGCACCGTGAACCCCACCTGTGCGGCCACCTGCAACTGTGCGGGTTTGAAGTCGCTGGTGGTGATGTTGGCGGGATGATTGACGTAGCGGCAGTTCGGCAGGTTGGCGAGCAGCCCGCTCAGGCCGTGGCGAGCTTCGGCCAGAGCAAAGTCACACGCCTGTGGCTCCAGCTCCGTGAACCGCCATGGGGACGGGCGGCGGAAGTACACCCCGCGCACCCGCTCCAGAGCGATGTCACGGCTCCTCGTGCGCAACCGTCCAGACCACTGCGTCTTCACCGTGCCTATCTGGGCGCTGAACAACAAATCGGGCCCGATATCAGCGGGATCGACACGGGCGACCAGCACGCGACGCTCGTTCAGAGCTTCGATGACCAGATTGGCGGTGACGTCCTCCTTCGATGTGATCACCAGCACGCAGTCCTGCGCGGGCCGCATCGCTCTAGTCCGACGCGGAGTCGTTGTTGGAGTCGTCCGCCACCTGAGAAGCTCCGCTCGACCCGTCCTGGCCGCCGCCTTTCGACACCGTGGCGGTGACGAACGACCTGCTGGTGCCGTCTTTGCCCATGTCCACGATCGCGCCCTGCGCGTCGTAGAAGAGCGTGAGCTGACTGGTGGGATCGAACGATGTCGTCGCGTATGGGAGCGGGGCGGGCGGAAGACGTTCGGTCATCCGGCTCAGACCCCAGGGCCGGATCGTCGGACTCTCCATCACGTTCCTTTCTCGGAGTTTCGTCTAATGGAGGAGGCGTCACACCACTTGCAGTGGGTGACCGCCATGTCACCGACAGTGGAGGTAGGCGTTCGCGGTGCTCAACGAATGTGTGTGAGTTTGCACGCCTATTCAGCCCAGCGCCTTGATCGCGGTCTCGATCAGCGCTCTCGCCTTGGGACCATAGAGCGCGTCGGTGCGCAGTTCGTCGAAGCACTTGACGTAAAGCGCGATATCACGCGGCTGAGTGAGGTTCACCATGGCCGAGACCAGCTCTATCACGACCGTGGTATCTCCGTAGATCAGGAAGCTCTCGGTGAGCTTCTGTTTCCGCGATGCCCCATTAGGGATAATTCCTAGCGATATGTTCGCCTGGCGCATGCCGACCAGCAAATAGTTCAACTGCTCGCGCATCACGCCATCAGGAAACGGACGGTCCCGCAGCACCGCCTCCTCGATCACCATGACGCAACGACGGGTGCCGTCTTCCAGGTAGCGCCGGCGCGCGACACGCGCCTTCACCGCCTCCTCGATGTCAGGGGCCCGCGCCTCATGGAACTCCGAGAAGCGCGTCATGATGGCCCGCATGTAGGCGGGCACCTGTAAGGGCCAGGGCACGAGGTTGGAGGAGTAGATGCGGTACAGGCGGCTGTTCTCGAACAGCGACAGCCCCAAGTTCTGCATACGCTGCTGACTCCGCTGGACGCGGCGCCATTCAACGTAGGCGTTCTCGGCGTTGCGAGAGGCCGCGATCAGGTTCGGGATCTCCTCGGGATGCCCCGTGATCTGGCACCACGTGCGGATGTCGCTGTCGCTGGGCGAGGTACGCCCATTGATAAGCCGAGAGCACTTGGACTCCTCCCACCCGGCCTGCCGAGCCACGGCCCGGGAGGTCAGACCGGAGTCGCGAAGCAGTTCACGCAGCCGATCGGCAATGGCCTGACGGGCTTGCTGGGCGGAAGAAGACGGTGACGTGGACACGTAGGGCGGGCATGTCAGGCGGGCAGTGCGAACTTCTCATGGTCGATCGCACGATCCCACACGGCCTCGAACGCGGCGGAGCACAGCTTGACCTCGCGAGGGTCGTCCGACAACTCGTGGCCGGCTTTCTCCCCATCACCGGTCTGGTATACCCAGCACACCAGGTGATCGTCGAACTGCCAGAAGTCGCAGGGCGAGACGGCGATGTCCCTCGCCCGCGACCGGTCCAGCCATCGGACCAGCTCGCCGCCTACCAGGTTGGAGTACGGCGTGATGGCGTGCTCGAAGCGGATGTAGTCACTCGGCGGCGTCGAGATGATCCTCGCTCGACGGAAGATCACGCCCCGGTCCACATGGGACCTGACGAGATCGTTCCATGGGTCCAGGCGTCCTCGCCGCACTATCTCCTGAACGGGGACGCCTGCCGCCCAGTCCTGAAAGTCCGGGTGTGAGGTGCCGTAGGTGTCCCGAAGCTCAAGGTGCGTGACCAAGCGCTGAGTCTTCGCGAACAACTCACCCAAAACTTGGATCATAGCCACCACATGCCTCCCAGAGGATCTTCTTCAGCTCCTTCGGTACCCGGATGGCCACCTCGTGAGGGTCGATGTGGCTGACTTCCTGGATCTTCGCGAGTACTTGGGGGTCCGTGACATGGGAGCCTACGATCACGAGGCTGCCATCCGCATCATCGCTGTGCACCGATGGGCAACTGTCGTTGTGACTGCCGCCTTTTCCGTAGAACCGTAGCGCCATAGTCGTCTCCTGACTCGGAGGGGTACGAACGCGCAGCCCAGCTTGGAGCCCGACCGGTGGACGATGGCCCGTCAAGCACGTCCAACCATTTCGCGAATCTACAAAGGCCAGCAGGCCACCGCTGCTGCGATTCATCCGCTTTGCACATTTCCTGCTCAGGTAATGCACTTGATAGAGCACACGGCCAAAAGTCAACTCCTGAACCGAATCCAGGGGATTGTCCATGCCTGCGCTCATCTCGCAAGTATCCTCCCGGTTTCCAGGCGTCTGGTCCTGTTGCTCGTGCACGCCTCGGCAATGCACCTGATGTTCCAGGTCGCGAATGCGAGATGGGGGAGCCCGAGGGGACACCCCTCGGGGCCGGGCCCCCCGGAAAACACAGCCGAGCTCCGCGAGGCCCATCTCCAAGGACTGCGGGCGCGACTCTTCCTGGTTGGCTCAGGTACGGCGCAGGCGTGTGGTTCGCGTGATCTGCCGCAGCATGGCGTACAGCGGAGCACGCCACCCCGACTCTGTGACTTTGAGTTAGTTGACGGACACGGACCGGGAGCGGTTTACTTGCCTCAGTTGCCCCATCCATTTCGATGGGTGGGCGTGGGCCTCGTCCATCGGACGGGGCCCTGGTTCTTTTCGGATGTTTCACCAGCCCAGCGGTCGAGCAAGGCTACCGGCGCCAGGCGCAGGCGTTCGGCGGGCGCGATTCCCTCCCTGTGACGACGCTCACGAGTAAGGGGATGGGGAGTCCGAGGGGGTACCCCTCGGGGCCGGAGGCTCCTGGAAAACACAGCCCGAGCACTGGCGAGGCCCATCTCCAAGGACTGCGGGCCCGGCTTGTGGTGGGCTCAGGCGCGGGGCGCGCGGAGGGCGCGGGTGAGGTGCCAGAGGGTGGCGTACGCGGTGAGGACGGCGCAGAAGCCGATCACCAGGCCGACGCCGATCCTGGTGACGACGTGTGCCCAGCCGAAGGCCGGGTTCGGCGGGTCGACGAGGGGCCAGCCGGCGGCCGCGCAGCACGCGCCGATGCCGGTGCAGGCGAGAACTCCCCAGCGTAGTTTCTCCGGCATCGCGAGGCGCGGCGGCAGGGTGGCCGTCCCGGGGGATCGCAGCGGCGCGGCGACCGACCGGGGCGATCCAGGCGATACGGTGACCACGTCAGATGATCCCGACGGCACGGCGACCCTGTCAGATGATCCCGGCGGCGCCAGGAGCGGTTCAGGGGAGCGCGGCGGCACCGGGATCGTTCCAGAAGAGCGCGGTATCGAAGGCGTTCCTTGTGAGCGCAGGCTTCGTGCGGCCCACCAGGCGATCACGGCCAGGCCGAGGACCGAGCATATGTACTGCGCCAGCCGGTAGCCGGGGACCCAGCCGAACACGGGGGCGGTCATCCAGTGCCAGCCCCAGAACGCGGCGCCCCATTCGTGGGTGAAGGAGTCCCAGGCCACGTGGGTGGCCGCGCCGGCCGCGGCGCCGAGGGCGATGGCGGGGAACCGGCGCCAGGACGGGCCCGGCAGGGCGGCGACCCGCGCGGCCATCGGGCGCGGCAGCAGGGCGGTGAGCGGGTCGCGGAACACCAGCGAGAAGAGGGCGAGCAGCACGAACGTCGCCGCGACGTCGTCGGTGACGATGCCGATCGGCGAGTGCCAGCGGGTGTAGGCGTCGAGGTAAGGCAGGAACATCGGCAGGTCGGGGACCATCGACCCCACGGCGAGCGCCCACGGGTCCAGCACCCGGCGCACCCGTGTGGAGGAGATCAGGGGGATCACCGCGGCGACGTGGCTCGGGGTGAACGGCACGGGACTCTCCTCGCTCGTGGGCGCCTGTGGATAAGCGGCGGTTGTCCACAGCTTTCACGCGGGGCCGGTTCGGCACATCCGGTAACCGATAGGCTACGGAGCGCGTTTGCAACGGCTTCTCAACGATCGGGGGCCATGGTGCCAGATCTTGGTACAGACGCGCGTCCCGCCGCCCTTCCGGAGTCATGGGTGCGCGACGCGCGCCGGGCGAGGGCGCTCTCGCTGGTGACGCTGGCATGGCTCGGCGTCGAGAGCACGCTCGGGCTCGCGGCGGGCCTGTCGGCCCATTCGGTCGCGCTGATCGGCTGGGGCTGGTCGTCCCTGGGCGAGGCGCTGGCGGGGCTCATCGTGGTCTGGCGTTTCACCGGGTCGCGGCTCGGCTCCCCCGAGGCCGAGCATCACGCGCGCAAGGCCGTGGCGGTCAGCTTCTGGATCCTCGCGCCCTACCTGGTGCTGCACGTGGTCTACGACGTGGTGGCGGGTGAGCGGGCGGCGCCCACGGCGCTCGGCGCCGTCGTGACCACGATCAGCCTGGTGAGCATGCCGGTGCTCGGGCTGGCCAAACGCCGGCTCGGCGCCCGGCTGGGCTCGGCGGCCACCACGGGCGAGGGCAGCCAGAACCTGTTGTGCGCCCTGATGGCGGGCGGCGTCTTAGCGGGCCAGGCGGCGACGTCGCTGGGCTGGTGGTGGGTCGATCCGGCCGTCGCGCTGGCGCTGGCGGTGGTCGCCGTGCGCGAGGGTGGCAACACCTGGCGCGGCCACTGCTGTCCCCACTGAAGCACCACCACGGCGAGCGGCAGGCCCTCGGCCCGTAGCGCGTCGGCCACGCGGGGCGCGGTGCCGGGGTCGGCCAGGGCCCGGCAGTCGCTCCCGGAGACCACGACCTCCCGCACGCACGCGCAGCTCCTGAGCGCCCGCCGCACCTCGTCGGGGCATCGGGCGCTCGCCAGCCGCATCATCAGAAGGTCAGGACGCGCCTCACCGCACACGTTGTCCTGCGGACCGTCGCGGAACGCCGCCTGGGGGTGGTGGGGGCGGGCGGTGTCGGTGGTCGTGGTCTGGGCGGGCGCGCTGGAGGGGGCCGGGGCGGTGTGAGGGGGGCAGGGGTGGGCGGCGAGGGGCTGGGCCTCGCTGGGTTCGATCATCGTTGACATGAGCCCTACCCCCGGCCTGTCGCGCCGGCCCCGTCCGGCGCACGTGTGATCCCGGGAGACACGTTACATCGCGTTTCCGCCAAGTCAAGATGTATCGCATTTATGTCTTCATAGTCGCCGGTTACGGATACGTACCGTAATCACTGCTGCAAGTGATCGGTTTTGCCCAATTAGTCCCGAACGCTATGGTTCCGTGAGCATTACCCCGGCTCTCGCTATATGGTCGCTGCTAGCGCGCCGAGACCGGGAAAAGATCGAACACCCTAAGAGGACAACGTGGGCGGACGCCACCGCACAGACGAGCTTGAGGGCGGCTACAACCCTTATCACGAGCCGTCGGGCCGCCGCCGGGCGAGCCGGGGCAAGGTACTGGTGCCGCTAGCGGGCGCCGTCGCGCTGGCGGTGCTGCTGGGCGTCGCCGCGTACGTCATCATGAGCCGGGACAAGACCTGCGCCGACGGCCAGGCCGCCGCGGGCAAGACGACCTCCCTGCGGGTGGTGGCCTCCCCCGACATCGAGCCCGCCATCGCCAAGATCGCGGCGAGCTTCAACAAGTCGCCCAAGACGCCCGCCGACTGCGGCGGCGGCGTCGCGGTCACGGTGTCGGACGCCGACCCCGCCGACGTCGCCAACTCCATCGCGAACTCCGGCGCGAGGAGCGGCAAGCTCGACGCCGACGTGTGGATCCCCGACTCCAGCCTCTGGGTGTCCAAGTTGCGCGCCTCGTCCAAGGGCGAGGGCGTCCCCGCGCCGGCCGGCTCGGTGGCCCGCTCCCCCGTGGTGCTCGCGGCGCCCAAGCCCGTCGTCGAGAAGCTGAAGAACGCGTTCGGCGAGCCGAGCTGGAGCGGCCTGATGTCGGCCGCCAACGCGGCCACCCCGGACGGCATCGGCCGTAACGTCCGCATCCTGCCCCTGGACCCGACGCTCAACGCGGCCGGCCTCGGCGCGATCCTGGCCGGCGCGGGCGTGCTGAAGGCGGCGGGCTCCGGCGAAGATCAGCTCGTGGGCGTGCTGCGGCAGCTCTCCGAGAGCGCGGTGAGCAGCCCGGCGAACATGTTCGCCACCATGGCCAAGCACTCGGCCCGCGCGCCGATCGGCATCGCGTCCGAGCAGGGCGTGTGGTCGTTCAACACCAAGAACAAGCCGTCGTCGGTCGTCGCGCTGTACCCGGCCGAGGGCACGATCAGCCTGGACTACCCGGTCGTCGTGACCGCCAAGGAGCAGGCCGCCCGCGACGCCGCCGAGAAGTTCGCGGCCGCGCTGGAGAGCGCGAGCGCCAAGAAGACGATCCGCGAGTACGGCTTCCGCACGCCGGACGGCAAGGGCGGCGGCGAGATCAGCCAGGCCAACGGGCTGAACCCCGCGACGCCGCGCAACATCAAGATCCCGGACGCGGCCTCGGTGGCCAAGCTGTCGCAGGCGTGGTCCCGGCTCAAACTCGGCGGCCGTCTGCTCGCCCTGATGGACATCTCGGGCACGATGGCGCTGCCGGCGGTCGGCGCACCCGTCACGCGCATGCAGCTCATCGGGCAGACCGCGATCGAGGGGCTGAAGCTGTTCCCGGACAAGACCGAGGCCGGCACCTGGATCTTCTCCACGAACCTGAACGGCAAGGGCGTCGACTACCGCGAGGCGGTGCCCGTCGGCCCGCTGAGCGCCAAGATCAATGGTGTCACGCGCCGGGACGTCCTGATCCAGTCGTTCGCGCGGATGAAGGCCAAGGCGACCGGTGACACCGGGCTCAACGACACGCTCGCCGCCGCCTACGACAAGATGAGGGCCGAGTACGAGGCCGACAAGATCAACACGATCCTGGTGTTCACCGACGGCGTCGGCAACGACGACCCCGACGGCGGCATCTCCAACAGCGAGATCCTGAAGAAGCTGCGCGCCGAGTTCGACGAGACGCAGCCGATCAGCATCATCATCGTCGCGCTCGGCGCGAACGACGCGGCGGGCCGCAAGCAGATGCAGGCGATCGCCCAGGCGACGCAGGGGCAGGCGTTCTTCCCGCGCAACGCCCTGGAGATCCGCAAGGTGTTCCTGGAGGGCATCTCCCGCCGCCTGTGCGCCCCCAACTGCAACGGCGGCGGCCAGCAGCAGTAGGGGGATTACGGACGGCAGTTAATTTACGGACCGCCCGGTTCCGGCATTCAGGTGCACAGGAGCCGGGCATTTCCTTTTTTTGTGTGTTCTATTAGTTCTCGATGTGCTCGACTTCCTCTGTGTTTCCTGAAACCTCCAGGTGCTCAGGGTCCTCCCGCTCCTCTGGGCGCTCGGTGAGCGCGCCTCGCCACCGGACGCCGCGCCGCGCGTCGCCGGTCGCCGCCTCACCCGCACACCCACGTACCACCAGTTACAGCAATCCCTTGAGACCCTGTTTTCCCAGGTCATACCCGCTGATTATCAAGCAATTCCGGGTGAACCCCTCAGGGAGAATGGGCGTCCTACGCGTGTGGGGACTGGCGCGGGCAGGAGAGATTCTCGCGTGCATGTGCGACCAAGAGCCAGGTTCCCGTCCTGCGGGGAGGAATATTCGTGCCCGGATGGCCGAGCGTCGGCCGGACCGACGACCAACGGCTGGCGGAGGCCCTTCGCCGTGCGGAAAGCCGCGCGGTGGACGGCCTTTATGACAGCTACGCCGACCGACTCAACGACTATGCCAGTTCACTGCTCGACGACCCCGACGCCGCCGCGAGCGCGGTGCACGACGCGTTCGTCACGGCCCACGGCCGCGCCGGCGCGCTGCGCGAGCCCGTCCGGTTGCGCGCCTGGCTGTACGCGCTGACGCGCTACCAGTGCACGGCACGCCAGGGGCGCACCCCGCCCCACGGGACGGCGCTCGACGGCCTCGCCGGGGACGAGGACGATCCGGAGCTCGCGGCCATCGTGCGCGAATCCCTGGGCGAACTGGGGCAGAAAGAGCGTGAGGTGCTGTTCCTCGCCGTCCGGCACGGGCTGAGCACCTCCGAGGTCTGCGCCGTCACGGGACTGACCTCGCGCCAGATCGCCGCGAAGCTCGCCCGGGCCACCGACCATCTGGAGAACGCCGCCGCCGCGGTGATCCTCGCGCGGACCGGCCGGGCCCACTGCCCGGACCTGTCGGCCATGCTCGACTCCATCGACGGCCCCCTGCCGCAGCCGCTGCGGCGGCGGCTCGTCCGGCACATCACCGGCTGCAAGGAGTGCACCGAGGGCCGCCACCGCCGGGTGTCGGCCGAGCGCCTGCTCGACACCATCCCGGTCGCCTTCCCGCCGCTGTCCCTGCGCCGCCGGGTCGCCGAGACCTGCGCGCGGACGGAGCGGGACGCGGTCCGCGCGGCGATCACGCCGGCGGCGGGCGTCCTCGACAAGAACGGCTTCCCGCCGGTCGGGAGCGACCGCCGCGCCAAGGCGCCGAGGGCCGGCCGGCGTACCGCGGACTCAGCGAACCATGTGAAGCATGTCGACCAGCCGGGCACGCCCGCGCACGGGTTCGCGGCGCACGACGAGACGCCCCGGCACGGCACGCGCGCCCCGCGCATCGTTCCCCCGCCGCCCCTTCACGCCGACGCCCCCAGACACGGGTCGCGGGCGGGCGAGAGCCCCAGGGACACCGCCCGGTACGCCCTCGCCGGGGCGCGGGAGGAGGCGCCGAGCCGCGGGAATGGGCGCGCGCGGCGGCGCGGGGGCGGGACGGCGCGCAGGAACTCGCGCAGGACCCCCGTCTTCGCCACGATCGCCTGCGCACTGCTCGCGACCGGCGCGATGGTCGTCGTGACCGGCCAGGACGCGAGCCACCGGCAGGGGGTGCCCCAGACCCTGCGTTTCCCGAGCCGTACCCCGCAGGAGCTCCAGATCAGCTACGCCCCCGAGCCGACGGACGCCGCCCCGTCCGCGGAGCCCTCGCGCGCGGCGAGCCCGAAGCCGGAGGCCGTGCGCTCGTCGTCCAGCGCGGCGCAGGCCCCGGCGGCGTCGTCGACCGCGCCGAGGACCCCCGCCTCGCGCTCTCCGACGCGCCGTCCGCCGGGGTCCCCGGCCAAGCTCGTCGTCTCCTGCCCGAAGGGGCTCGACGCGGGCGCGGGTGTGATCCTCGTCTCGGCCCGCGGTGGCGCCGTCTCCTGGCGGGCGTCCGCGGGCGGGGGGCTCGCGGTGTCGCCCGCGAACGGTGTGCTGGCGTCCGGTGTCAAGGCCCGGCTGTCGGTCTCGGCCACCGACCCCGCCCAGGCCGGGCAGGGGACGGTGACGCTGAGCTCGGCCGCGGGCGGGGCGTCGTGCACCGTCTCCTGGGAGGGACAGGACATGCCTCCGGCGTCCGATCCGCCGCCGGACCAGACGCCGACCGCCGAGCCGTCCCCGACCGGCGCGCCGCCCGAGGAGTCGTCCGGGAGGCCGGACTGATCCCACCCTGATCCCACCCTGAATCCACCTTTGGGGCGTACCAACGGTACGGTTGTAAAAGCACCCCAGCCCCCAACATCCCGATAGCCTCAAGGGCATCAGGAGAGCAGTGGAGGTGGCGTGGTCGATCACACAACGCTTCTTGCCTTCGGCGCTGTAAACCAGTGACCAGGTTAGGGCGTCGGCATTGACGGTCGCGTAGCGTCGTTGGTCCTATGAGAGCAGCGATCAACCGCGTCTTTCAGTCGGCCTTGACCAGCGGAGCCAGGAGACATGCGTACGAACAGGGCGGTGCTCAGATGGGTGCTGGTGCTCGCGTGCGCCGCGGGGGCGGTGATCGCGCTCGCCGACATCCAGACCCCAGCACGCCCGGTTCTCACTGCTTTGTTCCTTTTGGTGGTGCCGGGTGCGTCGGTCGTGGGACTGTTGCGTGATCGTGACCCTCTCGCGGCTCTAACGGTGGGCGCCGCGGCAAGTCTCGTTATAAACGTTCTCTTAGCCGAAGCCATGCTGATGTTCGACGCGTGGTCTCCTCGCGCGGGAGTGGCCACCGTCGCCGTCCTCGGTGGGTTCATGTGGGTGCTTCGGTCGCTGTACCGGGGGAACGGCAGTGCGCACACAGAACAGGGGGCCGGGTCAAGGTGAACGTGACGGTCATCCGGCCCGGAGAGCTCGGACGGTCGGAGCTCGCCCGGTGGCGCGATCTGCAGAGCGCGTCCCCCTCCCTGGACAACCCGTTCCTCTCGGTCGAGTTCACCCTGGCCCTCGGCCGGCTCCGTCCCTACGTCCGCGTCGCGGTGATCGAGGACCAGGGCAAGGTGGTGGGGTACCTCCCGTTCGAGCGGCACGCCTTCGGCATCGGCAAGCCCCTCGGGAGCTGGCTGACCACCTGCCACGGGCTGATCGCCGAACCCGACCTGGACGTGCCCGCCCGTCATCTGCTGCGGGCCTGCGGCCTGTCGGTCTTCAATTTCGACCACATGGTGGCCGGCCAGCGCACGTGGGCGCCGCATGAGTCGGCGGTGAGGCCCGTGCCGTTGATGGACCTCACCAAGGGCTACGACGCGTACATCGAGTACGTCCGCGCCAACTCCCCGAAGAACTACAAGACGGTCCGCTACAAGGAACGCAAGCTCGCCCGCGAGCACGGCGTGGTCCACCTGGAGTGGGGCGCCACCGACCCGGCCGCCATGCGCGTCCTGACCGGATGGAAGTCCGACCAGTACCGCAGGACGGGCCGGGTCGACCGTTTCGCCCAGCCGTGGATCGTCGAGCTGCTCGAAGAGATGCACGCCTGCGACTCCCCGGCGTTCGCGGGCGTCCTCACCATGCTCTACGCCGGCGACACCCCCGTCGCCGGGCACTTCGGGCTGCGCACCCCCACCACGCTGGTCGGATGGTTCCCCGCCTACGACCCCGAATTCGCCCGGTACTCCCCCGGGATAATGCACCACTTGCACATGGCGGAGCAGGCCGCCTCTCACGGCCTGGGCCAGGTCGACATGGGCAAGGGTGGCAGAGAGTACAAAGGCTGGCTGAAGAACGGCACGATCCACGTCACCGAAGGCAGGGTCGCCCGGCCCTCGGCGACCGCGGCCGTTCACTGGATGGGCCGGACGCCGGTGAACAAGGCACGCAGCATCGTCGTCGATCGCCCGTCGCTCTACCGGCTGGCCGATCGCCTGCTGAAGGGGTTCGGACGGGTCCGCACATCCCTCCACCCCGCAGCAGTCGAAAAGGAACCCTCGGGGGCGCGCTGACAGGCGTTCCCCCCTCGCCAGAGCTGATCCCTATCTATGACCGGGGCGGAGAGCACCCTCTCCGTCCAGTCGCGCCGGTCCTATTGGCAGTCGCCGCCGATGTCAGACCGCCCGGAAGGACATCCCTCAAAATGAGTCCCGAGATCACCAAGCACAACGGGAAACCTCAGGTGCACCCCCTGAGGCCCTTGCCGGCAGTGGAGCGTTTCACGCCGGTGACCCCGCACCTGGCCATATCTCCCACGGTCAGCGTGGTCGTCCCGGCCATGAACGAGGCGGAGAACCTTCCGCACGTCTTCGCCACGCTGCCGCACTGGGTCCACGAGATCGTCCTCGTGGACGGCAACTCCACCGACGACACCGTCGCGGTGGCCCGCCGCCTGCGCCCGAACCTGCGCGTCGTCCAGCAGCGCGGCAAGGGCAAGGGGGACGCCCTGCGCACGGGCTTCGCCGAGTGCACCGGGGACATCATTGTGATGATCGACGCCGACGGCTCGACCGACGGCCGCGAGATCATCCAGTTCGTCGGCGCGCTGGTCACCGGCGCCGACTTCGTGAAGGGCTCCCGGTACGCGAGCGGCGGGGGCAGCGACGACCTGACCTTCAGCCGGCGCCTCGGCAACAGCGTCCTGCGCTCGCTGGTGAACTGGATCTACGGAACCCGGTACACCGACCTGTGCTACGGCTACAACGCGTTCTGGGCGCGCCACCTCGAGGTCCTCGACCTCGACTGCGAGGGGTTCGAGGTCGAGACCGTCCTGAACATCCGGGCGGCCAAGGCGGGTCTGCGCGTGCACGAGGTGCCGAGCCACGAGCGGTGCCGCATCCACGGCGAGAGCAACCTGCGCGTGGTCCGCGACGGGTGGCGGGTGCTCAAGACGATCATGCGCGAGTGGCGGCGTCCCGCGCTGCAGCCCGCGCCGGCCCCGTCGGCCCAGCCGGCCGCCGACCAGGGCGCGGCATAACGGCGATGAACATCTCCGTCGTCATCTGTGTCTACACGGAAGACCGGTGGGACGACATCAGGGCCGCCGTCGAGTCGGTGCGCGGCCAGACCCGCCCGCCGCACGAACTGATCCTCGTCGTCGACTACAACCCCGACCTGCACCTCAGGCTCAAGCGGGAGTACGCCGACGCGATCGTCGTGGAGAACAACCACGCCAAGGGACTGTCCGGCGGCAAGAACACCGGGGCGGCGACCGCCTCCGGCGACGTCGTGGCGTTCCTCGACGACGACGCGGTGGCCGATCCCGGCTGGCTCGCGGCGTTCGAGGAGGCGATGTCGCAGGATCCGGCCGTCGTGGGAGTCGGCGGCCTGACCCGGCCGCTGTGGGATACCGGCCGCAGGCCGCGATGGTTCCCCGAGGAGTTCGACTGGACCATCGGCTGCACGTATCGCGGCCTGCCCGCCGAGCGCAAGGCCATCCGCAACGTGATGGGGGGCAACGCGGCCTTCCGCAAGCACGTCGTGGGCGACGTCGGCGGGTTCCACACCGGCATCGGCCGCAGCGTCCAGGGCCGTAAGAGCCGTCCGCTGGGCTGTGAGGAGACCGAGTTCTGCATCAGGCTCTCCCAGCGCAGGCCGGGGTCGGTCATGATGTTCGAGCCCGGGGCCGTGATCGGCCACCGGGTGCCCGCCGCCCGGGCCACGTTCCGCTACTTCCGCTCCCGCTGCTACGCCGAGGGGCTGTCCAAGGCGCTGGTGGCGCACAGCGTGGGCGCGGGCGACGGGCTGTCCAGCGAGCGCGCCCACGCGATGAAGGTGCTGCCGCTCGGGGCGCTGCGCGGCGTGCGGGACGCGCTGCGGGGCGACCCGTCGGGCCTCGGCAGGGCGGGGGCGATCGTCACAGGCCTGGCCTGGACCTCGTGGGGGTACGCGGTCGGGACGGCCCGGCTGCGCCTGCGCGGCGCCCGGGCCGGGCGATCCACGGAACACGAACGGTGATCGTTTGATGCGCGTGCCGATCCTGATGTACCACTCCATCACCGACCGCCCCAACAGCGCCACCCGGCCGCTGGCGGTGCGCACGTCGGTGTTCGAAGCCCAGATGACCTACCTGAAGGACCGCGGGTTCACCCCCCTCACGCTCGCCGACCTGGTCGCCTCGCAGTACGGCACCGGCGGGGCCCCGGCCCCCGAGCGGCCCGTGGTCGTCACGTTCGACGACGGGTACGCCGACTTCCACGAACACGCGCTGCCCGTCCTCGAACGGCTGGGCTTACCCGCGACGGTGTTCCTCACCAGCGGGTGGGTGGACGACGCGGGCCCGGACGCCGCCGGCAAGCCGCTCGACCGCATGCTGAGCTGGAGCCAGGCCCGCGAGGCCGCGTCCTGCGGCATCGAGATCGCCGGGCACAGCCACAGCCATCCTCAGCTAGACCAGCTCCCCGACGCCGTGCTGCGCCAGGAGCTGCGCCGCAACAAGGCCCTGCTGGAGGACAAGGTGGGGCGCCCGGTCGCCACCATGGCCTACCCGTACGGTTACTCCAGCGCCCGAGTGCGCAGGGAGGTGCGCAAGGCGGGCTACTGGGCGGCGTGCGCGGTCGCCAACTCGCTGGCGGGCGACACCGACGACGTCATGGCGCTTTCCCGGCTCACCGTCGGCCGGTCCACGACCATGGACCGCTTCCGGCGCGCGGTCGAGGGGCGGGGCGTCCCGATCATCTACATGAAGGAACACGCGCTGACCAAGGGGTACGCGGTGGTGCGCCGGACGCGGTACGGCCTCCGCCACGTGGTCGGGCGTGAGTGACGCGACCGCGGGGGCGACGCCTGGCGTCGACGAGGGGGGTGAGACGGCCGTGACCACCACCATGGCCGGCGGACGGCGGGACCGGAAGGACGGCGGGGAGGAGGGACGGCTGGCGAGCCTGCGACGGCGGCTCATGCGCGACCTGCGCAACCCGCTCTTCCTCAACGGCTACGCCCTGATGGCCAACACCGGGGTCACCGCCGTCCTCGGCATGGGCTACTGGCTGCTCGCCGCCCGCCTGTACTCCCCGGAGGACTTCGGGCGCAGCCAGGCCCTGATCACCGCGATGCGGCTGTTCGCGGGGCTCACGGCCCTCGGGCTGACCGGCGCGCTGGCGCGGTTCATCCCCGTGGCGGGCAGACGCACCGGCGCGCTCATCGGCCGGGGCTACCTGATCGCCACCCTGACGGCGGTGGTCGCCGCCGGAGGGTTCCTGCTCACGCTGCCGTTCTGGGGCGAGAACTACGCCAAGCTGGCCGGCGCCGGGCCCGGGTTGTTCTTCCTGGCGTCGGTGGCGATCTGGTCGGTCTTCACGTTGCAGGACGTCGCGCTGGCCGGGCTGCGCAAGGCGGTCTGGGTGCCGGTGAACAGCGTGTGCTTCGGCCTGGTCAAGATGGGGCTGCTGGTCGCGCTGGCCGGGGCCCTGCCCGACGACGGCGTGTACGTCTCCTGGATCGTGCCCACCGCGCTCGCGCTGGTGCCGGTCAACTTCTTCATCTTCGGCGTGCTGGTCCCCCGGCACGCCCGCCGCGCGCCCGAGGACAGCCGCCCGCCCGGGCTGCGGGAGATCGGCCGCTTCCTGGCCGGCGACTACCCCGGGGCGTTCTCGGTGCTGGCCATCGTGTACTTCCTGCCGGTGTACGTCGCCTCGCGGGTGAGCGGGGAGCTGTTCGGCTACTTCGCCATGGCCCAGACGCTGGGGGCGATGATCGAGTTGCTGGCCATCAACATGGCCACGTCGCTGACCGTCGAGGGGTCCACCGAGCGGTCGCGGCTGGCCGCGAACTGCCGCCAGGCGTTACGCCGCGCGTACCTCATCATCGGGCCGGTCGCGGTCGTGACCTTCATCGCGGCGCCGCTGATCCTCTCGGTGTTCGGTCCCGGGTTCTCCGAGCACGGCACGCCGCTGCTCAGGCTCATGGCGCTCGCCGTGCTGCCGCGCGTGCTCATCGAGATCTACCTGAGCGCGCAGCGCGCCCAGAGCAAGGCCCGGACGCTGGCATTGGTGCAGATCGGGCTCGCCGTGCTCGTGCTGTCCTCGTCGGTCCTCCTGCTGCCGGTGGCGGGCATCGCGTCCGTCGGGTGGGGGCTGCTCTTCAGCGAGGTTCTGGTGGCTCTGCTGATTTTCGGCGGGCTCCGGAAAATTCTTAATCACGTGGAACCGCCGCAATCGTCTGGCGCGCGCGACACGCCAGAGGCCGCATCATGGTCAACGTGAGGCAACGGACGGGTGACGCGGCGCAGCGGGACGAGGCGGCCAAGGGGGCCGGGCAGGAGGCGGAGGTAGACGCCACGGCCACCACGACCACGGCGTCCGCCGCGTCCGCCGCGCAGGGCTCGCCGGACGACGTCCAGGACGACGACACCCAGGTGATCTCCGTGTCGGTGGTGTCGGAGCTCCTGGCGAACTCCGGACCGGCGCCCGCGCCGGACGCCGAGCCCGGCTCCAAGCCCCAGCCCGAGTCCGATTCCAAGCCGGTGTCCGAGCCGCTGTCCGAGCCCGAGAAGTCCGAGCCCGGGAAGTCCGAGCCCGAGGAGCCTGCGCCGGCGCCCGAGGTGGGCGGCTCCGGTGCGGAGTCCGGCACGGGTTCCAGGACCGCCCCCGAGCCGGAACCCCGGGCTCAGCGCGCCTCCGACCTCGATTCCATGTCGGACCTGGAGTGGTACGAGGCCACGGCGCCCCGCAGGTACGTCCGGCAGGTGCTCGCCACGCGCGAGCCCATCGAACCGGACACCGCGCCGCGCCCCGAGTCCGGCATGCGACCCGCCAGGGGAAACCCCGCCACGAGCGGCTCGCCCATAGGCGCGCCGGGCAAGGGTAAGTCCGCCAAGAGCAGGCCCGGCAAGGGAGGCGCGGGCAGGAGCGGACCGGCCAAGGGTGGGGCGGGCAAGGGTGGGGCGGGCAAGGGACGCGCGGGCAGCGTCGTCCCCGCCACGGCGAGCGGCGCCAAGGCGAGCGCCAACGGCGGCGCGGCGCGGCAGGCGCCCGCGGCGGCGACGTCCCCGGTGGCGCGGCTGGTGGCGAGCGCGCCCACGTGGCTGCCGCCGTTGCTGACCGTCGAGGGCCTGGTCATGTACGTGCTGGCGATGCGCGTGCCGTACGGCCCCATGCGCGGCGTCGACCTCGACAAGATCGACGGCCTCGGCCTGATCTCGGTGCTCCCGGTGACCGCCTTCGCCGCGATCGCACTGATCATCGTCTCGTTCTTCGTCACGCTGACGCAGAACACCGACCGCAAGGGCCTGCTGCTCCTCCAGCTCGGCGCGATCACCTTCACCCTGCACGGCGCGGCGGCGCTGATCGAGCCCGAGCCCCGCTTTCATACCGCCTGGGTGCACGCGGGCTTCGCCGAGTACATCGGCCGCGTCGGCGAGGCCCTGCCCGGCCTGGACGCGCGGTTCGCCTGGCCGGGTTTCTTCGCGCTGTTCGGCTTCGTGCTGCGCGCGGCGGGCATCGACGACCCGTCGCTCGTCCTGAAGTGGACGCCGTTCCTGTCGAACCTGCTGTACCTGCTGCCGTTCGTGCTGATCCTGCGCCGGCTCGTCGCGACGACGCGGGCGCGCTGGTTCGCCGCGCTGCTGTTCGTCCTCGTCCAGTGGATCGGCCAGGACTACTTCTCGCCCCAGGGCTTCACCTACGCGCTGTACCTGGTCTTCATCGCGATCCTGATGCGCTGGTTCGGCCGCGCGGAGCCGAGGACGGCGCCGCTGCCCGCCAAGGGCTTCCTGCGGCGGACGCTGGCCCGCCTGGACGGGCTCGCGCCCGGCGAGCTGCCGGCGAGGCCGACGACGGTGACCGACCGCGTCGTGCTGCTGACCCTCGTGGTCGGCATCTTCGTGGCGACGACGGCCACCCACCAGATCACGCCGTTCATGATGCTGGGCGCGCTGACGGGGCTGATCCTGCTGCGGCGCAGCACGCTGTCTCTGGCGCTGCCGGTGTTCTTCGGCCTGATCGTCATCGCCTGGATCAACTACCAGGCGACGCCGTTCTGGAGCGGCCGCATCGACGAGCTGTTCGGCGGCATCGGCAAGATCTTCGCGAACCTCCAGGAGAACACCGGCGACCGGCTGGCGGGCACCGACCCCCAGCACGCCATCGTGCTCCAGGTGCGGCTGGCGATCTGCGGCGTGATCCTCGCGTTCGCCGCGACGGGCCTGCTGCGGCGGCTGCGGCGCGGGGTGGGCGACCGCAGCGCGCTGGTGTTGCTGTGCGTGCCCGTGCTGGCCCTCGGCCTGCAGAGCTACGGCGGCGAGATCGGCCTGCGCGTGTACATGTTCGCGCTGCCCGCGGCCTGCATCCTCGGCGCGTACGCGTTCTTCCCGAACCTGCCCGCGCACACGGCGGACGCGCGCGAGGGCGAGACGGTGCCCATCGGCCGCCGCTCGCTGCGGCCGTCCCCGGGCACGACGCGGAAGATCTCGGCGGTGCTGGCGGCGGGGACGGCGCTGGTGCTGGCGGTGGCGTTCCTGGTGGCGCGGTACGGCAACGAGAAGTTCGAGCGGGTCACCACGGGCGAGGCCGCGGCCATGGACTACGTCTACGCCCACGACCGGCCGAGCGCCCGCCTGCTGTACCTGGTGCCGGTCATCGGCGAGGAGGTCACGCCGACGATCCCGTGGCGCGAGCGGGACATCGACCGGGTGGAGTACGACCAGGCGCTGGTCACCAAGAACCCGGAGGACCTCAGCGGGCTGCTGACGGCGTTGCGCTCGAAGGCGGCCAACACCTTCGTGATCACCAGCCGGGGGCAGGCGGCGTACCTGGAGCTGAACCACGGCTTCTCCTCCGACTGGGGGAGGCGCTTCCGCGCGGCGCTGGAGGCCTCCACGAGCCTGAAGCGGGTGTACTCCAACGCCGACGCGGCGATCTATACGCTGCGCTCGTACCCGAGGGGGGCCGAGATCCCGCCGCCGACGGCGATGACGCTGGTCGGCGACCGGTCGACGCCGTGGACGCCGCTCGGCCTGGTCGCGCTGGCCCTGGCCGTGGCGACGTTGTTCGCCGCCGAGCTGGCACGGCTGCGCGCCCCGGATCGGGCGTCCAGCGGGCGGCGCAGGCTGATGGTGGTCGGCCTGCTGATGACGGCGGCCGCGCTGGCGGTCGTGGTGGAGCGGTTCCTGACCCTGACGTCGTTCTGACCCGGGACGGGCGCACCCCGCCGTCCCGGGCGGCCCGTCCTTCGCGGGCGGGCCGCCGGTCCCGGGAGGGGTCTCACCGACCCCGGTCGCTCCACTGGACGGCGTACGGCCCGAGCTGGAAGGGGCGGCCGTCGACCTGGACGGCGAGCTGCGCGTTCGTGGTGTTCACCATGATCATCTGCTTCTCCACGGCGAGCACCTGGACGCGTGGGTCGGAGACCGGGACGTCGACCAGTCGCGCGCCCGCCGGGAACCAGCGCGTGAACCCGCTCAGCAGGCCCGCCATGGGCATCTCCTGGCCATCGGCGGGCGACCACAGGCAGCCCGGGCAGTCGTCCCCACCCTTGCGCTGGGGGTTCCAGTAGAGGGCCGTCGCGGCCCCGCTCCTGGCGAACTCCATCATGGCCACGGTCTGCACGGCCGTGCGGTGCTGCTCGTCCCAGTCGATGTTGTCCGGCGAGATGTACCACTCGGCCCACCAGACCGGCAGGTCGCCGCTCTGCTGCCGCAGCCAGGTGGTGACCGCGGAGAACTTCTTGAGCGCGGTGAACTCGTCGGGCACCAGCCCCCGGTCGTTGGTGGCCGAGGATGCGTCGACGACGATGAAGTCGGCGCCCTTCTTGTGATCCAGCCAGTACTGGATGCTCTCCAGCGGCCGGCTGTCGACGGCGCCCCACGGCCCCTTGAGGGTGGAGGAGTTGGCGCTGGAGATGTGGCTGTCGACGGGGATGTACGGCCCACCGACCTGGATCTTGGGGTTCACGGCCTTGAGCGCGTCGTAGACGCGGTTGTAAAGGTCGGTGTAGGCCTCGACATCCCAGTTGTTGTGCGCCTCGTCCCAGAAGCCTTTGAACTCGTTCCACACCATGTAGTGGGTGACGGTGGGATACCGCTTGGCGACGGTGGCGGCGAGTTCGGCGTAGTCGGCGAAGTGCTCGCGCCGGGGGGCGACCTCGATCTTGCCCCAGCTCGTGCGGCCCTCGGCGCCGCCCTTCATCCAGTCGGGGGCGCAGCAGAGGGTGAGGACCGGCTGGGCCTTGGTGGACGCCATCAGCTTGACCCGGCGGTCCAGGTCGCGGAAGTCGTACTTGCCGGGCGCGGGCTCGGGGTTGCCCGCCCCCCAGCCCATGATGTGCTGGTTCTGCACCATGGGAACCCTGCTGAACAGGTCTTTCACCCGGTCGCGAACCTCGGCGGCCTCGTTGTCTGCGCTGTACTGGGTGTGGGTGACGCCCCAGCGCGGCCAGCTGTCCACCACGGGGGGCGCTTCGAGGCTGGGCGGCGGCTGCGGCGTGGCGAGGATCGTCGCGGCCACGCCCTCGCCGCGGTCGGCACCCCGCTGCGCGGCGACCACCAGGAGGCCGACCACCATGGCCAGGGCGACGAGCCCCGCGCCCGCGGCCACCGGACCTCGGGGGATGTAGCGACGCCGGGCATGCCGGCCACCACCGTTGTCCAACACTTCGCCACCGTATCCGCTCGCGCTTGCAGAACCCTTGCATGCTCCCACTCCTGGCGACGCCACGGATGCGGGCCGTCATCACAAGGAGGGATCGCGGCCACCACCAGACCGCTCATTAAGCGCACTAACCACTCAAGTTCGCTTATGCGTATCTAAGTAATTATCAAAGATCCAAGGTGTCAACTTGGCATGAAAGCGGTATGAATCCGGCGACCGAGGATTTGAGGGGGCACAGTGGCCCAGGCATGGCTGCCCGTCGCCAGTCGAATTCCCGCTCTTGAGGACTCCGGACCCATGGCCGGGGGCGCTCCCCGGGTGGTCTGGTTCATCTGGCCTACCGATCCCCAGCGGGTCACGGCCAGATCCGTCGCCCAGCGGCTCGTACAGATCAAACGTCCCGCCCATCTCGTCTGGAATCCCCTCTCGGGGCAGATCATCCAGTCTCTGCCCCCCACACGGGCGGCGAATGGCCTGCCGGGAGATCTCAACCGGCAGGGCAGGGTCTGCGTGCAGATCCGCGTGCTCGGATCGGTGGAGGAGCCCTTCACCGAGAGCAAACTCGACGGGCTGGACGACATCCTGGCGTGGCTGGACTCCTGGGAGGTGCCGCGGCTGTGGCCCGCCGGGCCCCCGCTCCCCTACCCTCACTCGGTGGCGGTCCAGGGCAGCCGCCGACTGTGGGCGAGAGGCGGGCACTTCGGCAACTCGCAGGTCCCCGGCACGTCCGAGGGGGACCCGGGGCCGATCGACGTCGACCGCATCGTCGGCGGGCACGCCGCGAACCTGAACGCGCCCCGGCCCCACGATGGGATGGAGTCGCGCGAGAATGGACGCCCGGTGGACCCCGTGAACGCGGTGGAACGATAATCGATCGGAATCGCGAACAGCACCGTGATCTGATCTTTATCGTACTATTACATCGTAGGCACCAAGCTGGGTGGAAGGCGCGAGCCTGGCCCGCGTCGCTAGGTACCCCCAGTAGGAGCCCATGCGCATATCCGTGGTTCACCCTCGCGAGCTCGGCCCGTCCGAGACGGCCCGGTGGCGTGCTCTGCAGAGCGCCGACCCGGCCCTGGACAACCCGTTCCTGTCGCCGGAGTTCACGATCGAGACCGGCCGCGTGCGCGAGCAGGCGCGCGTCGCCGTGCTGACCGACGGCGGTGACATCGTGGGGTACTTCCCCTTCGAGCGTCACCAGCTCGGCATCGGCAGGCCGGTCGCGGCGGGGCTGACCGACGCCCAGGGCATGATCCACGTCAAGGACATCGAGTTCTCGGCCCACGAGCTGATGAAGGCGTGCGGGCTCGCGGTCTTCGAGTTCGACCACCTGCTCGCGGGCCAGCCGCTGGTGCCGGCCAAGCACTCGCGGCACCCGTCCCCGGTGATCGACCTGTCCGACGGCTACGCGGCGTACGTCGAGACGCTCAAGCAGGTCTCCGGCAAGACGTACAAGAGCACGGCGTACAAGAGCCGGAAGCTCGGGCGTGACTTCGGCGAGCTGCGCCACGACTACGGGATCCAGGACCAGGCCGTCCTGCGCGTCCTCACCGACTGGAAGACCGACCAGTACCGCAGGACCGGCCGCGCCGACCGGTTCTCGCGGCCGTGGATCACGAAGCTGGTCGAGAACCTGCTGCGGATCGACACCGAGCACTTCGGCGGCTCGCTCGACATGGTGTACGTCGGCGACCGCCCGGTGGCGGGCCATTTCGGGCTGCGCACCAAGACCACCCTCGCCGGATGGTTCCCCGCCTACGACACGGCCTTCGCCAAGTACTCGCCCGGCCTGATCCACCACCTGGCGATGGCCGAGCGCGCCGCCGAGGCCGGAATCCGGCTCATCGACATGGGGCGGGGCGAGAAGGAGTACAAGGAGAAGCTGAAGACCGGCGAGCTGTGGGTGACCGAGGGCAGGATCGCCCGCGCCACCCCGGGGGCCGGAGTTCACTGGCTCGTGCGCGTTCCCGTCCGGAAGGCCCGTGGAACGGTCCTCGCCAACTCGATGCTGCGCGAGACCGCCGACCTGGCCCTCAAGACCTACGGCCGCATCCGCACCTCCCTCGCCTCCTGACGCCGTGCGCGCGAGCGCCGGTCGTCTCCGCTCCGCGCACGGACGCCCGCATTGCGCTACGTTGCTGGTTCGTGGCGGGACCGGGCGGTGAAAAGAGGCAGCGGTGAGCCCCGAAAAGATCATTGCGGCGCGCACGGGCCGCGAAAGCGTGTACCTCCCCTCCAACCGGCTGGGGCTGTACCTCGCGCTGCGCCATTGGTGCACTCCGGGGCAGCGGCTGCTCATGTCGCCCATCTCGGCTGACGAGATCCTCTTCCTCGTCCTCGCCGCCGGGCTGATCCCGGTGATCGCGCCGATCTCGATCCTCGACGGCAACATCGACGCCGCGCGGGCCCTGCTCGGCACGGTGGACGCCGTGCTGACCACCAACCTGTACGGCCTGCCGGACGATGTGATGGCCATGACGGGCCTGGTGGTGATCGAGGACGTCGCCCACGCCGCCGAGACGTCCGTCGACGGCCGCCCGCTCGGCACCTTCGGCGTCGCCGGGGTGTTCAGCCTGTCCAAGCACGCGGGCGCGGGGTCGGGGGGCGTCCTCGTGGTGGACGGCGCCGCCGACCGTCGCGCGCTGGAGCACGAGCGCGACCTGCTGCTCCAGCCGGGCGCCCTGCGCAGGGACCTGCTGGGCGTCGCCACGTCGGCCGCCCGCCACCTGGCGCTCCGGCTCGACCTGGCGCGGCCCGCGATGCTGCTCGCCCGCGCGCTCGGCATGCAGGAGGCGCGCGAGGGCTACCGCATCGCGCTGCGGCCGGACGAGTTACGCAAGGCGATGGGCATAGGGATGGACGCCTCGCCCGGGCCTGCCGCGCCGGGCCTGCCGCCGCTGGACTCCTGGGTGCGCGCCGACCTGCACGACTACCGGCACGCGCGCGGCGCGGTCTCCCGCTGGTACCAGGGCCGGTGCCTGGCCCGCCTGCCGCGCGAGCGCGACCGCCGCCTCGCCGGGGTGGCCCGGCTGGCCGAGCTGCCCACGGCCGCCGGGGCCGTGCGCGCGCACACCGGCCAGCCGCTGTTCCGGGTGCCGCTGCTCGTGGCCGACCGCGACCGGGCCATCGCCACGCTGGAGCGGCGCGGCGTCCCCACCGGCTACCTGTACGACCCGCCGTACGACACCTACGCCGAGGCGTTCGTCGAGCCCTCGCCCGACCCGGAGCTCGCCCGCTGGTGGGCGCGGCACGTCCTGCCCGTCGACCCGCTCTACGCCGGGCGCGCCCTCCCCGTCGTCGAGACCCTCCAGCCGGCCCCGCCCCCGCCGGGCGACCGCTCGCTGCCCAACGCCGCCTGAGCGCGCGGGTCAGGCGTCCGGCAGCAGGGCGCGGATGACCGCGCAGGCCTTCCTGACCTCGGCGAGCGACGCCGAGCCGTAGCCGATCACCAGGCCGTGGGCCGTGACCGGGCCGTGGTGGTGGCGGGCGGTCGTGTCGAGCAGCACGCCGTGCCGGGCCGCGGCCTCCACCAGGGGCTCCACGGCCCCGGCCGGCAGGCCGAGGAAGACGTGCAGCCCGGCGGACACGCCGAGGACGCGCGCTCCGAGGGCCTCGACGATGGCGGCGCGGCGGCGGGCGTACTCCAGCCGCATGCGCCGCAGGTGCCGGTCCAGGTCGCCGCTCTCCAGCAGTACCGACACCGCCTCCTGCACCGGCCCGGACGTGCGGTCGGCCAGCGACTTCCGGACACGGGCGACGCGCGCGAGCAGCTCGGGCGTGGCCACCAGCCAGCCGATGCCGACGTCGGGGGCGAGCGACTTCGACAGCGTGCCGAGCAGCACCACCCGCCCGGGGTCGAGGCCGTACAGGGCGGGCAGCGGCGCCACGTCGTAGCGGAACTCGGCGTCGTAGTCGTCCTCCACGACGGTCGCGCCCGTGCGCCCGGCCCAGGCGAGCAGCCGCTCCCTGCGGGCGATCGGCAGGCGTCCGCCGAGGGGGTACTGGTGGGCGGGGGTGGTGTAGAGCACCCGCAGGTCGTCCGGCAGGCCCGCGACGACCACGCCCTGCTCGTCCACCGGGCACGTGACGACGCGCCCGCCCCGCGCGGCCAGCACGTGGCGCGCGGTGCGGTACCCGGGCTCCTCGACCCCGGCGCCGTCCCCCGGCCGCAGCAGGGTGGCGGCGACCAGGTCGAGCCCGTTGCCGGTGCCCCGGGTGACCATCACGTTCTCCGGCCCGGCGGGGACGGCCCTGGCCCTGCGCAGGTGGGCGGCCAGCAGCTCCCGCAGGCGGGGGTGCCCGTAGGGGTCGACGTACGCCTGCGGCGGCAGGTCGGCGGCGCGGCGCCAGGCCCGTTTCCAGGCGCGCTCGTCGTACCCGCGCACCCACGGGCGTCCGGGCCGCAGGTCGATCACCCCCGGGGGCGGCGGCCGGGTCTCGACCCACGATTCCGGGGCCGGTTCCGGGCGGCCCGTGCCCTCCCCCGCCGGCCCCGCGCCCGGCGTGCGCGCCCGGCCGTTCGCGGACACCCGGCCGTTCCACGGAGGGTCGCGCCTCGGCGGGCCCGGCTTGAACAGGTCCGACTTCGGCAGGCCCGGCTTCGGCAGGCCCGTCAGGCTCGCGACGTAGGTGCCCGACCCGTGCCGTCCCTCCAGCCATCCCTCGGCGTAGAGCTGCTGGAACGCCTCGGTCACGACCGTGCGGCTCACGTCCAGCAGGCGCGCTAGGCTCCGGCTGGAGGGCAGGCGCTCCCCCGACCTGAGCATGCCCGCGCGCACGCCGTCCCGGAGCTGGTCGCCGAGCTGCACGGCGAGCGGGACCGGCGCATTCCGGTCGAGCGTCAGCGGAAGGTCGACGTGCCCGCGCAACGTGGGCCCCAAAGTGGTCTCCCGGAAGTGGTCGCCAGTGGACGTCCACAACCGTCCACTTCTTCCTTACGGTAGCCGCATGCTCTCCACGACCGCACGCACCACCCTGAACCGTTCGAAGGAACGGGGCCGCACCGACCGCTCCGAGCTGTACGCCGTCCTCGACGCGGGGCTGCTCTGCCACCTCGGCGTCGTCGTCGACGGCGCCCCGCGCGTGATCCCGACAGGCTACGGCCGGATCGGCGACACGCTCTACCTGCACGGGTCCACCGGCGCCACCTCGCTGCGCGCGGCCGGCGAGGTCTGCGTGACCGTGACCCACGTGGACGGCATCGTGCTCGCGCGCTCGGTGTTCCACCACTCGATGAACTACCGCTCCGCGATGATCTACGGCACCCCGCGGGCCGTGGTGGACGAGGAGGAGCGGCTGGAGGGCCTGCGGGCGATCACCGAGCAGCTCGCGCCCGGCCAGTGGGACACCACGCGCCTGCCCAACCGCAAGGAGCTGGCCGCGACGGCGGTGGTGGCGCTGTCGCTCGCCGAGGCGTCGGTCAAGGTGCGCCAGGGGCCGCCGAACGACGACGAGGAGGACTACGCGCTGCCGGTGTGGGCGGGCGTGCTGCCGCTGCGGGCGAGCTGGGACCGCCCGGAACCGGACCCGGCCCTGCCGCACGATGTCCCGGTCCCGGCGCACATCTCGGGCCGTCCCGCGCCCGGCCGGGCGGGCTGACCCCCCGGGCCCTCTGGGCGTCTCACATGGTCTCGCGGGCCCTCGTGCAGGACCGAAATTACTGACAATCGCCGCCACAACATGCCAAATATCCGTTTAAGCACCTCAGAGCGGCCACGCCGTCGTTAAGCTTCGTTCTCGCGTCACGGGTGGGGGCCCGGCACATAAGGAGACCGAATGGACGGCCACATGGGGGCCATGGGGGCATGGCGAGTGCCCGGATACACCGAGATACGAGATCTCGGCGCGGGCGGCTCGGGGCGTGTCGTGATGGCACGCTACGAGGCCGACGGAACGATGGTCGCGATCAAATACCTGTCCGACGACCTCGTCTCCGATCCAGGCTTCCTGATCAGATTCCGGCACGAGGCCCGGCTGCTCGAACTGCTCGACAGCCCGCACACCGCCCGGTTCTACGAGTACGTCGAGAACAACGGCCGCGCGGCCATCGTCATGGAGGTCGTCAACGGCGTCTCGCTGCGCACGCTGCTGCGCTCGGAGGGCCCGACCGGGGCCGAGGCGGCGCTCGTCCTGCTGAAGGGCTCGCTGCTGGGCCTCGGCGCGGCGCACTCCAACGGGCTCGTGCACCGGGACTTCAAGCCCGACAACATCCTCATCGACGGCGCCGGCCACAGCAAGCTGGTGGACTTCGGCATCGCCGTGCGCGTCGGCGACGGCGTCAGCGGGGCGGGCACGCCGCCGTACATGGCGCCTGAGCAGTGGGCGGGCGCACCCGCCGGGCCGAGCACCGACGTCTACGCGGCGACGATCGTCTTCTTCGAGTGCCTCACCGGGACGCGGCCCTTCCAGTCGCACAACGCCGCGGTGCTCGCCCGGCAGCACCAGTCGATGCCGCCGCCCGTCGAGCAGGTGCCCCCGCCGCTGCGCGGGCTGATCGAGCGGGGCCTGGCCAAGCACCCGGCCGACCGTCCCGCCTCGGCCGAGGAGTTCCTGGCCGAGCTCGAAGCCGTCGCCGTCGAGACCTACGGCAACGACTGGGAGGAACGCGGACGGCGCCGCCTCGCCGCCCTCGCCGGCCTGCTCGTGCTGCTGTTCCCCCTCGGGGAGGACGCGCCCGAGGCGGGCGCCTCGCTCGCCGAGTCCGACCTCGGCCACCGGCGGGGCTTCCAGAGGCTCAGCGTCAAGATCGCGATCGGCGCGGTCGGCCTGGCGGCCGTCTCGGCGATCACCGCCGTGCTGGTCGGGTCCCTCGGGGACACCTCCCTGCAGGCCCAGACCACGGTGATCACACCCACCCCGACCGTGGTGGAGACGGTGACGACCGGCGGCAGCCCGGAGCCGGCCATCGACGACACCCCGGTCGAGGACCCGACGGAGACGCCGTCCAAGGAGCCGTCCGAGACGACCTCCCCCGAGCCGTCCACGCCGCAGAACACCGCCGGAGCGCCGACGACCGCCGCTCCCGCGCCCACCGCCACCACGAAGACGCCCACGCCGAAACCTTCTCCCACCAAGAAGCCGACCAAGAAGCCGACCGCCTCCCCCAAGCCCACGGCGACCGACGAGGAGTCGGACCCGAACGTGAAGAATCCGGTGCCGTCGGGCAAGCCCAAGCCGTCGCCCACCCCGACCCCCACACGCACGACTCCGTCCCCGACCCCGACCCCGACGGAGGAGCCGACCCCCACCCCGACCGAGTCCTCGTCGCCCCCGAGCGAGACGCCGAGCAGCAGCGGCTCCGGGGAGACCCCGCGCGGCGACACGAGCGAGGCGCCCGCGACCCCCGCGCCCTCCGATCCGCCGAGCCGCGGCGGCGACCTGCCCACGCTTCTCACCATCGGGCTGGTGACGACGGGCACGGTTCCCGCCACACTGGTCGTGAAGAAGCACATGGCGGGACGGCACCGGAGGCAGGGGTAGATGCCCGACGGCGGCGATATCACGGGGTACCGGCTCGCGCCACGCTCGCGCACCGGCGAGGTGGGCACCTGGTACGACGCCGTGGCGCCGGACGGCGGCCGGGCCGCGGCGCTGAGGTTCGATCCCCGGGCGCTCTCGGCCCCTGGCGCGCGCGAGCGGGTGGTAGCGGCGGTCGTCGAGGATCGCCGCCTGGCCCAGACCGGCCTGACAGGGCTGCTGCCCGTCGCCGACCTGGTGGCCGCGGGCGGGGAGGTCTGGCTGCTGACGTCCCGCCCCGCCATCCCGTCCCTGGTCGACCTGGTGAACGGCCCGGCCGGAGGCCCCGACGCGGGCAGCGCGGCCACCGTCCTGGTGGAGACCGCGCAGACCCTGCTCGCCGTGCACGCGGCCGGGCTGTCGCACGGCGCCCTCGGCCCCGGCACGATCGTGATCGGCGAGGACGGCACCGCGCTGCTGGCGGAACGCGGCCTGGCCGCGGCCCTGTGGGGCGGCGAGGCCTCGCCCGGTCAGGACGTCGCGGCGTGGGCGTCCCTGGCCAGGGGGCTGGCTGCGGGCTGGGCGGCGGGGTCACCCGAGGCGGCGCGCCTGTTCGAGCGGGCGGCGGCCACGGCGGCCGCGAACGGCCTGAGCGCCGCGCGCGACACGCTCCTGGCCGGGCGCGACCTGCTGCCGGCCGGGTTCACCACCCGCGACCGGCTCGTGCGCACGATCCAGCAGTGGGCGGCGGCCGACGTCCCGACGGGACGGCCCGCGCCGCACGACCCGTACGGCGCGCCCGGGGTCGACCAGGGCGAGGTCGTGACGCTGCTCTACAACACCGGCCCGGGCGGGACGCAGCCCCCGGCCGGCGCGGCCGGGCCGGGCCTCGCGGGCGCGATCGGCGCGGCGGGCGCGGCCGGGGCCGTCGCCGAGCCGCCCCTGGACGGCTGGGCCGGCACCGCCAACGCGGGGACCACCCCGACGGCGGCGAGCGGCGAGATGCGCTTCGGGCCCGGGGTCCCCGCGGACACGACGGCCGCGCAGATCTGGCGGGCGGGGCAGCAGCAACAGAACACCGTCGCCGCCAAGGACCGGCTGAGAGGCCGTCCGCCCCGGCGCCGCCGTCGCGGGGGCGTGCTGTGGACGGGCGTGCTGTTCGTGCTGATCCTCGCCGTCGGGCTGTACCTGTGGACGCAGCGCGCCGCGCCACTGTCGGTCCTGGCGGTGGACGTGAAGGCGCCCAAGCCCAAGGGGTGTGACGTCACGGTCGACGTCGTGGGCTTGCTCACCACCAACGGGTCCTCGGGCCAGGTCAGCTATCAGTGGTGGCGCAGCGACCGCGAGGATCCGATCGAGCAGACCGACACGATCCCGTCCGGCTCGACGACCTACGAGCTGCACTTCCCGTGGAAGGTGAAGGGCGAGGGCACCCAGAAGTACACGGCCAAGCTGCGTGTCCTGTCGCCCACCGGGCCGGGGACTCCGCTGGAGGACAAGGCCTCGTTCACCTATAAATGCTGACCGGGCACATCACAGTCCGACGTAGCCGACCGCGCCCGCCTTGTGCCTGCAAATGCGCGATAACGGCAATGTCACTATTGTGACGGGCATGACGCAGACCCCCGCCGGCTGGTACCCAGACCCGTACGGAACCCCCCAATTGCGTTGGTGGGATGGCACGCAGTGGACCGATGCCACCCACCCGTTGGAGAATTCCCTGGGTCAGAGCGGGCCCGTGACCACCGGCCAGTGGGCGCCGCCCGGGCCGTCGGTGCCGGGAGGAAGCGCGCCCCAATCGGGCGACGCCGCCCAGTCCGGCCCGGCTCCCCAGTCAGGTCAGGTTCCTCAGCCCGGCCCGGTTTCTCAATCCGGGCCGGTTTCTCAGCCGGGCGCGGCGAACCAGTTCGGCCCGGCTGCTCAGCAGGGGTCGCAGGGGGACACGGGCCCGAACCCCGTCCCGGGCGCCGCGTCCCCGCACGGCACCGGCCCGGGCGCGCCGCCGCAGGGGCAGCCTGGCACCGGCCCGTACCCGGCCCCGCCCGCCTCTGCGCCGCAGTTCCTGCCGCAGGGGTCGCAGCAGGGTCCTCCGCCCGGACCGCAGGGCCCCCCGCCGGCAGGGCAGCAGGGCCCTCAGCCGACGGCCGTCTACCAGCAGCCGGGCGCTCCCCAGGGGACGGCCCAGTTCGCTCCCCCCGGAGGAACCCAGTACCCCTCCCCCGGGCCGTACGCGCCTCCGGGCGGCCCGCAGGGGGCGCCGACCGGCCCGTACGGCGCGCCCGCGCAGCAGCAGTGGGGCCAGCCGGGGAACGCGGGCAACTACGGAAACCCCGGAAACCCCGGAAACACCGCGCAGTTCTCGATGCCCGAGTTCGGGGGCACGCCGCCTCCGCCGAAGAAGAGCCCGATGCCGTGGGTGCTCGGCGGCGGGGCCCTGGTGATCCTGCTGGTCGTGGCCCTGGTGATCGGCTTCACCATCGTGCGCAGGAACGACGGGACGCCCACGGCCATCGACAGCCCGGCCCCGGTGCCGAGCGAGACCATCGAGCCCAGCGACCCGCAGATCACTCCCCCGCTGGAGACGCCGCCCACCCCGGGCCCGAGCCCCTCGTCCTCGATCGACTTCCCGGCCGTCCTGCCGCAGCCCAAGGGTGGCAGGGTGACCGACCCTGTGACGGGCGTCTCCTTCACGTTCCCCGGCGCCCCGTGGGCGGTGCCGGAGTGGGCGGTGTTCAACGGGAACGGCCCCGAGGACCCGGGTTTCCCGATGTGGACGGCGGGCTACCAGGCCCTCTCGCAGAAGGACATCGACGGCCAGGGCCAGGGCCACGACTGGGTGAGCCAGGTGGCGTCCGCCCGCCTGCCGAAGGCGTTCGAGTACACGGGGGCGGGCGGCTTGCGCGGCGCGGTCAAGTCGGTGCTGCTCCAGTATGAGCCGATCTTCTACTCCCCGCCCCACAAGAGCAAGATCATCAAGGACGAGGCGATCGAGGTCAGCGGCAAGAAGGCGTGGCTGCTGCGGTTCGAGTTGGACTTCACCGCCCAGGCGAAGAAGAACGGGTGGAAGTTCCAGAAGGAAGAGGGGTTCTACCTGGTCATCGACCAGGGGCCGCAAGACCGGCCTACCCTCGTGTACGCCTCCGTGCCGGACAATCTGGACACGAAGGTGATAGATCGCGTACTGGACTCTCTCAAAGCCTCGTGACCGGGCACTACGCTGAGCATTATGAGTGACCTGCTGGTCTGGATCGACTGTGAGATGACCGGGCTCGATCTGGGCCGTGACGCGCTGGTCGAGGTCGCGTGCGTCGTGACCGACGGCGAGTTGAACCAACTCGACGAGGGCGTGGACGTCATCATCAAGCCGCCGAGGGAGGCCCTGGAGCAGATGTCGGAGGTCGTGCGCCAGATGCACACCTCCTCAGGTCTGCTCCCCGTCCTCGGCCAGGGCGTCACGCTCGCGGAGGCCGAGTCTCTGGTTCTGGAGTACATCCGGCGGCACGTCCCCGAGCCCAAGAAGGCGCCGCTGTGCGGCAACTCCATCTCCACCGACCGCTCCTTCATCGCGCGTGACATGCCCGCCGTCGACGCCTACCTGCACTACCGCATGGTCGACGTCTCCTCGGTCAAGGAGCTGGTGCGCCGCTGGTACCCGCGGGTCTACTTCGCCTCCCCCGCCAAGCAGGGCGGGCACCGCGCGCTCGCCGACATCACCGAGAGCGTGCAGGAGATGAGGTACTACCGCGCGGCGGTTTTCGTCCCGCAGCCGGGCCCCGATTCCGCCACCGCACGGGAAGTCGCCGAGGCCATCACCGGATCTTGACCCGCCGCGGCGCCAGGACCCCGCAAAGCCCGCTACACTTTTCCTGTGCCGCCGCGCGATCAGCGGCCATGGTGGGTGTAGCTCAGTTGGCAGAGCGCCAGGTTGTGGTCCTGGATGTCGTGGGTTCAAGTCCCATCACTCACCCCAACGGTCGATGGCCGGTCCAGACGGACCGGCCATCGCGTTTTTACCGGACAACCCCACCCCTACCGGGGAAATTAGCCTTTCTCCGGCAGCCTCGACCCCAAAGAATGGGACGGCGGGCTATGCTCGCACAGAACCGCTACGCCGTCAGCGCGGGGGGCTCGGCGATCTGACAAGATTCGTGCCACCGGAGGCCGGATGAGTGTCGATGACGCCAGGTACAACGAGCACGCGCACACCGGGTTGAGTAAACGCGAGGCCGAGGTGATGGACCTGATCGCGACGGGACATTCGAACGGAGAGATCGCCCAGCGGCTCTTCCTCAGCGAGAAGACCGTCAAGAACCACGTCAACCGCATCTACTCCAAGCTCGGCGCCGACTCCCGGGTGACCGCCATCGGCCTGTGGCGAGGGCTCACGGCGCCCCCCGAACCCGCCGTGCCGGAGGCTCGGCCATAGGCACAGCGGGGCGCGGCGGTGTTCTGGAGTCCTCACGCGTGAGGGCGGAAGAACGCCGCCAAAAGGGGCGCCCCGAACCGCCGCGCCGAAGGCGCGGAAATTGGCACAGTCCTAGGCGGGCACGGTCGTCGCGTCGCGGGCCGCCGTGAGCGCGCGCCCGAGCGCCGCCAGGCCGTGCTCGATCTCCTCCGTGCGCACCGACAGCGCGGGGCGCAGCCGTACCGACCGCTCGCCGCAGGGCAGGACGAGCACGCCCTCGTCCTCGCGCATCGAGGCGACCAGGCGGTCCCTGCCGGAGGTGACGTCGAACGCGCACATGAGGCCCCTGCCCCTGGCGTTGCGCACGAGCCCGGGGAAGGTCGCCTCCAGCTTCCGCAGCCCGCCCAGCAGGCGCTCCCCGACCTTCGCGGCGCGCGGGATCAGTCCGTCCCGCTCGATGATCTCCAGCATGCGGCGCGAGCGCACCATGTCGGTCAGGCCGCCGCCCCAGGTCGAGTTGATCCGCCCGCTCACCTGGAAGACGTTGCCCTCGACCTCGTCCACTCGGCGGCCGGCCATGATCCCGCCGACCTGCACCTTCTTGGCGAAGGCCACGATGTCGGGCGCGAGGCCGAGCTGCTGGTAGGCCCACGGCGTGCCGGTGAGCCCGGCGCCGGTCTGCACCTCGTCCAGGACGAACAGCGCGTCGTTCTCGTGGCACAGGTGCTGCATGGCCTGGAGGAACTCCGGGCGCATGTGGTTGTCGCCGCCCTCGCCCTGGATCGGCTCGGCGATGAAGCAGGCGATGTCGTGCGGGTGGGCGGCGAAGGCGTCCCGCGCCTGGGCCAGCGCCCTGCGCTCGGCGGCCTCGACGTCCCCGAAGTGGATCGCGGGCACGTCGATCCTCGGCCAGTCGAAGATCGGGAAGCGGTCGGTCTTGATCGGCTCGGTGTTGGTCAGCGACAGGGTGTAGCCGCTGCGGCCGTGGAAGGCCCGGGTGAGGTGCAGCACCTTGGTGCCCAGCTCGCGGGGGCGGCCGCGGGCCTCGTTGTGGCGGCTCTTCCAGTCGAAGGCGCACTTGAGGGCGTTCTCCACGGCCAGCGCTCCGCCCTCGACGAAGAACAAGTGGGGCAGCTCGGGGTCGCCGAGCACGCGGGCGAAGGTCTCGGCGAAGTCGGCGAGGTGGACGCTGTACAGGTCGGAGTTCGCCGGCTTGTTGGCGGCGATCCTGCCGAGCAGGGAAATGAATTCGGGGTCGTCGTCGAACGGGTTGACGCCGAGCGGGGCCGAGGCGAAGAACGTGTAGAAGTCGAGGTAGCGGCGACCGGTGCCGGCGTCGACGATCCAGGACCCGCCGCTGCGCTCGAGATCCAGCTCCAGCCGGTAACCGTCGACGAGCAGGTGACGTGCGAGGCGGTCGAGGACGCTCATGGGCCCTCCTGGGTCGATGGAAGGTCGTACCCGAACTATTCCCCGCGAGTCTGTGATTATGTGAAGACTTTCCGGCCACGGCGTCGTGCGTCGAAAATTCTTCGCCCCACCGGCGTCCCCGCGACGTCGCCGGAACGTCGGACGTCCCTACATGGCGTGGGCGGCCGTGCCGGCGGCCCCGCGGTGGCCGAGGTCGTGGACCCGGTAGGCCAGCACCAGCAGCGAGACGCCGTACACGATCGCGAAGATCCCGATCAGCCAGGTCAGGGCGAGCGCGCCGGGGGCGGGCCAGACGAAGAGCAGGATTCCGAAGATGACCGAGAGAACGCCGGTGATCACCCACATCCACTCGGTCTCGCCGGCCTTGCGGCGCCGCAGGGCCGCGATGATCTCGGACACGCCGATGACGACCGCGTAGGCCGCGATCAGCATGAGCAGCGCGAACGCCGTGATGCCCGGCCAGATCCAGGCGATGATGCCCGCGATGACGCCGAGGACGCCGGCGACGATCATCCACATCCTGGAGCCACCGGGGTGGTGGCCGCGGAAGGCGCCGACGAGCGTGAAGATCCCGCTCACGATGGCGAAGATGCCGAAGAGGACCACCAGGGTCAGGAGCGTGATGAGCGGCCAGATGATGGCCAGGATGCCGAATACGATCGCGCAGGCCCCGCGCACCGCGAGAACCCACCATTGGCGGCCGGTCATCCCCGGGGCCGCCTGACCACTGACGTCGCGCATGTCGCCCTCCAAAGTCGAAATATCTCCGCCTCCATCACCACGTTTCCGTCCTATCCTGAAAGGTCACGACAGCAGACCAAGGCAGGTCCAAAAGCTGTCCACCAGGCGTCAAGTCAGGCAATATCGTTTGAACGCGCGGACGATGCGGGGACATGTCCGTGACAGGGCCGAGAGGAGACGCGGGTGTCACTCCGCGAAGACGCCAACGAACTCAGCGGCGAGCTCGTCCGCCTGCGCCACGCGCTGCACCGCGAGCCCGAGCTCGGCCTCGACCTGCCGAGGACGCAGGAGAAGGTGCTCACCGCGCTCTCCGGGCTGCCCCTCACGGTGTCGACGGGCAAGGGCCTCAGCTCGGTCACCGCCGTGCTGCGCGGCGCGCGTCCCGGGCCCACGGTCCTGCTCCGCGGTGACATGGACGCCCTGCCGGTCACCGAGCGCGGCGGCGCCGTCGTCTCCGAGCTGCCCGGGCGCATGCACGCCTGCGGCCACGACCTGCACACCACCATGCTCGCCGGGGCGGCCCACCTGCTCGCCGCCCGGCGCGACCGGCTCGCCGGGAACGTCGTCTTCATGTTCCAGCCGGGCGAGGAGGGCGCGGGCGGGGCGAAGATCATGATCGACGAGGGCGTGCTGGACGCCGCGGGCGCGCGTCCCGTCGCCGCCTACGCGCTGCACGTCATCAGCTCGGTGCTCCCGCAGGGCGTGTTCGTCAGCCGGGGCGGCCCCATCATGGCGGCGGCGGACCGGCTCATCGTCACCGTCCGCGGCGCGGGCGGGCACGGCTCCACGCCGCACCGCGCCAGCGATCCGATCCCCGCGGCCTGCGAGATGGTGACCGCGCTGCAGACGATGGTGACGCGGGCGTTCGACGTCTTCGACCCGGTCGTCGTCACGGTCGGCAGCTTCCACGCGGGGACCACCGACAACGTCATCCCCGACGAGGCGCGGTTCGAGGCGACCGTGCGGTCGTTCTCCACCGGGACGCACGCCCGTATCCAGGAGCGCATCCTCACCCTGCTGAACGGCATCGCCGCCGCGCACGGCCTCTCCGTCGAGGCCCGCTACGACATCAGCTACCCGGTAACCGTGAACGACGCCTCCGAGGCCGACTTCGTGGGCACGACCGTCCGCGAGGTCTTCGACGACGAGCGCCGGTTCATCCGGGCCCCGCAGCCGTTCACCGGCGCCGAGGACTTCGCGTTCGTCTGCGACGAGGTGCCGTCCGCGTTCGTCGCGATGGGCGCGTGCCCCACAGGGGTCGATCCGGCCCGCGCCGCCTACAACCACTCGGCGGAGGCCTCCTTCGACGACGCCGTCCTCGCCGACGGCGCGGCCCTGTACGCCGAGCTGGCCGTACGCCGCCTCGCCCGCGAGCCCGCGACCGTCTGAGGCGCCCTTCGGCCCTGTACGAGGCTCCTGGGGCTTTCTGGGCCCATTGAGGCGCTTGGGGTGGGTTTGCGACCCACGTACTCAGAAGCCGGCCCGCTCAGACGATGGGCATGTTCGACGTCGGCGCGATCAGAGGGCGCCGAGGAAACGCGCGGCGATCGGGGCGGCGGCGTCCGCCCCCGAGCCGCCGCCCTCGACGAACACCGCGAACGCCAGATCCCCCTGGTACCCGACGAACCAGGCGTGCTCGCCGCCCGAGGCGGACCGGGCCGTACCCGTCTTCCCTGCCGTCCCCGCGGGCAGCCCGGCCGACGCCGCCGTCCCGCCGGTCACGACCGCCGACATCATCGTCCGCAGCGAGACGGCCACCGGGGCGGGCAGCTTCTTCGGCTTCGGCAGGCCGCCGCTCTCCAGGCGGGCGACCGCGCGCTCCGACATCAGCCTCGGCGGGCGCCACGCACCGTTCTGGACCGCCGCCGCGACCGACGCCATGCACAGCGGGGTCGCCCGCACGGAGTTCCCGCCGATGGCGTCCGCGGCCAGTTCCCCGGGGTCGCCCGCCGCGCGTATCGACCCGCAGACCCCGCCGAGGCCCGACTTCAGTTTTCCGCCGAACCCGAACCCCGCCGCCTCCCGCCGCAGGCCGCCGTCCTTGAGACGCTCGGCCGCGAGGCGGGTGAACGACGTGTCGCACGAGAGCGCGAACGCCCGCCGCACCGTCACGGTCCCGTGGTCCTGGTCCCCGGCATTGCCGAAGGTCGGGCCCTTCGGGACGGTGTAGCTGGCGGGGCAGCCCACCCGCGCGCCGGGGGCCAGGCGGTCTCTCAGCAGCGCGGCCGCCGTGACGATCTCGAAGGCCGGGCCGGGCGGGGCGGGCGTGTAGAACGCGCCCTGGCCCGGCAGCCGGTCGGCCACGGCCAGCACCTCGCCCGTGGAGGGCCTGACCGCGACGAGCGCGGCCGGCGCGCCGGCTCCGTCCAGCGCCCGCGCCGCCGCGGCCTGCGTCCACCAGTCGAGCGTGGTCCTGAAGCTGCGGTCCATGGCGTGGCGGAACACGATCAGCCTCCTGGCCCCGCCCGTCTTCGCCGAGACGGCCTCGATCGCCCAGCCCGTCGCCGGGCGCTTCTCCAGGTCGTCGATCCTGCCGGCCAGTTCCTTGAAGTAGGCGTCGGCGCCGCTGTCGTGCGGCAGGGGCTTGCCCTCCCGGGTCAGCAGCTCGGTGCCCGGGACGGTGATCTTCGACAGCCGAAGCCTCTCGTCGGAGCCGATGCCCGGCATGAGCGTCTGGGGCGTCCAGACGACCTTCCACGCGCCGTCCCTGACCGCCAGGTGCAGCACCGAGGAGAACCTCCACTGGCCCAGCTCACCGACCTGCCGCACCCCGTCGAAGGACATGTCGGCGGCGTCCTCGCCGCGGCGCACCACGGCGCCCGCGGTCAGCTTGATCGACAGGATCTGCAGGTCGGAGCTGAGCCGCCGATGGACCTCCAGGAAGTCCGCGGGCGGGGACGCGACCAGGTCGCGCATCTGCGTCTGGTTCGCTCCGGCCCAGGCGTCGAGGTAGGCCCGGCCGGTCTGCTCGGGGCTACCCGTCACCCGCCGCGCGTCCGTGACGACGGCGGCGGTCAGGGCGGCGACGAGAATGGCTGTGCTCACCACAACGAGAGCGAGCACTCCTCGGTGGCGCATACGGTTCTCCCAAAGGTGCCGGGCAGGGCACATAGGGATATACCAGAACGCGTGGGAGAGCGTGTGGGCAAGCCCAAGGAGACGACCCCCGCGCCGGGGCGTTACCCGATCGACTCCGGGGAGGTCGAGCTGCTGCGCGACCTCGACCGGCCGAACGGGTGGCTGCTGAGCGTGGCCGGGGTCCCCCAGTCGTACGTCGACCTGGAGGACCCCACGTACCTGGAGTTCGAGTACGTCCGGCTGATGGCCGACGTCATCGACGTGATCGACGAGGGCCCGCTGGACGTGGTCCACGTGGGCGCGGGCGCCTGCACGCTGCCCCGGTACATCGCCGCGACCAGGCCCGGGTCGCGGCACATCGTGATCGAGCCCGACGGCGCCCTCGTCCGGCTGGTCAGGGAGCGCCTGCGGCTGAGATCGGTGCCCTCGCTCAAGATACGCGTCACGGACGGGCGCAGCGGCGCCACCGGGCTGCGCGACGCCTCGGCCGACCTGTTCGTGCTGGACGCCTTCACCGGGGCCGTCATGCCGCTGGAGCTCGCCACGGCCGAGTACATGGGCGACATCGCCCGCGTGCTCAAGGACTCCGGCACCCTGCTGGTCAACCTGGCCGACGGCAAGGGCCTGGCGTTCGCCCGCCGCGTCGTCGCCACCGTGCGCGGAACGTTCCGCCACGCCGCGCTGCTCGCCGAGCCGGGTGTCCTGCGCGGCCGCAGGTTCGGCAACCTGATCATCGCCGCGTCGCCGTCACCCCTGCCCATCGCCCCCCTGACCCGCCGCGCCGCCGGCGGCCTCACCCAGGCCCGCCTGATCGCGGAGGACGACCTGACCAACTTCGTCGCCGGCGCGCCCCCCATCAAAGACGGCGACCCCGTCCTGGCCCCCACCCCTCCCCCAGACCTCTTCGCCTGAATGTTCGGGGCGCGGCGGTGAACCACACCCGCCGCGGCCTGCGCCCGTACCGGACGGAGATCACCTACCGCGACGCCCCGCCTGGACCTCTCCGACCGGAGAGGCCGGAGAGGTCCGTCCAGTGACGCGGGGACGGACGGGAGGCGTCCTCAGCGGCCGAAGGTGTCGCCGCGTTCGCCACGGCGGTCACCTGGCAGAAACCGATAGGGCCCTGGACGTCGTGGATCGTCGCGGAGCCGGTGGCGATGCCGTCGTCGCTCAGGTGGCCTCGCGACTCCAGCCCGATCGCCTCGCCCACCGGCAGACGGGCGAGGGTGATCGTGTAGTCGGCGTTGATGAAGTGCAGGCCCGCCGTGCCCGAGTTGGTGAGCGGGCTGGCGAAGTCGGCCGCCAGCGCGACGTGGACGAAGGGGGACAACTCTTCGCCCTCCACCATCTGACGGGTCTCTCTCACCCACGCGGTGTACGGCCCGGGACCGGACCAGCCGTCGGCCCGCCAGAAGTCGAACGGCAGGTTCCAGTCCCCCGGGGCGCCGGGCACCGTCAGGTCCGGCGGTTCCAGGGACGGCGGCGGCCAGGCCTCGCCCGGGGGCTGGGCGGCACGGCGCAGCAGGACGGCGCTCGCGCGGGCCACCGGGCCCTGCTCGGTGGTGACGACGGCGTCGGCCACGCGGATGCGGCGGCCCTCCCTGACGCGCGTGGTCTCGACCCGCAACGGGAGCAGGGGGCTGTTGCGGAACAGGTCGACCGTGAGGCGAGCGAAGCGGAACTCCGGGTCGCCGTGCTCGGCCTCCAGCGCCCGCGCGGCGAGGCCACCGAGCAGCCGTCCGTGCAGCATGTCGGGAGACCAGGGGCCCCGGGCGTGCGGGGCGGGGACCAACTCGGCGTCCTTCAGGGCGAAGAACGCGGGGCCGTCATGCGCCATGGTCGGCGGCGATGGCGTCGATCCTCGCGGCGAGCTTGAAGTCCAGGTCGGTCAGGCCGCCGGCGTCGTGGGTGGTCAGGACGAGGTGCAGGCGCCGCCACCGGATGTCGATGTCCGGGTGGTGGTTGAGCTTCTCGGCCTGCTCGGCCACGTCGTTGACGATGGCGATGGCCGCGCGGAAGTCGGGTGCCGTGACCGTCCTCCGGATCTCGTCGCCCTCGCGCCGCCATTCGGGCACCTCGGCCAGCCGGGTGGTGATCGCGGTGTCGTCCAGCCTGTCCATGCGGCCAGTTTTCCATGCGGCGGTCCGCTTGTCGCCATAGGGAACCACATCGACGGCGCCTGGTGTCGTGCGCGCACACAAAGCGGGCCCCAAGCAAGGGCGCCAGGCGCGGGCCGCACACGGTCCGCACGCTGAGCCCGGAAGACGGCCCGGCTCGGATCTCCGGAGTGGAGACCCGAGCCGGGAACAGCCGAGATCGAGGGTGGGGCGGGGGTCAGACGGCGGGTTCCTCGTAGCGGGCCATGTAGCCCTCGGCGACGATGCTCTGGGCGGCGGCCTCGTAGCCCGCGGCGTCGTCCGGGGCCCAGGTGCCGAGCCCGTCGACGTAGCGGTTGTACATGCAGAAGGCCGCCGCGACGAGGACGGTGTCGTGGATCTCCAGGTCGGTGGCCCCGGCCTCGCGCGCGGCGGCGACGAGCTCCGGCGTCACGGCCTTGCCGGTCTGCTGCACGGCGCCGGCGACGCGCAGCAGCGCCTTCACCTTGTCCGACACCGGAGCGGTGTCGAGGTCCGTGCACGTGTCGACGACGACCTCCGCGCCACCAGGGAGCTGGGCGGCGGCGAAGGCGGCGTGGGACGTCGAGCAGAACTTGCACTGGTTGAGCGACGACACGTAGGCGGCGATGAGCTCGCGCTCCCCTCGGGTCAGCGTGTTGTCGTCGCGGTCGATCGTCTCGTCTGCGCGGAGCAGGACCTCGGCGAGGCTGCTCAGCACCCGGCCGGTCTCCAGCCGGTATTCCATCAGCCCGCTGATGCCGGGAGACTCGTTACCCAACTCGATGTGCGCCATGTCACCCTCCCTGGACACGCGGGCGCGCCCACCGGTAGCGGGCCGGTGGGCGCGTCCGTACAACGTGAAAGATTGGCCCCCAAGCCTCACCCCATAGGGGGTGGGGTGGGTAGATCATCCGCGACTTTCAGGGGTGGGGTGGGGTGGGAGCGCTCAGAGGCCCACCATCTGGCAGCCGGCAGTGGACGGCTTGGTGGGGTCGCTCTCGGAGGTGGCGGTGACCTTGACCTTGGCGAGGTGGTTGCCGGACGCCGCGCGCTGGGCTTGAACTCCTCCCCGGCCTGAAGGCCGGAGGTTCTCCCGTCGCGTCGCGGTCAAGCGGCGCGCGGGGGTTGACGCTTCACAGACCGGGCAGCCCCGAGGTCTCCACGTCCTGA
>NZ_JBFBCI010000050.1:0-64557 GCF_040683095.1 Sphaerisporangium sp. NPDC051017
CGGCCGACCACAGCAACGACCAGTAACGATCAATCGCAACGGAGGGGTCAGAATTCAGACGACGCCAAGGGGTCAGCATTCAGCCGCCGTTGACACACCCGAGCCTCCGCACGCAGCCAAGCATGCGACCAACATGACTCCGAGCAGAACCGACCTGAACATAACGCTCACCCAGCCTCACCGATAGCAGTATGACAGCTTTTCCATTCGTACACTTGAGTCGATACCAACCCCAATTCTTGAGCCGGTCGGCCACCCAGAAGGCATTCTTCGCCATTTTCGGGTTACTTCTCTTGACGTTGTATCCCGGGGTTCTGCCCAGGCTTTTGTTGTGTACAGGTCCATCTTGGTCCAGTAGCCACATTTCGGACTGCAGTAATCCTCGTGATTGTCGCCGATCGTCTTGGCGGAGGCTGCTCCGATGGTAATCGCCATGAGCGCGTTCTACAGTGCGTGCAGGAATGCGTTCTTCCCTCGCCGTCTCGGGAAGTAGTAGCAGTCCATTCCTGTAGTGCTACGCGATGGCGGCCTTTCTTGGCGCCGGTGATTCATTTTTTAGAGGGCGGGTCACTGAACATGGCAGATAAGATCATTACACCGGCTAGAAGCATGCCCGGAATTATTCCGGCCACCAGACCACCGACTACTGTCCCCTGATTGAGGACAGCATCCACCATGTGCGCCAAAGTCATCCCGCCGCCACAGAGTGTCGCGAAGGTAACTTCTCGCCTCGTCACCCTACGTCGACTCATCAAGCGGCCCTCCTGCGTCGGATGAAGGAGGGTGGCCACCCTCGAGTTCTATTCAGCTACTTGTTGTTGTTTGCGTGTTGGACGCTGTGAATTCCCGAAAGAATGTAGCAGGTCACGGCAGGCATGACGATGGAGACCTGCCTGCCCGCCTTCGTGCTAAGCGCCCAGTGAGAAAACGCGGCGGCCCCTGCCTGCAGGCCATGAAGTCTTTCTTCACACAGGCGCGGCGCTTCACTTGTTGCGCTTACGTTTCCGGGCGGAATCCAGCACGCCAGCGGCCATCGCCACGCAGGCGATGGCCGCCGCGCCATGCCCCTTCCATCTCTAGGCCGGTTTGATAAATCACAGGTGATGATCTGATGGCCAGGCCGTACGGCGCCAGGGCAAGGGCACTGCTCTACGGGGTCAGCCGCGGCGGGTGCGGGCGCGGCGTTTGCCCTCGTGCATCGCCTGTACGCGGGCGACCGGGATCGTGTGCCCTTCTTCGATCAGGTCGGCGGGCAGCCGCTGCGGCGGGGGCATCAGTTCGGCCCACGGGTCGCCGTCCCCGGCCAGGGCCGCCGCCGTGCGCAGGGTGAAGTCGCTCGGCGTCACCCGGTCCAGGTCGTCCCACGCCACCGGAAAGGACACCGGCACCCCGGGCCGGATGCGCGGGCTGTAGGCCGCCACCACGGTCGCCCCGCCGGCCCGGGTCGAGTCGAGGAACACCTTGCCCCCGCGGTCCTCCCGGATGAACGCCGTCGTCGCCAGCTCCGGGTCCAGGCGCTCGGCCCGCGCGGCGACGGCGCGGGTGGCCGCCGCCATGTCCTCCATGCCGATCCCCGGCTCCAGCGGGACGAACACGTGCAGCCCCTTGGCCCCGCTGGTCTTCACCGCGCCCGCCAGCCCGTCGTCGGCCAGCGCCCGGCGGACGAGGTGCGCCGCGCGGACCGCCATGCCGAACGCGTCCCCTTCCGGCGGGTCCAGGTCGAGGATCATGTGCGTCGGCGTGTCCAGGTGGTCGGCCGTGACCAGGGCCGGGTGGTATTCGACCGCGCGCTGGTTGGCGAACCACAGCAGCGTGCGCCGGTCGTCGCACAGGGCGTAGGAGACCTCCCTGCGCGAGGTCTCCGCCCACAGCGTCACCGTGCGCACCCACTCCGGGGTGTACTTGGGGACGTTCTTCTGCATGAACGGCTCCTGGCCCGCCCGCACGCGGATCACCGACAGCGGCCGGCGGCGCAGCGCCGGGATGATGCGGCCGGAGGCGGCGTCCAGGTAGTCGACCAGGTCGCGCTTGGTCGCGCCCGCGCCGTCGAACAGCGGCTGGTCGAGGTTGGTCAGCGGAACTCCGTCACGCGTCTCATCGCTGGTCACCAGGCCACCATGCCCATCAGGACATTACGGGGTCAACCTCGCGCGCCGCCGGTCCTCGGATCGCCGGCGCCGTGGCCGGACGACCCGGCCTTTCATGCGCCGATCAGCGCGGACAGGGACGGCAGGACGGTGGCGCCGAGGGAGCCCGCGAGGCGGAAGTGGACCGCCCGGCGGACGGCGGCGGCGCGGTCGCTTTCGGGCAGCGTCCTGACGGCCCGCTCGCGGGCGAACAGCCGGACCAGGTCGTGCATGCGATAGCCGTCCGCGGCGTGGCACTCCAGCAGCCGGGCGCGGACCAGCGCGTCCAGGGCGCGGTGGGCGTCGTCCGGGCCGCGGCCGGTCAGCGTGGCGGCGACGGGCGCGGTCACGTCGGCGATGTCCAGGAGGCCGAGAAGCGTGAACAGCTCGGCGGCCTCCGGATGCCGGTCGAGTTCGTGACCGGCGGCCAGGCTCGTGCGGACGCACAGGTCGCCGTGGGCCAGTTCGTCCAGCCGGCTCTCCGCGGACGCGAGCCGCGAGGCCAGCCGCGCCGCCGTCCAGTGGGGGTGGGCGGCCAGCCGGGCGCCCGCGATCCGGACGGCGAGGGGCAGGCGGCCGCACAGCTCGACGATTCTGGACGCGGCCTGCGGGTCGTCTTCGACGCGCTCGGGCCCGGCGAAGGCCGCCAGCAGGGCGATCGCGTCGCGTTCGCCCGGCGTGTCCAGATGCAGGCGCACGGTGGCGTCCAAGGTCGTGAGCCGGGCGCGGCTGGTCACGATGACGGTCGACGTCGACCCGCCGGGCAGCAGCGGTCGCACCTGGCGGGCGTCGGCGGCGTTGTCCAGCACGATGAGCATCCGCCTGCCGGCCGTCCGGGTCCGGAACAGGGCGGCGGCCTCGTCGACGTCGATTCGCCCGCTGACGCCGGGGACGTGGAGGGAGCGCAGGAACCGGGCCAGCACCTCGCCCGGTGCGAGCGGGACGAGGCCCGGGGTCGCCCCGTGGAGGTTCATGTAGAGCTGCCCGTCGGGGTACGACGAGACGACGGCGTGTGCCAGGCGGACGGCGAGCCGCGACTTGCCGACGCCCGCGGGGCCGTCGATCGCGACGAACGACCCCGGGCCGGTTCCGCGATGGGTGAGGACGGTGATGGTCCGGGCGAGCTCGGCCTCCCTGCCCACGAACGCGCCGGCGTCGGACGGCAGCTCCGCCGGGCCCGTGTGCGCGGCGGCGCACCAGGCCCCGCGCGCCGAGGCGTCCTCGCACCCGTGGAGGCAGGCCGTGGGCGCGTTCGCGTCGAGGACGGGGTCCGCGGCGAGGATGCGCTGGTGGAGGTGGCGGACGGCCGGGCCGGGCTCCGCCCCGATCTCGCTGACCAGATGCAGCCGGAGGCTCTGGTACGCCTGGAGGGCCTCGCCGGTCCTGCCGTCCCGGTAGAGCGCCGTCATGAGCTGGATCCACAGCCGTTCCCGCAGCGGGTGCTCGTGCACCGCGCGGCGCAGCGGGCCGATCACCTCGGAATGGCGGCCGAGCGCGAGCCGGGCCTCCATGAGGTCCTCCAGCACTTCGAGCCGGTCCTCGGCGAGGGTGACCGCCCAGGCGCTGAGCGGCCCGGAGAGCGTGACGCCCTGCAGCACCTCGCCGCGCCACAGGTCCATCGCCCTGCCGAGCGTGGTCTCGGCCAGCGCGACGTCACCCCGGCGCAGCGCCTGGCCGCCCCGCTGGGTCAGTTCCTGGAACAGGAGGGTGTCCAGTTCGTCCGGACGGACGGTGATCCGGTAGCCATTGCCGGAGGTCTCGATGTGCGCCCTTCCGTGGTCGAGCGTCGCCAGCATCCTCCTGAGCTGCCACACGTACGTCTTGAGGTTGTTGCGCGCGGACTGCGGGGGCCGCTCGCCCCACATCTGGTCGATGAGGAGGCTCGCGGCGACGGTGGTGTTGGGCTGGAGGAGCAGGGCGGCCAACAGGTGCCGGTGTTTCGCGCGCTTCAAGGACAGTTCCCGCCCGGTCGCTGTCTTGACGGCAAGGGGTCCAAGCAGGCCGAATTCCATACGATCGTCGTGCTCCGGGATAGCGCTGACCAGGCCAGAGTACGGTCAAGATGACCGAACGGACAGTAAAGGGGGCGTCAATGGCCCCATAGTCGATCGCCCGCGCGTGCCCGTAAAGGGCTAATCATCGGAAATCGCCGTGAACTCTGCCAGTATTGCGGTGTCCGCATGATGAGGATTTGCCAACCCGCCATTCACCTGGGGCCGACGCGATCCGTGCACCTGCACGCCGGCGACCGTTCTAGGCGTCTCGTGGTGCGATCGTCCCGTTCTGGGAGTTTCCGTCAGTGTATTTCCGATAGACCGGAAATGTACCCCAGTCTGATCAGGTATGAGACGGTCGCCAAGCAGCAACCGGAGGTCCGCATGTCGAAGATCGGGTTTCGCGTCCTGGGGCCCCTGCACGTCTGCAACGAGGATCGGTGCCTTCACCTCAAGAGCCCCAGGCAGCAGGTGGTGCTGGCGGCGCTCCTGCTGAACGCGAACCGCCTGGTGCCGGTGGAGTCGCTGATCAAGGCGGTGTGGGACGACGGCCCGCCCGAGGGGGCGCGCCATCAGATCCAGAACTGCGCCTCGATGCTCCGGCGCCGCATCCGCGACATCGGCGTGTCCGAGGTGGAGATCATCGGATATCCGGCGGGCTACACCATGCACGTCAGCGAGGGCCGCCTCGACGCCACGGTGTTCGACCGGCAGGTGGCCGAGGCCCGGGAGCTGGCCGCGGAGGGGCGGCTCGCGACGGCCGCCGGGCGGCTGCGGTCGGCGCTGTCGCTGTGGCTGGGAGCCCCGCTGGCCGGCGTCCCCGGACGGATCATGCAGCAGGAGGCGACCCGGCTCGCCGAGCGCAGGCTGTCGGCGCAGGAGGACTGGATCGACCTGGAGATGGCCCTCGGCGGGAGCGCCCAGGTGACCGCCGAGCTCTACCGGCTGGTCAGCGAGCACCCCTTCCGGGAGCGGCTGCGCGCCCAGTTGATGCTCTCGCTGTACCGGTCCGGGCGTACCGCCGAGGCGCTCGCGGTCTACCGGCAGACGTGGCAGATGTTCGCCGACGAGCTGGGCCTGGAGCCGAGTCCCGTGCTCAAGGGCCTGGAGACGGCGATCCTGCGGGGTGACCCGGCCCTGTGGAGGCCACCCCTCGCCCGCGACCCCTTCGACGGCGAGGCCCGGGTCGAGTACCCGATCGGCGCGTTCGGCGGGATCGCGTGACCCGGCCGCCCGCCCGGTCGTCGCTTCCCGCGCGGCGTGCCCGGTTGTCGCTTCCCGCCCGGCTCGGGCGGCGCGCCGCCGCGACCGCCGTCGACTACGCGCTCGTGTCCGTCCCTCTGGCACTGCTCGGACTCCTCCAGGTGCGGCGCGGCCGGGCCGGGCGGCCGATCGGCGGCGCGCGGGCCCGCGTCGCCGTGGCGCTCGCGCTGACCGTGCCGGTGACCTGCGGCCTCGCGGCGGCCGAGGCGACCGGCGGCTCGCCGGGGAAACGGCTGCTGGGGCTCCAGGTGCGCGGGCGTGACGGACGGTCGTCCCCGCCGTACGCCGCCGCGCTGCTCCGGACGGCGCTCAAGACGGCGATCCCCTGGGAACTCGCCCACCAGGGGGTGTGGGACGTCCAGGACGAGGCGGGCCGGAAACGGGGCGAAACACTCCTGGCCTGCGCGTACGCCGCCCTCGCCGCCCAGGCCGTGATGATCTGCACGCCCTCGGGCCGCACCTACCCCGACCTGCTCGTCGGCACGGTCGTGGCCCGCCGGGACCGGCGCGGGGCGGATCAGGACTAGCGCGTCAGGACTAGCGCGCGGCGGATCGCCGCCTGCGCACGGCCCAGGTCAGGAAGGCGGCGACGGCCGCGGCCTCCGCGATCAGGATCAGGGCGGCCGCCGCCGGGCCCCACAGCCCGGCGAGGGTGCCGAACCACAGCCGCACCAGCAGGAAGATCGCCGGGCCGAGGACGGCCGCCGCCAGCACGGCGTACCCGGCGTAGATCCAGCGCGCCCGGCGCGGGTACCCGCTCACCCCGGCCGGGCCGCGGCGCAGGAACGCGGCGGTGAAACGGGCGGCCTCCGACTGCAGGTGCACGGTCGAGGTGGCGTGTTCGAGCATGTGGTAGCCGTCGAGCTGGAGCACCGGCAGCAGGTTGAAGAAGATCGCGACGGTCCCGAACAGCAGCAGCGAGGCGGCCAGGCTGTGCACCCACCCCGCCTGCGGCCCCCACAGCCACAGCGCGCCGATCGGCGGCAGCGCGGCGAGGTTGACGTAGACCCCGGCGAACGACGTGGCGACCCGGTGGCGCGTCGTGCGGAAGGTCACGACGTCGTCGACCTTGCAGTAGAACGCCACGAGCGGGAAGCGCCACATGAGGCCGATCTGGGTGGGCCGTCCTCCGTAGCGGTGGCAGGCCACCCCATGGCCCAGCTCGTGCAGCGCGATCATGACCCATGTGATCGCGATCCCGGCCAGCGTCAACGGCCACCGCGCCGGGCCCTGTTCGATCGCGGCGTACAACGTGGCCCAGTTGAGCCCGACCAGGACGCCCACCGCGAGCCCGGCGAGTGTCAGCGGCACGGCGACGACCGGGTTGAGCAGCCATCCGAACCGGCGCGCGGCCGGGGGGACGAGGTCGGTCGCGCGCGGGATCGGCATGCGCCAGAGCAGGGCCGAGCGGCCCTCGGACCCGCGCGCGGCCTCCGCCTTCTCCCGCAGCAGGTCGAGCTGCGCCGGGTCGGCGGGTTCGAGCAGCGCGCGCGACCCCAGCAGGCCCAGCAACTGCCCCCAGTGCTCGGCGGCCAGCCGCTTGCCGAACCGCCCGGCGTACTCGGCGCCGATCTCGGTGAGCGACCGCGTGCCGTCCAGGCGGCTCATGAGGAACGCCTCGCGCGGCCCCACCTGCAGGTACGCCCCGGTCTCGCCGTCGGCGACGAAGTGGACGGTGGAGGTGCCCTTCGTCAGGCCCGGCCCCACGACGACACCCGGCCTGAGGCGGGGGCGGGCCTCGTCCAGCCAGGCCGGAGGGGGCGTGACCTCTTCGCCGACCGTCACGCCGACCTCGCCAGCGTGCCGGGCTCCAGCAGGCGCTCGATGAGGTAGGAGAGGTAGACCTCGTCCAGGATGGCCGCGCCCAGCCGGTTGTTGGTCATGTGGATGTACGAGCTCAGCAGGATCGTGACCAGGTCCTCGCCGTAGGGCATCGGCGCCGTCCCGCCGCCGTCCCGCGACGGGAAGAGCAGCTCGCCCCGGTCCGCCGCGGCGCGCACCCGGTCCCGCAGCTCCCGGCAGTGGGTCAGCCAGGTGCGCTCGATCCGGGACGATTCCGCGTGGCCCTCGGCGTCGGCCAGCGCCCGGATCCGGGTCATCCGCGCCGCGAACGTGTCGCGGGTCAGTTCCAGGCTCTTGTCGAACGAGCCGTGGGCGTCGGCGGCGGGTTCCTGGTAGGAGGTCTCCCAGAAGCTCCGGTAGCGCTGGAAGAACCGGTGGACGGCGTCGTCGCCGGAGAGGAACGTGCAGGCGGTCATCAGCGTGAGCTGGGCGGCGAGGCCCAGCAGCACCGGCCGCACGTGCGTGTTCGACGTGCTCAGAAGCTGGGCCACCATGTCGCTGGAGTGCTCGAAATGCCACTCGGCGATCCGGATGCCCTCCTCGCCGCCGTACCGGTCGTACTCGGGCTCGTACGGGTAGAGGGCGACGCTGTTGTTCGGCTGGAACGGCATGCGGCCGTCGGCGCCGTACTCCTCGGCCCAGCCCGCCTCGCCGTACTCGGCGACGTACATCCGCTTGTAGAGGTCGCCGAGGCCCTCGACGTCGTTCTCGTACAGCGCGGGCCGCCGGGTGAGGAACTCGCGCACCGCGTCCAGGGCCCGCGCGGTGACCTCCTCACGCACCTCGGGGGAGGAGGGCCTGAGCCGGACGCGCAGGTGCGGCCCTTCCTTCCAGTACTTGATGAAGAACCACCCGCTGATGAGGCCGTCCGCGCGCAGCCGCTCCACGAGGGGACGCACGGCCTCGACGACGATCGGGTTGGCGTCGCTGGCGTAGAAGACGTGCAGGGCCACCCAGTCGCCGCCCATGTCTTTCATCTCGTCACCCATGCTGACCTCTTGCCGTGTCGTAGAGCTCGATCAGGAATTCGCTGACGTGGGCGCGTCCGTGCTCGTCGCGCAGCCACAGCTCGTCCAGGCCGGGGCCGCACTCGGTCAGCACGATGCGCGAGGAGGCGCCGCGGGCGAGCTGCTCCAGCAACTGGATCGACATCCAGCTCTCGAAGTCGACGGGCAGCGGCTTGCGGGCCGCTTTGCGCTCGTCGCCCGGCCGCGCGGGCTCCGTGCCCCCGTCTGTGCCCCCGTCTGAATCCGGCCGGGCCGGGGCCGACCCGCGGCCGGAGGCGTCGACGCGGGCGAAGACCCGCTCGGGAAGCCCGTGCTCGCGCCGCCACCGCCGCACCCGCAGCAGGTGTTCGGCGTCGGTGTGGCCGGGGTCCCTGAAGGGGAACACGGCGGTGTTGAGCTTCCACATGCGGCGCTGGAGCACCAGGTCCCCGAGGACCAGCCGCGGGTACATCGTGATGCCCTCGGCCGGGATCGGCCGGCCGGTTCCGGCCCACAGGTCGATCTGGGCCATTCCGCCGGGCGCGAAGCACATCAGCACCTGCTGCACCTCCGGCAGCGCCATCGGCAGCAGGAAGCCCAGGTAGAGGGGGATCACCTCGCGGTCGAGCCGCCGGGACATCAGCCGCACCCGGTCGGCGCGCTCGTCGTGCACCATGACGATGTCGTCGAGGGGGATCTGCTCGTCCGCCGGCCGCGTGCTGACGTCGCCAGGGCAGACGATCTCGTAGTCGGTGACGGCCGGGTGGATGTTGAGGTTCGTCGTCTCATACCCGCCGCGCAGCTCGGCCAGCACCGCGCCGGGGGGCGTGTAGCGGCGCAGCGTGGCGGCGAACAGCTCCCGCGCCCCGGCCCCGTCCAGGTCAAGGCTGTGCGCGAACCGCGAGAACATCAGCGTCAGCCCCGAGTACGCCTGGTTGAGCACCAGTCTGCCCTCGCCCGGCCGTTCGGTTTCGCGGGGGCCGGGGGACGCGAGCTGGACGAAGAACGACCACGGCTGGTCGAACCGGCGGTCCCCCGGCAGGTGCGCGCGCACCGCGTCCACGAAGTCCGGGCCCAGCCGGATCTCCTCCGGCGTGCCGGGCTCGGGCTCGAGGCCGCGCAGGTGGAGGGACGCGGCCTCGCGGGCCCGGTCGAGCGCGGCGATCGCGGGCAGCTTGAACCAGTTCTCCTGCGGCACGTAGTTGTTGCCCTCGTCGAAGGCGCGCCTGCGCATCGACCGCTGCCCGTACGGGGAGAAGAAGTCGCGCTGGAACTCGTGGCAGAACCGCTCCACGTCCTCGCACCGGCCGCCGGATCCGTACCGCGCCCGGAAGAACCCCAGGGCCGTCAGCCGCCGCGGCAGGCTCAGGTCGAACGCGGGCAGGATGTCGGCGAGGGCCGCGAGGGACGGCAGGTGCGCGCCCTCCCACGCGCCGCGATCGGTCGCCATGCCCTCGGCGGTGGTCGTGGTGTCCTCGTAGACCAGGGTGCGCGGGACCAGCCGTTCCGGGGCCCCGACCAGGGCGAACGCGTCCTGGACCAGGTGGCGGATCGCGGCCAGCAGGCCGGCGCGCTCGCGGGCCGGCGTGGTCGCGTACCGGTCGATGAGATCACCCGCGTCCGCCAGCGTCGCCGCGACCCGGCGCAGTACCGGATGCGACCGTGCGGCCAGCGCCGCCGCGAACGCCGCCGCCGGGTCGTGCGCCCGCAGGTCGATCTGCAGGTCCGGGGCGAGCAGGAACCCCAGCCGGAGCAGGTGCCCGAGCAACTGGTCGGCCGTCTCGACCGTACGGTCGTCCCCGGCGGCGGCCACGCGCTCCGACAGTTCGCGCAGGGTGAGCCGGTCCTGCCGGGTGATCGTGACGACGTCGTTCAGCGCGGGGCCGCTCGGCAGGAAGAACAGGTCCTCGTGGACCCCGTCGATGGCGACCACCGCATCGGGGTCGGCCCCGGCGGTGGTCCTGCGGCGGACGTACCGGGTGATCTCGCCGTCCGTGCTGGCGCCAGGCGCGAGCGCGACCGGGATCTCCGAGCGCAACTCCGGGTCGGCGAGGATCACCGCCGACAGGCGGGCGAGCACCGCCACGTTGAGCCGCACGGTCGAACGCAGCCGCAGGGACACCGGCTCGGGCACCGGCCGCGCCGCATCGCCGGTGAAGTCGCCGGTGAACCGGCCGAGCCCGACCGAGGTGAGCGTGCTGAACGGGCTGGTCTTCAGGGCGGCGCGATAGAGCAGCTCCAGCAGCGTCCACTCGACCTGCCGGCCGCTCTTGTCCAGTTTCCTGGCCGGGTCGAGGTAGCGGTCCATGCTGCGCTCCAGGACCTCCGACTGCAGCAGCACCGCGCAGCGCAGGGCGTCGTCGGACAGCACCGCCCGGGCCCGCGCCCGGGCGGCGGCCACGTCCGCGCCGAGGACGTCCGCGCCCTCGGCCATGACGTCGTCCACCGACGCCATGGCCCGCGTCCACTCGGCGAGCAGGGCGGCGCGGTCGGGCGTGAGCAGCGGCCCGGCCTTGGCCAGGGTGGCGGGGCGCGGGCGGCGGGTGTTGTACACGTCCCGGCGCAGGTTGACCAGGGCGACCCGGCCCGGGTCGGTGGCGTCCAGCTCGGCGAGGGCCTTGTCGAACTCCTCGCGCAGCCGCGCCCCGGCCGCGTCCCGCGCCGCCTCGCGCTCGAAGACGCGCCGGGTCCACGCCACGGCGTTCTCCGTGCGTAGTACGGCGGTGACGCCGGCGGGCTGGCCGGCCACGCGGAGCAGGAACCCCTCGCCGAGCCGCCACCGGTCCGCCGGCGCGGCGTCGTCGTCCAGGTCGCCCGCCGGGTGGTCGAGGAGGTCGGTCATCGAGCCGCCCCTTCCTGATTCGCGCCCGCGTCGCCGCGGCCGTCCGAGCGGTACATGCTGTGGTCGTAGTGGTGCCGGGGGCGTTCGTGGCCGAGCAGCATGAAGATCATGCTGCGTTCGCCGGTTCCGTCGATGCCCAGCAGCGCGTCGATCCCGACGTTGTCGAGCCCGAGGACCGCGCCGACGCCGAGGCCGCGTGCGGTCGCCGCCACGTACGCGGTCTGGGCGGCCTGGCCGACCTCGATGCTCAGCATCCGGTACCCCCGGGCGCCGTACGCCGCCACGAGCGCGTCGAGGCGGCCGGTGACGACGATCACCGCGGCGGCCTCCTGGATGCTGTAGTTGGTGAGCGCGTAGAGCCGCTGCAGGCCGGGGACGTCCAGCGCGGCCCCGGCGACCAGGCGGTTCTCCGTGGCGTCGTACCGGTAGGCCCGCTGTTCCAGCCCCGCGACACTGCCGGCCAGCACCCACTGCCCGGTCCAGGCGTGGGCGCGTGGCGCCGGGGCCACGTCCGTCCCGGCCAGGCCCGCCCGCGCGACCGACGCCAGCACCCAGCCGAGGTCCCGGACGTCGAGCGGCGGCCGGCCGGTGAACAGGCCGAAGCTCGTCCGCCTGGCCAGCAGGCCGGCGGCGACGTCCAGATCGGCCGGTCCGGGCAGGGGATCGGGCAGCGCGACCACAGGCGCGCCGGGTTCCGCACCCGAGGACGGCGGCTCTGCCGGTGCGTCCGTCAGTGCCCCGGCCCGCGCGACCTCGGGGCCCGGGCGTGGCCGGTCACCGACGAGCGCCGCCGCGTGGACCCGGCTGACCAGCTCGAACGCCCGCACGCGCCGCGACCGCTCCCACACGCGGTGCGGCGGGTCCGCGCCGATCCTGTCCGCCGGGACCGGCGCCGGGGACGTCTCCGCCGTGGCAGGGCCGAGCGGGACGACGGCGAACGGCGCCTCGGCGTGCCCGTCGACCTCCAGCACCGCGCCGGCCGCCGCCTCGTCGAACCACAGGACCGGCTCGACCGGCGTGCCGTGGGCGGCGAGGACCAGGCGCCAGGACGCCAGCAGCGCGCCGAGGTCCTGCGTGACCACGTGATAGCTGAACGAGTTGTACTTGAAGGCGTTCTTCCAGAAACGCAGCGTCGCCACCGCGTACAGCCCCGCCCGCACCCCGGTGGCCGCGGCGATCTCGTCACACCGGTCCCGGTCCGACAGCCGGTCGAGGCAGTGGTGCCCGGTGTCGTAGTGGTACACCCCCGGAGACAGCGGCCCGGATCGGCCGACGACCAGGTAGCTCTCGGCCGGGTACATCCCGCCACCCGAGGCCGTGGGCCGCGCCCACACCGCCCGGTCGCTGCGCATCTTGACCCGGCTGTCGTCGTTCCAGTTCGGCTCCGTGCGGCGGCCGGTCACCCCGTAGGTGCCCAGCATCGAGGCGAGGACGCCGAGACCGGGCGCCTCCCCGGCCCGCGCCGGGCCCTGCGCCGTCAGCAGGGCCTCGCCGATCCCGGCCGGGGGCATCGCGCGGAACGGCTCGGGCAGCGGCACCTTCACCATGCCCTCGTCGTCCTGGTACAGCTTGTGCCGGGACGGCTGGTCGTCCCAGTCCACCTGGAAGGCCAGCGGCGGCAGCGCCACGTGCTGCCGCTCGAACATGCGGCGCGCGTAGTCCAACGCGATCTCCGCGCTGCCCTGCGGGCCCCGGTGGTCGTCGGTCTCGGGCGGCGCGGGGGCATGCGGGTGATCGTGGAGGCGGGGCGGCGTACTCACCGGGACTCAACTCCTACGGGAAGGGGTGCGGGACGAGGTGCAACTGTTCCGGCGTCAGGGGGTGGGACGTCAGCCCCGCCTGGTAGGGCGCCCACAGGGTGCGCGGCATGGTGAGGACCCGCTGCCGCCGCCACCCGAAGTCGATCGGGATCAGCCCCGGCACCACGGTCGCCACGGTGTGCAGGCCCATCGACCGCTGCTCCGGCGTCGTCTGGTCGACCACCACGGTGTCGAACCCGCGCCCGGTGAGCAGGTCGACGATCTCCCGGGTGGGCTCCGCGAGGTCGGTGACCGGCGCGCGGCCGGTCGTCCAGTCGGCGAAGACCTCCTCCAGCGGGGTGCGGCGGGTCTGGCGCAGCCAGTGCTCGGCGTGCCGCGCCATCTCCGGCATGCCGAAGAGCAGCGCGTGATGCTCCAGCTCGGTGACGTGCCTGTAGTCGGTGACCATGAGCTCGACGTGTTCGAGGGACGCGGTGACCCGGTCGGGGAAGCCGGTCACGTACGAGGCGACCTCGCACACGGCGGCGCGCACGGCGTCGGCCGGGTCCAGGGACGCGCCGCCGGCGAAGCACAGCGTGCCGAGCCCGCCGTCGCGGCGCACCGCGACGGCCCCGACGGCCGGGACCGGCAGGTCGGTGCGGATGTCGAAGCAGCGCAGGTCGTAGCCCTGCAGGTCGACGTGCGCGCGCATCTGCCGGACCAGCGGGTGGTCCACCGTGTCCAGGTCGATCTCCACCGGGGTGAGCCCGGAGTACCAGCTGATCAGGAAGGCGTCGCGCTCGAGGAGTTCGAGCAGGCCGTGGAGCACCGCCTCGGTCACCGAGCTCCCGGACGCGCAGCCGTTGGAGCACTCCTGGACGGTGTTGCGGTGGTCGGCGCGGTGGTCGAGGTAGTACACGAGCTGCTCGGGTACGAGCACCGCCCGGTCATCACGCAGCGACCACCCCCAGACCCACGGCACCCGGGGGTTCTCCGACCACGGCACGTACTTCTCGCTGTGCGCGCGGTAGAACTCCGGTTCGTAGAGCCCGCACTGCTCCATCGAGACATGAGGGGCGTCCAGCTCGGTCACGGCGGCGCGCCGCGTCACCTCGACGCCGCGGGGACGCTGCCCCGCGTCGCGTTCGAGCCCCTCCAGCGCGCCCAGCAGCTCGCTGCGGGCGTAGCTCTCCGCGTGCCCGCTCCAGAACATCTCGTGCAGGCCGTACTTGCTGCGCACGATGAACCGGCCGGTGACCGGAGCGGTGGCCGTGGCGTGGTACGCCCGCATCGGCGGCCGGCCCAGCATCCCGCACACCGGGTTGGCCAGGGCCTCCATGGGCAGGCCGAGGTCTTCGGGCCGGCGCGATCGCGTGCCGCCCGGACGTGCGGCCGGTGTGGGGGCCAGGCGGACGCGGGCGTTCTCCGCGGTGTCCGGTACGGGCGCGGAGCAGGCCTCGCAGGACGAATCCTTGATGAGGCTGAAGCGGTCGACCCGGGCGGTCAGGATGTCGATCTCCCACACCGGCCGGTTCGGTCCGTCGTCGCCGGCGTGTCCGGCGGCCGTTTCGACCAGTGCGGCGGCGATCGCGACGACATGCGGGCCCGGTGTGGTGGCCGGTGAACGGACGACCCCGTACGGTTCGTCGAGGATCCGGCGCTCCACCATCGGCCTGCAGGTCGTCCAGCGCCGATCCAGGCACCGCGGACACGGGCCCTCGCCGCCCGGCGTGGCCGCGATGATGATCGTTTCACCGTGGCGGCGGACGCTCACCGAAGGCGTACGGTCCGGCGCGGCCGAGTAACCCAAGGAACTCTTGGAACCAAGGGAACCCAAGGGAATCGTGAGATGGCCGGTGTCACCGGGAATGCCCAGCGTGGCGACGTCCAAGGCGCCGCAGCGCTCGGCCGCCGCGGCGGACACCATGGCCGCGATCCGGTCGCCGAGAACGGCGACGGCCGATCGGGTGGGCGCCGTCGACGTCGGCCTGACGGCGGTCTCGTCTGTCAATCTCGTCAAGGAACGCGGACCTTCCGTGTGGCGCGGCCGGGACGGGGCTGTGACTGCGGGCCAGGGCCCTTGGCCCGCAGCGTTCAGGTGCGGATCAGCCGCAGCTTGACGTGCTGGTGCTGGTCGAGCAGCAGCTCGACGTGCTGCACGAGCAGCAGCTGGAGCAGCTGCACGACGAGCTGGTCGCCGCCATGTCCATCGACGGGTCGACGTTGTCGACGACCTCGAACGTCGCCGCCTCGAGCTCCATCAGCTCCAGGCCGAGGGTTTTGCTCATCTCGTACCTCCCTTGTGTGTACCGAGCAGATCGGTGCGAGGGCTCATCCGCCGCCGCACCCGGTGCTGGTGCTGCACGAGCAGCAGCTCGACGTGCTGCACGAGCTGCAGCTGGAGCAGCTGCACGACGAGCTGCACCAACCCGCGGCGTCCTGCCCGAGGTCGCTGATGTCAGCGATCTCGAACGTCGCGGTCTCGAGGGCCAGGAGTTCCTGACTGAGGGCCATGGTCATTCACCTCCTCTCATCGGATATCGGTCTAGGGAAAGCCGATCCGCCGCCAAGGCGGATCGACGTCTGTTAGCCTGCTCGCGTCAGGTACCGCCGGGCGGGTGGGAACGGAGCCCTCGGGTTCGAAAGCCTGTGGAGACCCGGTAAGACCGCTTCGGTGGCGCAGGTCGGTGAAGCAGGAAGCCGCAGAAGTGCCGCACGCGTGGCACAGGCTGAATCTCCGGCATTCATACCGGAGAGCGCGTCAAAGCAGCTCGACGTGCTGCACGACGAGCAACTGGACGTGCTGGTGCTGGAACTGCACCAGTCGGCGGCGTCACGCCCGAGGTCGGCGATGTCATCCACCTCGAACGTGACGCTTTCCAGGGCGATCAGCTCTCGGTCCAGGTCCGACACGGGATCCTCCTCAGCTCGGCGAACCGGCTTGCCGGAATAGCAGGACCCTGACGACGTTCGTGACGCCGGCCAGGTCGGGCGGGGTGAGGTCGACGAACCCGGCGCGCGTCCCGCCGGCGCGCAGACGGGCGACGGCCACGTCCAGGCCGACGACCTCGGCCAGCGTGGCCACGTCGACGGGCGGTTCCGACACCCGCGCGCCGGACAACGCCGGGGCGGCGGGCGCGCTCACGGCCGTCCAGTTCGTCGGGGACTCGGCGATCTGGCGTACCGCCACCAGGGCCAGCAACGCCGACTCGGCCGCGTCGAACCACGAGCCTCCCGCGCGGGCGACGAGTTCCTCGCCCGCGCCGTCCCGCACCCGCAGGACCGCCACCGGGACGACGCCGGGCGCCGAATAGAACGTGAGCGAGCGGCCCTCGCGCCCCACCTCGCGCGCCAGCATGCGCAGGCGTTTGCCCCGCTCGGCGTCGGGGTCGGCGGTCAGGGCCGAGTCGTCGACCGGGCCGAGGCCGATCTCGTCGCGCGCGACGGCGGCCAGCGTGTCCGCGCCCGCCGCCGCGAGCAGCGCCCGCGACACGGCGGCCTCGGGGGAGTCGCCGGCGGCCACTCCGACCAGATCGGGCTCGAACCGCGCGGCCCGGCGATCCCACGGGCCCGCCAGCACGGCACCGCGGGGAACGGCGAGCGGCCTCGATCCGTCCAGGTCGGTCGCCGCGACCAGCGGGTCTTCGGGGAGCGGCGTGCCCCCGAGCCAGGTCCGAATCCGCCCGGCCTCGACGACCTCGGCGTCCGGCAGGGCCGGGGCCAGGAGGTCGGCGCATCGGCGCTGGACGTTCACGGCATAGCGCACGGACGCCTCTTCGAGGGCCGCCAGCCGGGCTTCCAGCACCGTCTCCGATCCGAAGGCCACGATCGGCGCGGCATCGGCGGACGGCGCGATCAGCGCCGAGACCTTCGCGGGGACCTGCGAGATCGCGTCGTCGTCGAACCTGCGCATGATGCCCACCGTGTCGAAGACCACGGGCGCGAACCGCTGGTAGGCGCGCTCGGCCGGCGAGGCGCCGTCGTCCGGCTCGGCGGGGGAGAGGCCCGTGGCCGCACCACCGGACGACAGGCCGCCGGGCGCGGCGGGATGGGGGACGACCCGCTCGACGCGCACCGTGAGCCGATCGGGGTCGACGATCACGACGCCGTCCTGGATGTCGCTCCGGATGGCGCCCGTCAGGGCCTTGAACACCTCGAAGGCGGTGATCCCGACGGCGATGGACACCGCGTTGCCGGGCAGCCTCGTCGCCGGGGCGGCCGCCGCCGCGCCCGCGCCGGCCGTGAGCCACACGTCCGCGCTGCCCGCGACCCCGTTGTCGGTCAGGCGCAGCATCACCGAGTAGACGCCCGAGCTCTCGCCGTCGGCGGGCTGCCAGGGGCCGAGCACCAGCAGATCGCCGACCCGTACCAGGGACACGAAGGCGGCTCCGACCGCGCAGGCGCTGTCGGCCAGATCGAACAGCGCGGGCGACGTGCGGTCCGCGGCGATCAGGCACACCAGGTCGGCGTCGGTCATGGTCGCGGCGGGCACGTCCCCGGCCGTGACGACCCGCACCCACCCGGGCCGCACCCACCCGGGCCGCACCGACCCGGGGGAAGCGGCGCCGACGCCGTTGGCGGTCAGCGCCTCCGCCAGCGCGGACGCCTGCGCCGGGTCCTCGCAGATCACCACGACCCGCGCCGTCGCGGCGCGCAGGAAGCCCGTGCCGTCGTCCCCGTGCTGCTCCAGCAGGGCGATCTGCCCGGCGAACCGGGTGCGCAGCTCCGGGTCGCGCACGGCGCTCGCCTCCGGCGCGTCCGTGATCACCCCGCGGGAGGCCAGCGTGCCGATCAGCGACCGGACGCTGTCGGCGTGCGCCTTCGGCAGCCCCGCCACCAGGTCGCTCAGCGGGGTGGAGCCGTCGAGATGCGGCAGCAGCGCCGACAGGTAGCGGTACGCCGCCGCGCCCCTGATCACGAACGCGTCGCCGTGCCCGTGCACGTACACGCCGTCGCGGGTCTCGAGAAAGGCCATGTCCGTGCGCATGCGAGGGCGGACGACTTCACGCGTCTGGGCTGTCACAACGGCCTCCGGGGGTCGATGCCGAGCCTCACGTGATGTCTCGGCGGCGGATCAGGGCGGTGGCGAGCGCCACGCCGGCGACGGTGTAGGCGGCCAGTACCAGGCAGGCGACCGGCGCGGTGACGTACGCGGCCACTCCCGGCGATCCGCCCTCGCTCATGGAGGGGACGCCGAGGGCGGCGACGAGCGAGCCGCCGGCCGGCCCGAGCAGGACCGTGCGCACCGGCTCCAGCGCGGGGACGACGCCGGCGAGGCCGGACAGCGCGTTCTCCAGGCCGAGCGTCCACAACAGCCCCACGCCGAGGGCCGTGCCGACGCCCCGGAAGAGCACGCCGAGCGCCGCGCCGACGCTCATCCAGGCGACGGAGATGAGCGTCGTGGCGCCGAGGGAGGCGGCGAGGGCCGAGGGCGTGGGCAAGGTCAGCGGCCGTCCCTCCACCGACGCGATCACGACCGACGCCACGATCGCCGCCACCAGGGCCGCCGCGGCGATGACGACGATGGCGAGGGCGCCCGCCACCGCCTTCGCCAGGACGACCTGGGTACGGGTGGGCCCCTGGGCCAGCCGCGCCGGCCACGTCCCCCAGCGGTACTCCGAGCCCGTGATCAGCACACCGAGGATCAGCATGATCGCCCCGCCGAACAGCGGATAGCTGCCGGCCGCCGTGCCCCCCGCCGCCGAGGGCAGCAGGATGTCCAGAAGCTGGCCCCGGTCCGCGGCGTACTTCACCGGGTCCAGCGTGGAGTACACGATGTACGGCACGGCGAAGCCGAAGGCCACCACCAGCAGCACCCAGGCGCCCCCGACCACGAACGCGGCGGGACGCTTGCGCAGCAGCAACACCTCGGCGGACAGTGCGTTGATCATTTGCCGCTCCCGCCTGTGTGGTCTCCGGTCAGCGTGAAGAACACCTGCTCCAGCGACCGGCGCTCGCGCCGCACCTCGTGCACCTCGGCGCCGGCCTCGACCAGCGCCCGCACCAGAGCGGGCACGCCGTCCTCGTCCAGTTCGAGCCGCCAGTGCGGATCGTCGGCGCCGCCCGCCCGGGTCGCGCCCGACCAGAGATCGTTCGCCTGGAAGACCTTCCCGGCCACGTCCATCGGCCTCGCCCAGACGGCCACGTCCCTGGCGCCGGCGCGGTCGAGGAGCGCCGACACCGAGTCCTCCGCCACGACCGTGCCCTTGTCGATCACCACGACGCGGTCGCACACCTGCTGGATCTCGCCGAGCATGTGCGACGACAGCAGGACCGTGGCCCGGCCGCCCAGCTCCCTGATCAGCGTGCGCATCGACGCCATGCCGTCGGGATCCAGGCCGTTCGTCGGCTCGTCCAGGATCAGCAGCGCCGGATCGCCGAGCAGGGCGGCGGCCACACCCAGGCGCTGCCGCATGCCCAGCGAGTAGCCGGAGACCCGGCGGTCGGCGGCCTTGTCCATCTCGACGACCCCGAGCACCCGGGCGACCTCCGCGTCCGGGAGGCCGCGGGCGCGGGCGAGGACCCGCAGGTTGATCCGCCCGGACAGGTGCGGCACGAACGCCGGCGACTCGATCAAGGCGCCGATCCGGCGCAGCGCCACCGGGTCGGCGGGCGGCCTGCCGAGCACCCTGACGGTGCCCGCGTCGGCGCGGACAAGGCCGACCAGCGTGCGCAGCAGCGTCGTCTTCCCCGCGCCGTTCGGGCCGAGGACGCCGTAGACCTGCCCGGGGGCGACGCGCAGGGTCACCCCGCGCACCGCCTGGACCGCGCCGAAGCTCTTCGTCACGCCTTCCAGGTCGACGACCGCCGCCTCGGCGTCCGCCGAGCCGGGCCCGGAGGGGGTTACCTCCTGGCGAAGCGTCATGTCAGGTCTCCCGTTCTGATGCACTGGCGTCTCTGGGCACTGGGCGTCGGGCGTCGATTGGGCGATCGGCTGAGGGCAATGATCGTCCGGGCCGCTCCCCACCCGCTCCTCGCCCGCTCCTCCCTATGGGTCCCCGGTACTCGGGGCCGCCGGACGGCGCCGGGCCGACGTGGGGTACCGGCCCGGGAATGTCCGGAGCGCGCGCCCGGACGTTCCCGGATCGCGCGTCCGGGCGGGCGTTTGACCTTGTCGTAGCGTCAACGTGTCTAATCGAGGGATGCGAATCGGCGAACTCGCCGCACTCGTCGGGGTCTCCACCCGGACCGTGCGTCACTACCACCACCTGGGCCTCCTCCCCGAGCCGGTGAGACGGGCCAACGGCTACCGCGAGTACGGATTCGCCGACGCCGTCGCCCTCGCCCGCGTCCGCCACCTCGCCGAGCTGGGCCTGTCGCTGGACGAACTGCGCGACGCGCTCGCCGACGACGAGGGGCGCGAGCTGCGCGAGGTGCTCCTCGAACTCGACGCGGACCTGGCCCGGCAGCAGGAGGCCCTCAGGATCCGCCGTGAACGGGTCGCCGCGCTGCTGGCGGGAGCGGACCTTCGTCCAGGTTCGATGGGATCCGCCGACATGGCGGCGATGCTACGCGACCTGTCCACCGGAGGCTCCCGCATCGCCGACATGGACCGCGACGTGCTCACCCTGCTCGACACCATCGCCGATCCCGAGGAACGCGCGCGGATGGCGGCCCTGATGCGGCCCTTCACCGACCCGGGCGTCCTCGCGCGGGCGCAGGCCCTCTACCGCCGGCTCGACGACCTGGCCGGCGCGCGTCCCGGCGACCCCCGCGTCGCCCCGCTCGCCGCCGACCTCGCCGCCCAGCTCCCCGACGAGATGGCGTCGGCGATCGCCGAGAACCTGGACGCGGTCCCCACGCGGCTGCGTCCCCCCGGCTCGTACGCCGAGGCCGGGGACGGGCGCTGGATGGAGGCCGTGCTGTCGGAGCTGTCACCCGCCCAGATCGAGGTGTTCCGGCTGGTCATCGACACGCTGAACGACCGGCTCCGATGACCCGGCTTCACGCCGCCACCGTGAGAAGCACACGCCACGACCCCCCTCGCCCACGCCGTCAAGGAGCGGACATGACGATTCCCCTCGCCCACGCCGTGAAGGAGCCATGATGATCCGGCTGGCCCGCGCCGCCCTCTACGCCGTGCTTCCGGCCGAACTGCTCGTCGCCATCCTGCTCGTGTCCGGGGTGAGGCTGCCCGGTCCGGTGTTCGCCGTCACCGAGGCGGTGGTCGCGCTGGTGTTCGTTCTGGAGGCGGCCACCGCGTACCGCCTGTTCAGGGCCGCCCGCCGACGCGGCGCCGACCGGCGTGCGGCGCTCAGGGAGACCCTCCACCACCTCGTCCCCATGCCCGTGCGCAGGATCATGGGCTTCGAGCTGAGGTCCCTGGCGAGCGTGGTGCTCTGGATGGCGCGCCGCCGCCAGGGGGTGCCGCGGGGCGCCACCGCCGCGTCGTACGCCAGGGAACAGACGCCGATGCTGCTGATGATGCTGTTCGCGATGATCGTCGAGACGGTGGCCGTCGACCTCCTGCTCGGCGCCTTCGACGTGCCGGCCGGGGTACGCGTCCCGGTCCTGCTGATCGACGTCTACGGAGTGGTGATCGGGCTCGCGTACGCCGCGTCGTCCGTCACGCACCCCCACGTCGTGACGGCCGGCGAACTGCGCGTCCGCCACGGCGTCCACCTGGACGTGCGCGTCCCCCGCGACCGGATCGCCTCGGTCCGCGCGTCCCGCAAGTACGACGAACGCGGCATGATCACCGTAGCGGGCGGCACCCTCGCCGTGGCCGTCTCCTCCCAGACCAACGTGACCGTCGAGCTCACCGGCCCGCTGACCGTGACCCGCCCCCTGGGCTCCCAGGTGGAAGTGACCACCATCCGTTTCTTCGCCGACGACCCCGCCACGGTCCTGAACGCCCTGAAATCCCACGAGTTCAGCACTCCCTGACCGCCGCGGCGAGACGGGAGACGGCCGCACGACCGCGTTTCCCGGGGTCACTCCTTCTCGAGCAGGGCTCTGGCCGCCTTCACGCGTTCGGCGAAGATGGCCCGGCTCTCGGTGAGCTTGTCGTGGTTCTCCGCCACCTGGATCTTCTGGATCGCGATCTGGACCGTCTTGTAGATTCCCGTCAGGTTCACGTCTTTCTGGCAGGTCGCGTCGATGCCCGCGACTCTCTTCTCCTCTTCACTCGTCGGCCCGTCGCCTGACGCCTGCCGCGTCCGCTCCAAGACGATGAAGGGGTCGCTGTAGTTCAGGCCGTCCTTGGCCGTACAGTCGCGCCAGCGGGCCACCGCGGCCTTCACCCGGCTGTCCATCATGGCCCGCGTCTTCGAATCCGCCGACAGGCTCCGCACGTCGACCGGCAGTTTCATGTCCCCGTACACCTCCGCGTGCGCCTGCCCGTCGCATCCCCCGGGCGGGATCGTTCTGCCCGACTCCGTACGCTCGGCGGAGCCGCTGAACGCCCCCCTCTCGTCCGCCGTGGCTGCACGGTCGGGGGCCGTGCGAATCCTCGCCATCGGATCCGGGTCGGATTTCCGCCGCGGGTATCCCTCGGCCCTGACCTTCTCCGGGTCCAGATATTCGTAGAAGTCAAACTCCAGAAACGAGTGCTCGTCCCAGTTACGGACCGTGCCGTCCTTCCACCGCGTGAATCCGAGCGCGCGCATGCACGCGCCCGCCTGGGCCAGTTGCGCGAGGGCGAGTGTCTTCAACTCGTCCATCGAGTTCATGTACGGATCCAGCGGCAGCGGGATCCGATCCTCGCTTGTGATCTGGAGAACGGGCCCGATGGCCGGCTCGGGCGGCTGTGGTACGGGCGTGCCCGACACCAAGGGGGTCGGCTCCGGGACGGTGGTGAGCAGCGGGTTCGACGGCAGTGGACCGCTCTGCGGTGGCGGACCGCTCTCCAGCGGCGCGCCGCCCGGCAGGGACGGCTGCCGGGAGGGCCGCCACGGCGTGGCGTCGACCCGCGCCGACGTTTCGCTCACCTTCTCCTCACCGCATCCGGCCACGAGCACACCGATCAGGAGCGCTCCCCCGGACAACGCTCCTAATAACCGCGGTTCACCTCTGGTCATCATCGCCTCCACGCCGTCGTCAACGAATATTTGGACGCCCCCGCGCCCGGCTTCGTTCAGCGGTTTCAGGGCCTCGTTCTACAGTCTGGTGTGTCGTCTCCAGATGGGTGTGACAAATGCGTGTGCTCGTTACCGGTGCGTCCGGATTCCTGGGAATCGCCATCGTCGCCGTCCTGGCGGAGTACGGCCACCACGTCACCGCGCTCACCCGTACCGGCCGGCCGGTCCCCGGCAGCCACCGGACGCTCACCGGTGACGTGCTGGACCTCGCGAGCCTGGACGCCGCCGTGGCCGACGTCGATGGCGTGTGCCATCTGGCCGCGCTCGTCCGGGCCCGCGAGTCCCTTGAGGAGCCCGCCCGTTACTGGCGCACGAACGTGGGCGGCACCGTGAACCTTCTCGACGCGCTGGCCAGGACGGCGACCCGCGCGCGTCCCAAGAAGATCGTGCTCGCCTCCACGGCCGCCGTGTACGGGCACTCCGGCAGGCAGCCGGTGGACGAGGAGGCGCCGCTGTGGCCCGGCAGCCCGTACGGCACGAGCAAGCTGGCGGCCGACCAGGCCGCCGCCGATGTCGCCGCCACCGGGCTCGTCGGGGCCGTGAGCCTGCGCGCGTTCAACATCGCGGGCGGCATGCCCGGTCACCACGACCGCGACACGACCCGTCTCATCCCGAAGATCCTCGCCGTCCAGGCCGGTCATGCCGGCGAGCTGGTCGTCAACGGCGACGGCTCGGCCGTCCGCGACTTCGTGCACGTCCTGGACATGGCGGACGCCTTCGCCCGCGCGCTGGACGCCTGCGAGCCGGGGGAGTGGCGCCCGTACAACGTGGGCAGCGGCCGCATGACCTCGATCCGCGACGTGCTCGTGGCGGCCGAGCAGGTCACCGGCCGCCCCGTCCCCGTACGCCACGGCCCCGCCGCCCCCGAGCCGCCCGTGTCCCTCGCCGACCCGTCCCGCATCCAGAACGACCTCGACTGGCGACCCAAAAGATCAGACCTCCCCCAGATCCTCACAGACGCCTGGTCGGCCCTCCCGGCGCGCCCGCCTGACGGTCAACGCTGATCTTTGGGCGAGATGGTCCTGGCCAGTTCGAGGCGGTTCCTGACGCCGAGTTTTCTGTAGGCGTTGCTCAGGTGGACTTCGACCGTCTTCGGGGTGATGAAAAGGGTTTGGGCGATGTGGCGGTTCGGGTGGCCCGCGGCGGCGAGCTCGGCGATCCGGTGCTCGCTCGGGGTGAGGGCCTGCTCCCCGGTCAGCACGGCCCGCCGGGGCGTCCACCTGCGGCGCGCAGTTCGGTGCGGGCCTCCGGGTTCGAGGCTCAATCAGTCGCTGTAGCAGCCACCGGAACCTCGGGTCAGCCCAACAAGGCCCTGGCATGAGTTCGGGTAAGGGTTTCCCGGATGCGCCTCCCAGATGACCGGTCAGGCGGCACCATGATGCTGGTCCACGCTCAGCTTGGAGGACCCGTGCAGGCATCCCTGTTCGAGGGCGACGACACTCTCGACGCCGAGCCTGTTGTCATGGCGCTGCACGAGGAGTACTACCAGCTCATCTGGCAGGGGCTGAAGCGGCACGAGTTCCGCCGGCGGTTCCTGGCCGGCAGGGCCACGAGGTGGTACGTGTACCTGAACGCCCCGGCATCGAGCCTGGGCGCGGTCATCGACCTGGGCCCTGCCATGCTGGACACCCCCGAGGTGGTCGCTGCGATCGCGGAACAGGCTCGGCCGGGCAACGGGGCGAGCGTGCTGGAGTACGTCCGTGATCTGGAGCAGGCGTACGCGATTCCGATCCTGCGGGTGCGTGAGTACACGGGTGTGTCGGCGGAGGACCTTCGCGCCGAACTCGGGGCGTGGCATCCTCCGCAGGGATACCTGAGGCTGCGCAACCCCGCCAATCTGGACCTGCTGCGCATCTGCGAGAAGGTCACCTCGGGGACGCCGCTCCGGGAGATCTCGATACACCATTCGTGACACCGTGACACGGGCGGCCGCGTGTGTGCCGTCCAGCCGGGAGATGATGGGTAGTGGCCCGCCGTCTGGAAGACCCTAGGGAGCCGACCCCGCTGCGCAGGGCCGCGCAGACGTCGACCCCGACCAGGCGATCGGCCCCTTGCTGAACACGCTGGGCGGGCGGGTACGAAACGCTCAGCGTGTACTGCTTTGGTCAGGCGGCAACGATGTTTTCGGCCTGAGGGCCCTTCTGGCCCTGGGTGACATCGAAGGCCACCTTCTGGCCCTCGCGCAGCTCGCGGTACCCGCCCTGAGAGACGATGTTGGAGTAGTGCGCGAAGACGTCGGCGCCGCCGCCGTCCTGCTCGATGAAGCCGTAGCCCTTTTCCGCGTTGAACCACTTCACGGTGCCAGTAGCCATGTTGATCTCCTCTAGTGATAGGTGAAAGCCGGAATCCGTACTGCACGAATTCCGCGTCGCCGCGATAGGCCCACCCGGAGAGGACCGGCAAACAAAAAATGCACCTGAGGCCACATACCGTCAGGTGCACAAGTTCATTATGGCTACCACAACTGCAACTGCATCCAACGTAGCACACGTGCAGGCGTGACCTGATACCCCGGGGCCGGAAGCTTCCCGCGGCCGAAGGGGTCCACATCCAGATCAGCCGGTCGGCGAGATCCTCGGCCCGGCGCCGCGCCCGGTAGGCCGATCGGCGACACGAAGTCGAGCAGTACAGGGGACTCCGTCCGGTCGAATCTGCCGGCCGTCTCGACCTGCGTGAGCATCTCGATGATCGCGGACGAGAGCGGGTGGCCGATGCACACCTCAGTCCGGTGAGCTGAGCGCCTGACCTTGGAAGACGAGCGGGACCCCGGACATTTCAGCCCGTAGTCCCGCTCGGCACCGGGCCGGCGCTATGGCAGCCCTCGAGCAAGCCGGGCCGGGACGCGATCGAGGGACGTCGTGTGGAAGGCGACGTACGCCGTGCCGCAGACCGAGCAGATGGCGTTGATCGGGCCGGGCATTGGCCTCCCCTCCGCGATTCATAACGGCGAACTCGGCACCGGTATCGCGACGAAAGCGGCGGCCGTCGCCGGTTCCGCAGAGGGCCGGTCAAGGCGGTTCCCGTCCTTCACTCTGCCAGGCATGACGATAGGACGGCTTTTGTCGGTGATGATCTCTAGTCTCCCGGGCATGACAAGTGCGACGCAGGCGTACAGTTACGCCTCGCCTGCTACCTTGGTGAACGGACGTCTGGGGTTGCCGACGTCCGGGGGCAGGGCCCTCAGCGGACGCGCTCTCGCGCCCAAGTTCTTCAGCGGGCTGGTGACGCAGGCGGCACCCGCTGCCGCGGCCCTGCTGGGCGTGGCGGACGTGGCCCTTACCCGTTACCACAAACCGCGTCCAGGGTGGACGCGCGACCCGGTCGTGACGTGCGGCGGTGACCGGCTACGGTTCCAGTCGTTCTCCGCCTGCGGCGGTGTTTACGCCCGGCTCGACCTGCTCGGCGGCGCCCTGGACGGCGAGGTGTTCGACAGGGGGGCGACCAACGTCGACGTCAACGGGCCGCTGCGTGAGGCGCTGGCCAGGGTAGGGGACCACCGTGGCTCGCGCGGGCCGTGCAAGCACGTGCCGGCCGCCAGGATCGCCGCCCGTGCCGTCGTGGAGGTGGCCCGGTGAGCGTCTGGCAGGAGGTGCGCGACCTCATCACCGAACGCAGGAGCGGAGCGCTGGCCGACCGCGTGGTCGCGTTGACCGAGGGCGAGCGCCGCGAGGTGGCAGACCGGCTGCCGGGGTTCCTCAAGGAGATGCGCGACACGGCCGCCCAGATGGCCCGTGAGGGGTGGACGGCCGGGCACGACGGCCTCGGCGATGAGGAGGGCGCCCGGCCCGACTGGGAGCGGGCGGAGATCCAGATGGATGTCCGGTGGCAGGTGAGCGACGCGATCGCCGAGTTCGCGGAGCCGCTGCGGATCGCGGGCGCGGGCACGTTCTCGAGCCCGGCCGCCGCCGTCGCCTGGCTGACCCGCCGCGAGTTCAACCCGCGGTGGACGACGACCCCGGACCCGGCCGATCTGGTTCGCGTGCTGGCCGTCCGACCTGACGACTGGCAGGCCGACGTGGCGGTCCGGCTCTCCGAGAAGATCCGTACGGCGGGCGACCGCATCGCCCCACTGGTGCTCGCCCTGTTGCGGGCCTCCGGTTGCGAGCCGCCCAAGCACGACCCGCTCGTGGTCGCCTGGCTCTCCACCGAGGTGGTACGCGACGACCCGCTGGTCGGGCCGCTGCTTTCAAGGATCTTCGAGGCGGAGGGAGCGGGCCGCGCTCTGCGCGACGAACGGCTGACCCCCGCGCCCACGCCCTGGCTCGCTCTGTTCCGGCTGCTCCTGGGGGCCGGCCGGGTGTCGCGCGAGGAAGTCCTCGACGGCTGCATAAGCCGCTTCCTGCGTGGAGGCGACGCCATCGACCTGCGCTTCTTCGTGCGGCTGCACGACCTGATCGATCCCGCACCACAGGAGGCGGCAGCGCGGGCGCGTGACTATCTGCGGCTGCTCCCCGCCGCCCCCGGCACGGTCGCGGAGCTGGCGCTCGCCCAGGTGCGCCGTACCGGCCCTCACGATGCCGCCGACGTCGCCGAGGCGATCGGCGCGCTGACCTTCCGCGCCGAAGCCAAACCGGCCCGGGCGGGCCTGAGCTGGCTGGACGAGGAGGTGCGGCGCTCGCCCGCGGGCGCATGCGAGCTGGCACCCGCGCTGGTCACGGCGTTCGCGCACACGTCCTACGAGGTTCAACGGCGCGCGGCCAAGCTCGCTGTCAAACACGCCACCGCGTTCGACACGGGTTCCGCACTGATCGCCGACGCCGTACCCATGCTTCCCGCCGACCTCGGCGCGCAGGTGGCCGCGACGTTCGGGGGCGAGGTGGCGGTGGAGGAGGCGCCGGAGCCGTTCACTCCTGTGGCGTTGCCCGAACTCGCGGAGCCCGGCCTGTTCCCCGCACACACCCTGAACCTCGGCACGCGGGATCTCCACGGCTGGGCGGCGTGCGAGTGGTGGCTCGCCGGCTTCGTCCGGCAGGCGTGGAGCGACCGTGAGGCTTTGCGGGAGACGCTGATGCCCACCTTCCGCGACTCCTTCTCCTACCTCTACGAGACCGAGCCCTGGCACAACCCCGATGCCTGGATCGCCGCCCTGGCCAAGGAGATCATCGGTCCCGGCACCGATCCCGGCGTGCGGGATCCGGAGCCGGTCGATCCCTGGGCGGGAGCGAGCTTCTCGGTGCACGTCACCGCCGCAACGGCTGCAGAGCTGGAAGAGGATCAGGGGGAAGAGCCGGAAGACGATTCCGAGCCCGGGCGGGCGTTCGGCGACCTACCCGAGCATGTTCGGGAGGAGATCTTCCGCCAGATCGCGGAGATCGGAGTCTCCGCCGACCGGGTGGCGGCGATGCGCGACGGGCTGCCCGTGCCCCCGCCCGTCCCCGGCGAACCGGGGTTCCGCGTGGGGATCGCCTACATGGGCTACCGGCCACTGTTCGAAGAGCCCGATCCCGCGGTGGAGTTCCGTAGGCGACGCCGGTTGCCGGAGCCGCAGCGAGTCTCGCCGCCGCACATGTTCCTGCTGCACCGGCTCAGCGAGCTGTACGTGGCGCTGCGGGAGCGGACGCTGCCCCCCGTCCTCCTGGCGACGCCCACGGTGATGACCGGGCACCTGGACCCTGACGTGCTGGTGGGCCGACTGGAGACGTGCGCGGCCGCGGGTGTCGAACCGCTGGCCGCGGACCTGCAGCAGGCACTGCTGCGGCTGCCGAGAGGAACCCATCCCGACGCCGCGGAACGCGCCACGCGTATAGGCTCACGGGCGGCGTCGGCGGCCGCCGTCTGGCTGGCCGGTGGTGGCCTGCCCGACCCGGAGACAGGCCTGAAGTGGGGCTACGTCGAGGACGCCAGCGCGTACCTCTTCGACGAACGCGCACCGCGACACGTCGGCGAGGTCCATCTGGTGCCGGTGCTGCGAGCGGAGCCGACCGGACACCATCTCATTGACGAACTGCTGCACGAGCCATTGAAATGGCGAGGGGAGGATCACGGCCACGCCATGGGGTGGTGGCCGGCGGTTCTGCCGTCACACCGCGAGGTCGTCTCCGTCAACTACCTGCCCCACCTGCTTTACCAGTGGAACGCGCCGGGGGTTTACCCGTCTTATCTCGCGGCCCTGTCCGAGACGGACGGCCCGCTCGGGGACGCGACCGCGCTCATCCTGGCCTACTTCCTGGCCGAACGGCATCCAGAGGCGGTGCCGCTGCTGCTGCGGATGGCGGCCAGGGGAGATCTGCCCACCGAAGCGGTCGGCCACCAGCTCGCACTCCTGATCCGCCGAACCTGGTTCGAGACCCGTCCGGTCCTCGCCTCCCTGACCGAGGCCGCCCACCAAGGGGGACACCGGCAGGTCTGGGAAATCCTCCGGAGCATGCTGCCGGTCCTGCTGCCCGCTGAGGGTGAGCGGCCGACCGCCACCCACTCCGAGGCCGTGGCGCTCGCCGTCGACGTGGCAGCCTGGGTGAAGGCCCGCGGCGAGATCCCAGCCGTGTCAGCCTTCGCGGACAGCGGCCGCGCCACCCGCTTCGCCCGAGAGTGCGCCCGACTACGCGACCAACTCCACTGACCGCGGCCCGGCCGTTCACATCCATGCCCTCCGCCGACCATCGCCGACGGCCAGGGCATGGTCGACCAGCGCGTGCAGGGTGGGCTCTCCGCCGACCATCTGGACCATGCGCACGGCCTCCGCTCCAGTATGCTGAGCGGCGATATCCCTTCTCCTGCAGGTGCTCCGTATCCGTGCCCGACCGCCAGACTTTCGACGCGGCAGCCCTCCTCGATCTGCTCGAACGGTCGTGGACCGTGCAGTTGCGCCGTGTGTCGCTGGTCATCGAGGCCGACGCGCCCGAGGAGATGATCGAGGCGGCAGCCGACGCTCTGGGACAGGCATACCGGCGGCTCGGCCATCAGGAGCTCGCCACCCGCTGGCCCGCGTGCGTCGCGGTGAGCATCGCCGGCGTGGCGGCCCGCCATGGCGGAGGTGGCGCGTTCTGGCCGCGCTGGTGGGCGGCCTCCCGCCACCGGGGCAGCACGAGCAAGTGGGGTGCGGCGTTTCTGGACGCCTTGCGGGCCTTCGGCCTGCGAGCCGAGCCGGACGCGAAGCACTCGATCATGACACACGCGGGCCTGGGTGCCACGGCCGAGGTTTCCCGGCTCCACCTCGACCCTTTCGGGCACGGGATCCAGCGTGACGGTGTGGCGCTGCCGTACCCCACGGAGGACTGCCTGCTCGTCTTCGCCGAAGACGGGCGCCACCTGCCTGCGGAGCTACCGCCCTGCCCGGTCTGGGTCGCCCATCCCCGGGACCGCGAGCCGACCGCCGACATCCCGCTCCGGATCATCGCCGAGGGTCTCCTGCCTGTCGGCTGGGACGGCTGGCGGCTGGCACAGGTCGATCTGGAGAACGCGACCTGGCTCGCCCTGGCGGACGGCCTGCACCGCCCGGTCAGGGGGCAGGCCAGACCACGGCTGCTGATCGACCGACCCCTGCCCGGCGTGACCGCGTCGGACGGCTCCGCCGTATCGGCCGCGCCTCCCGCCCTGCGGCTACCGGATGGAGAATGGCTGGTCACGGTGGAGCGGGCCGGTGCCGCGCCGGCGGCGCCCGCCGACCCCGCCGACCTGTGGGCGCGGCTGCCGCGCCCGTTGCTCGGCACTTTCACCGTCACCGCCAGGACCGGGGGCGGCCGGGCGATGCGGGAGACCGTCACCATCGCCGAGGGTCTCGCCGTGCGCCACGACCCTCCGGTCCGGCTCTTCGACGAGGAGGGCCTAATGCCGGCGGACACCTTGTTCAGCACCGGGGCCGGCCTGACGGTGACGCCGCAGGCGCTGAACTTCGGCCCGCGCGAGACCGTGCGCCGGATCACGTGTGTCGCCTCGGGGCAGGCGCTGGCTCTGTTCGTCGCTCCGCCGCACATGCGGGTGCTGGCCGGCCAGGAGTGGAGTACGGCTCCCCTCCGCCTGACCGTGGCCGCGTTGGAGGAACTCGGGGGACTGCGGTTCGAGATTCCAGGAGTACGGGAGGGGCTTCCCGTCGAGGTCGTCAGCGGAGGTGAGAGCGTGCAGGTGCTGACCCCGCACGTCCGTGGCGACTACCCGTTGCGCCGGGTGCTGGACACGGTGGCCGCGCACGGGCACGCCACCTTGGTGGTCCGGCCGGACGGGTGTCCCATCCCGCTGGCGACGATCTCTCCCGCACCGCGAACCATCCCGGACCCGTGGCTCTGCAACGATTGACCTTATGGATCCCCTTGCCACCAGCGCGCTCATCGCCGGGACTTACCGGCGTTATCTCCGCTCGTTGCTGCCGGTGCGGGATCCAGCGATCGCCGGATCGCTCGCGGCGGAGATCGCGGCCAGCCCGCTGCTGACCAGGGGCCCTCTGCTGGAGGCCACCCCGCCCTACCGTACCGGTGCGACCCTCCGCGAGCTGATCGGCGACGGCGTCCTCGATCCAGCGTTCGCGGCGCTGGGTAGCCCTGCGCTTCCCCTGGACCGGCCGCTCTACCTGCATCAGGAGCAGGCGCTGCGAAAAGCGGCCACCGGACGGAACCTGGTGGTGGCCACCGGCACGGGCTCGGGCAAGACGGAGAGCTTCCTGCTGCCGATCCTGTCCGCGCTCATTTCCGAGGGACGTCTGTCTCCCGGTGTGCGGGCGCTGCTGCTCTACCCGATGAACGCCTTGGCCAACGACCAGCTCAAACGGCTTCGCGAGCTGCTGTCGGCCGTACCGCAGATCACGTTCGGCCGCTACACAGGTGACACGCCGGAGAAAGCACAGCAGGGAGCAGCCCTGTTCGACGAGCTCAATCCGGGTCAGCCCAGGCTGCCGAACGAGCTGCTCAGCCGGGAGGAGATGCGGGCCCGTCCTCCGCATCTGCTGCTCACCAACTACGCGATGCTCGAATATCTGCTGCTTCGCCCGGCCGACCTGGAGCTCTTCGAACACGCCGACAGGTGGCGGTTCGTGGTCCTGGACGAAGCCCATGTGTATGACGGTGCCAGGGCCGAGGAACTCGGCATGCTGCTGCGCCGCCTCCATGACCGAGTGGCCCGGGGCAGGACGTTGCAGGCCATCGCCACCAGCGCCACCGTCGGCGACGAGCCGGGCGCGGTCATGGACTTCGCCGCCAAGCTGTTCGACGCTCCGTTCGAGTGGGTCCGAGATGACCCCGCCCGCCAGGATCTGGTGACCGCCGCCCGGGTTGACACGCCGTCGGGGCCGTTCTGGGGGCCGCTGAGCGCGGCGGACTACCGAAGGCTGGCGGTGAGTGAGGACCCGGCGGCCGAACTGGTCCGCCGGTCCGGCCTGCCCGATGCCGGTACGGCTCTCGCCCGCGAGCACGCCATGGCCACCCTGCGCGGCACCCTGTCCGGCGGCCCCCGGCCCTTCGCCGACCTGGCCCAGCTGCTCTTCGGCGGTCAGGAAGAACCCGCTGAGGCCCTCGCCGCGCTGGTGACGGTAGGCGGGAAGGTCCGGGGCCTCTCGGGAAGCGCGGTGCTGTCGGCCCGCTACCACCTGTTCGCCCGCGCCACCGAGGGTGCGTTCACCTGCCTCATCGGACCACATGTGTCCCTGGGCCGCCACGAGACGTGCACCAGCTGTTCGGGGGCGGTCTTCGAGTTCGGTGCATGCAAGAGATGCGGAGCGGTCCACCTGATCGGCGCGGTGGAGCTGTCCGGCGGGGGACAGGTGTTCAGCCCACGGGTGAGCGGGCGCGACTCCAGGGTCTGGCTGCTGCTCGGCGACGCCCCCGAGATGGCCGACGAAGACGATGAGACCCTCGAAGCCGTGCCGGAGACCGAGGCTCAGGACGCGTTCCTGTGTGGCAGATGTGGGGCGCTTCATGCAGTACGGCAAAGCGAGTGCGGCCGGGACGGTTGCCAGGAGACCCAGCTGCGTCCGGTGCGGCGGCTGAAGACGCGAGCCAGCTCGCCCAGCGGCTGCCTGGCCTGCGGGGCGCGCGGCTCAGGTATGATCCGCCAGTTCGAGAGCGGCAACGAGGCGGCGGCAGCCGTCCTGGCCACCGCCCTCTACCAGGCGCTGCCGCCGATGCCTGAGCAGGAGGACCGGCCCGGCGGCGGACGCAAGCTGCTGACCTTCAGCGACAGCCGACAGGCGGCCGCCTATTTCGCCCCTTACCTGGAGTCCAGCTACGCCCAGATCCAGCAGCGGCGGCTGATCCTCGACGGGCTCCGTCGCGCCGTCGCCAGGGACGACACCGCAACCGTGGACGACCTGGTGGATGAGGTGGTCGCGGCGGCGGGACAGGCCGGGGTGTTCGAACGCCGGGCCTCCCGCCAGCAGCGCCGCCGTGAGGTGGCCCTGTGGGTCATGCGGGAGCTGGTGGCGATGGACGAACGCCAGTCCCTGGAAGGCCTCGGCGTCCTCCGGGTGGAGCTGGACCGCGAGCCCGGCTGGCGGCTGCCCGCACCGCTGCTGGAGCTGGGCCTCACCCCAGACGAGTGCTGGCTGCTCCTGGGCGAACTGGCCCGCTCGCTCCGGCAGCAGGGCGCGCTCACCATGCCGGAGGAAGTCGATCCGCGCGATGAGCTGTTCGACCCCCGGCGCGGGCCGATCTACGTGCGCGGCGATGGCGCCGAGGCAAAGCTGAAGGTGCTGAGCTGGCTGCCGACGCGCGGCGTCAACCGGCGACTCGACTACCTGCGCCGGGTGCTGGCCGCCCTCGGATCCGGCGCGGACGCCCGGCAGATCCTCGACGGCTGCTGGAAACTCCTCACCTCGCTGCGAGACGGTTGGCTGAGTTCGGCCGCCCTGCCCAGGCTGGGGCAGGTGCACCAGCTGGATCACACGTGGCTGAAGCTGTCCCCAGCAGATGAGATCTACCAGTGCGGGCTGTGCCGGCGGATCAGCGCCACCTCGGTGCGTGCGGTCTGCCCGACGCTCGGCTGCCAGGGCGTGCTGACCCCGGCCAAGCCGGACGCCGATGACCACCACCGGGTGCTGTATCAGGCGATGACGCCGGTGCCGCTGCTGGCCAAGGAGCACACCGCCCAGTGGACGGGGCTGGAGGCGGCCGACATCCAGCAGCGGTTCCTGCGCGGCGAGGTGAACGTACTGTCCTGCTCGACCACGTTTGAGCTGGGCGTGGACGTGGGCGAACTCCAGGCGGTGATGCTCCGTAACATGCCGCCGACCACGGCCAACTACATCCAGCGGGCCGGGCGGGCCGGACGGCGCGCAGACTCGGCGGCCCTCGTGCTGACCTACGCCCAGCGGCGCTCGCACGATCTGTCCCGTTATCAGGAACCGGAGAAGATGATCGCCGGTCAGGTGCGGGCGCCGTACGTGCCACTCGGCAACGACCGGATCGACCGGCGGCATGCCCATTCTGTGGCATTAGCCGCCTTCTTCCGGTACGCCAAAGAGACCTCGGGGACGGTCTGGAAGACCGCAGGCGACTTCTTCCTGTCCGGGGCGAGCTCCCAGGTGAAGGCGTTCCTCACCCCCGTCCCCCCCGGTGTGCTGGCCTCGCTGCGCCAGGTGTTGCCCGCCTCCGTGCAGGCGGAACTCGGAGTGGAGACGGGCGCGTGGGTGACCGACCTGTGTGAGCTGCTGGAACAGGTGCGTCTCGAACTCTCCCAGGACATCGAGGCGTTCGAGGAGCGCCGCCGTGAGGCGTTCGCCAAGCGCCGCAGCGACTTGGCCGCCCGCTACGAGCGGACCGTCAACACCGTCACCCGGAGGTCCCTGATCGGCTACCTGGCGAACCGGAACGTGCTGCCCAAGTACGGCTTCCCGGTGGACAGCGTGGAGTTGCGCACCGCGCACTGCGACAGCCAGGTGGGAGCCCGGCTGGAGCTCAGCCGCGACCTCTCTTCGGCGATCTATGAGTACGCACCCGGTTCCGAGGTGGTGGCCGGCGGCGTGCTCTGGCGGTCGGCGGGCGTCTACCGGCTCCCCGGCCGGGAGCTGATCAGCAGGAGCTACACGGTCTGCCGAACCTGCCAGCATTACCGTGAGGGCGACGAGACGCTGGAAGCGGCCTGTCCCGCGTGCGGGAGCGCAAGCGAGGGAGCCCTGCGCCAGTACTACGTGCCGGAGTTCGGCTTCGTCGCCGACCACCGGACGGCCAAACCGGCCACGGCACCGCCGAAGGGTTCCTGGAACGGCGCCACCCACATCGTCTCCCTGGGCGAGGAGCTGGCCGAACGCCGCTGGGCGTCCCCCGGCGGGGCTTCGGTCTGGTGCCGTTCCGGCTCCCGAGGCCGGCTGGTCGTCCTGTCCGAGGGACCTACCGGCAGTGGTTTCCTGATCTGCGACTGGTGCGGCTGGGGCGCACCGAACCAGGGCAAGACCGCTAAGTCGCACGTCAACCCACTTCGGCAGAACGACTGCACCGGGCCGCTGCGCTGGCGCTCCCTGGCGCACAGCTTCGAGACCGACATCCTGGAGTTGCGGTTCGACACACCCGGTCTCATCGAGACGGCTCACTGGCGTTCGGCCCTGTACGCACTGCTCGAAGGGGCCGCGGACGGGCTGGAGATCAGCAGGAACGACATCGACGGCGCGATCAACCCCGGCTCCGACGGCCGGACCGGACTCGTGGTCTTCGACACGGTCCCCGGCGGGGCGGGCAGCGCGCTGCGCATCGCCGAGTCACTCGACGTGGTCGCCGGCGCCGCGCTCAAGCGAGTCGCCTCTTGCGACTGCGGCGCCGAGACCTCGTGCTACGGCTGCCTGCGCACCCGTCACAACGAACGCCACCACGACCAACTCAGCCGCGGCGCGGCCCTCCAGGTCCTGCGCGCCCTCACCACCGGTGGCACGCTCATGCTGACCTGAGGCGACGATGGTTCCGGTGGAGTATGGCTGGAGGACATAACTCAAGGTGGCGGCAGTCGTCGGTTCGGTGCGGCATGCTTGATGGGTCCTGACAGACCTTTTGAGCCGGACGGGAACAGTGGACCTCCCCAAGCCCCTCATCGACGAGACTCCAGCGGATGACAGCCCCGTCGAGACGAGCTCTTTCGGAATCGACGCGTTCACGCTGGACGACCGGCTGCGGCTGTTTCACTTCGCGGCGGCCGAGAAGCGTAACGAGTATCTGTGGCTGCTGCGGGCGTTCGACCGGGGCCGGGCCAACTACCAGGTGCTGCTGCACGCCTCCAGTGCCCGTGACCTGCTGGACCAGCTCCGCGAGGAGCACCCGGACTGCCCGGCGGTCAGCGAGGTGCAGCCACTGCTGGACTCGCTGAACGAGTGGCGGCTGCTGGATCGTAGCTACGACGGGACCCGCGCGGCCAACCTGGCCGAATACCGCAACCGGCACTACGTCTATCAGTTCACCCAGGCCGGTTACCGCGCATACCGGGCGGTCGAGGACGTCCTCGGGTCGACTTTGGAGGACGCTCAGCTCTCAAGGCTGATATTTCCCGACATCCTGGCTGACCTCCAGGCGCTGGCCGAGGCCAACCGGACGGGCGACGGCGATGAGGTCTACCGGAAGCTCAGTCGCCTGGACCAGGTGCTGAGCGACATGGCACAGCGGGCCGCCCGTTTCTATCTGATGCTGGGCGACCTGGCTCGCACCAACGACACCCGGCCCGAGGTGTTCCTCACCCACAAGGACGCGCTCCTCACTCACATGCGGGAGTTCACCGCGGAGCTCGCCCGGTTCACGCCCCGGCTGGCGGGAGCCGTACAGGCCGTGGCGGACACTGGAGTGGACGCCCTGATCGCGCACGCCGCGGCGGCCGACGACCGGCTCTTCCGCGCGCCCGGGGATCGGGAGGAGGACTGGCGGCAGCGCTGGTCCGGCCTGACCCATTGGTTCGGTGTCGGCGCGGGCCGGGACTCCCAGAGTGAGGCGGAGCGGCTGCAGACCGCGACCGTCACCGCGATCGCGAACGTGCTGGCTCTGCTGAGAAGGGTGACCGAGGCACGGCGCGGGGGTGTAAGCCGGGAGAGCCAGCTCCGGCACCTTGCCCAGTGGTTCGTCTCCTGCCCCGACGAGAACGCGGCCCACGGGCTCTTCCAGGCGGTCTTCGACCTGGGCGGACCTCGGCACATCTCGGTCACCCACGAGGATCCGGAGCTGATCCCCCCTAGGTTGTCGTGGTGGGATGCCGAGCCGGTGCGGCTGGCCCGGGGCCTGGTGGAGTCGGGCCGGGAGCCGCGGATGACCGGGGCCACCGCCAGGATCGACCGCAACGACGCCCAGCGGCAGCGACTCCGAGCCGAGCAGCTCAAGCTGACCCGGGAGCGACGCGACGCGGCGGCCTCCCTCGCCGCCGACGGCCTCTACGGCCGCGTGCTGGACGAGCCGGAGACCCAGGCCCTGCTGGGCCTGCTCGACCTGGCGCTCAACGCCCGGGTGCCGACCAGCAGGAAGGTCACCGCGAGCGGTTCGGCCCATGGCGTACGGCTGACGCTGCGCCCCTTCGAAGGCTCCACCACCGTCAAAACCGTGTACGGCCGGCTTCACCTCTCCGGCGTCACGCTGGAGGTGTCCTCATGAGCAAGGTCGCGGAGAACGTGAGTTCGCTGGAGCTGGCCGACTACCAGCGGGCGGTGCGGATGCTGCTGAGCAATCCGCTGATCACCGACGCCTACCCGAACCGGGTCGCGCTGCCGCTGATCCGCCGATGGGCCGATCAGCTCCGGGCCGACCTGCACGAGGTGCTCGGCTACCGTCTCGTGACCACGGCGAACACCACGCGGCTGCTCCGCGCGCAGGACGAGCTCGACGTGACCCGTCCGGCACGGACCAAGACGGACCGGCCGTTCGACCGGCGCCGGTATGCCTATCTGGTGCTCACCCTGGCGGCTCTCGGCCGGTCCGGGACCCAGATCGCGCTCAGCGAGCTGGCCGAGGCGGTCGGCGCGGACGCCGCCCGGATCGACGGGCTCGGCCTGGACACCGAGCGCAAGCCGGATCGAGACGCGTTCGTCGACGCGGTGGCCTGGCTGGCTGAGCGCGGCGCGCTGGCCCTGGCCGACGGTTCGGCGGCCGACTGGGTGAACAACCCCGACCGGGCCGAGGCGCTCTACGACATCGACCGCGAGGTCGTCTTCGCGATCTACCGGCCGAGCCGGGTGCTTCAGCACATGCGCTCGGTGACGGGGCTGCTCGACTCCGATCCCGGTTTCGCCCAAGGCCGGCACCGGGTCCGCGAGGCCGCGTCCCGGCGAGCGCGGCGGCTGGTGCTGGAACGCCCCGTCGTCTACTACGCGGACGCGAGTGAATCGCTGCGCGGCCAGCTGCGCCACCCCGGTCTCATCGAGGACCTGGAGCGGCTGACCGGGCAGACCGTGGAGCGCCGCGCCGAGGGGGTGGCACTCATCGACGCCTCCGGGCGCCTGTCCGACCTGCGCTTCCCGAGCGGCGGCACCCCCTTCCAGGCCGCGCTGCTGCTGTCGGCGCGCATCGCGGCGTACGTGACGAAATCGAAGCCACCGGCGCTGCCCGCTCCAACGGCGGCCGAGCGTGACGTGGCCCTGGCGGCCAGGATCGACGCCGGCCTGCCCCTCAAGGGCGTCATGGACGAGTTGAGTGAGGCCGGACCCGATGAGCGGGAGCGGGAGGCGGCGGACGAGACGGCTGTCTACCCGTTCGTCACCGACGCCTGGCTACGGAGCGCGATGAAACAGCTCATGGACACCTACGGCACGGCCTTCGCCGTAGCATGGCGGGGCGATCCGGACCGGCTGCTCCGCGAGGCGCTGAACCTGCTCGCCTCGCTCCGCCTGGTCGTCAGGGTCGAGGGCGGTGTGCTGGCGCTCCCGCTGCTCGCCCGCTACCGGGGCACCACCGCCGAGGTGAAGCCTCGGGCACGCAGGACCAAGGCACAGACCGACACCCTCTTCGACGTCAAGGAAGCGCAGTGACGCGTTACGTCCCCACCCGGGCCGGGATCATCAACCTGTGGGACTACCGGGACGAGGAGTTCACCTTCGCGAACGGCTGGCTGATCCTGCGCGGGCCGAACGGCTCGGGAAAGACGAAGGCCCTGGAGGTGCTGTTCCCCTTCGTGCTGGACGGCCGGATCGACCCCAAGCGGCTCAACCCGTTCGCCTCCGAGGACCGGACGATGAAGTCCAACCTGCTCTTCCGCGGGCAGGACAGCGCACTCGGCTACGTCTGGCTGGAGCTGCGGCACCGCGACACCGGCGAAGCCGTGACGGTGGGGATCGGCCTGCACGCCCAGCGGCACCGCGACACGCCGGTCCGCTGGCACTTCGTCGCCGAGGGCCGGGTGGGTGCTGATTTCTCGCTGCTCACCGCCGACGACCGGCCGATGACCAAGAAGCAGCTCACCGAGGAACTGGGCGAGCACGCGCTCACCGCCACTCCTTCGGACTATCGGCACGCGATCGACCAGCGGCTGTTCGGGCTCGGCCGGGAGCGGTACGAGCAGCTGATCACCCTGATCCTGACGCTGCGCCGCCCGCAACTCGCCAAGAACCTGGACCCAGGCAAGCTGTCGGACACCCTCACCGACGGTCTTCGCCCGATCGACGACGACCTGATCGCCGAGGCGTCCCGCTCCTTCGACGACATGGAGACGGTGCAGCGGACCTTGGAGGGGCTGGTCGCCGCCGACGAGGCGACGCAGTCGTTCCTGTCCAGCTACACCACTTACCTGCGGACGCATTCGCGCTGGGCGGCCGACGCGCTGACCCGCCGCCGCGAGGACGTCGCCGCCCATCGCACCGCGTTGAGTACGGCTGCCGCCACCTTGGCCACCGCGAAACAGACACAGGCGGAGGCCGAGCAGACGCTGTCGGTGAGCGAGGACGCCCTGGCCGGGCTGCGGGCCCGGCTGGAGCAGCTCAAGAGCAGCGCCGCCTACCAGGCCCTCGAACAGCTCGCCGACCTGGAGCGCTTGGTGCGGACGTGTGCGGAGACCGCCGCCGCAGCCAGGACCGAACTGGATCGGCGCGCCGCCACCACACAGAAGGCCCGCGTCGAGCTCGCAACCGCGCAGCGGCTGCTGGCCGAGCTTGAGGGTGCGGTTTCCCGCGCGGCCACCGACCTGGCCGACGAGGCCGCCGCCGCGGGGATCACCTGGAGCCCCGCCGACGCCGACCCGGCGGGCTTCACCGACCGGGTCGGGGGCCGGGTGGCCTCCCGGACCGGCGACCTGCGCGCGGTCCGCGCCGCGATCGCCACCCAGCAGAAGGCCGAGCAGACCCGCGACCTGGCCAGGATCGCCCTCGACCAGGCCCTCGCCACCGCTGCCCGGGCCGAGCTGGCCGAGGCGGAGGCCGCCAAGGGGGTGGAAGCCGCCCGCGGGGACGCCAGAAGCCGGCTAGCCGCCTGGGGGGAACGGCACCGCGACGTGCCGGCCGACATGCAGGCGCTCGCCGAGGCCCTGGAGGAGACCGGCGAACCGGACGCGCCGAGTCTTGATGCGGTTTTCGGGGCCGAGACCGCGCAAGCCGTACAGGACCTGCGGGACGCCCAGGCCCAGCTCAAGTCCGAGCGGGCCGCCACCGAGCGGGAGCGGGCCCAGGTCAAGGGCGAGCGGGCGAAGATCGTCGCCGAGCACGATGACGCGCCACCCGCGTTCGCGGCCCGTACGGCGGAACGCGACGGAAAGGCCGGAGCCCCGTTCTGGCGCCTGGTCCGATTCGCCGACCACGTGGCCGAGGAGCACGCCGCCGCCGTCGAAGCGGCGCTGGAGGCGTCCAACCTGCTGGACGCCTGGGTCACTCCCGTTCCGGAGCGCGTCGCCGCCGGGGATTCCGAGGGCTACCTGGTGCCGGGTGCCCCGGTGACGCCGAGCCTGGCGGACCTGCTGGTCCCCGAGGAGGAGACCCCGGTTGCGGCCGAGCGGATCACCGCGATCCTGCGTTCCGTCGCGCTCGGCGGGGACGCTGACGACGACCGGCCCAAGATCTCCCCCGATGGCCGGTTCGCCCAGGGCATCCAGGTCGGTGCGCACCACAAGGTGAACGCGGAGTACATCGGGGCGACCGCCCGGGCCCGCCGCCGGGCCGTACGGCTCGCCGAATGCGACGCCCGGATCACTGCGCTGACCGAGACCATCGCCGGGCTGGACCGGCGCAGCGCCCGGGCCGAGTCCGCGCTTGAAGCGATCAGTACCGCCCGGGCCGCGCTGCCCAAGACGGGTCCGATCGTGTCGGCCCTCCGCGAGCACGAGGGGGCCGCCGGGCGCCTGCGTGCCACCCGCGAGACCGCCGACAGCGCGCAGAACGGTTATGACGAGGCCGTCGCCGCCTGTGGCGCGGCCGAGCGGGCGCTGCGCCGGACAGGGGCCGAACACAGCCTCGATCCCGCCGTCGTGGACGAGGTGGCCCAGGCCGTACAGCGCTTCGAGACCATGGCCGGCACCCTGACCGGACGCCGGCGCGAGGAGGCGCGGCAGCGCGACGCGGTCGAGGGCAGCACGGAGCGGCTGGAGTCGGCGGCCGACGACGAGGCGGCCGCAGCGCAGACCGAGCAGGGCGCGCGGCGCAAGCACACCGAGGAAGCCGCCAAGCTGGACGCCCTCCAGCAGACCATGGGCGCCGAAGCCGGCCAGGTGCTGGCCGAGGTCCAGCTGGCCGAGACCGGGATCGTCGCCGCGTCGCGGGCGGCGGAGTCCGCGCGGACCGCCGAGCGGACGGCGCTCACCGAGGTCGCCACCGCGCAGGCCAAGCTGACCGCCGCGCAGGATTCCCTGCACGTTGCGGCGGGCGAGGAACGGGAGACCGCCAAGGCCCTGGCCCCATTCGCCCAGCGGGAACTGCTGGACGTCCTGAAGTGCCCGCCCGGTCTGGCCTGGCCCGCTCAGGAGGCCGACTGGTTGGGCTCCATGTCCGGCGAGTGGGAGCTGCCGCCGGAGGTGACCGCGGTCCACGAGGCGATCCTCACCGTGACGCGCGACCTGACCCCGACCGAGATCTCGCTCAAGCAGTCCACCACCCGGCTGACCAAGGCGCTGGACGACCTCCAGGCGCAGCTCACGGCCGCCGGTCAGGACTACCGGCCCGAGTGGGACGGAGCGGACGGGGTGATCGTGGTCCGCGTGGCGGACGAGGATGGGCCGCTGCCTGTGGGCGCGTTCGCCGCGAAGATGACCTCCAGCCGCAAGGACCAGCAGCAGCTGCTCAGCGAGTCCGAGCAGCGGATCCTGGAGGACGCGCTGCTCACCCGGCTGGCCCAGCAGATCCACGACCGCACGGTGGACGCGCGCGACCTGATCCGGCGGATGAACAGCGAGATGCGCTCGCGCCGGATGTCATCGGGGACCACGGTCGGTGTGAGCTGGCAGCTCGCCGACAATCTGGAGGACGAGCAGCGGGCTGTCTGCGGTCTGCTCGACGCCGACGCGGCCCGGCTCGGCCCAGACGAGTTGAGCCGGATGCGCGGCCACTTCGCCACCCAGATCAAGAACGCCCGGGCCCGCGAACGGGAGCTGCCCTACCGGGAGCTGCTCACGAAGGTGCTCGACTACCGCCGGTGGCGGCAGTTCACCTTCCAGCTCGTCCGGCCCGGCGGTGCCGAGGAACGCCTCACCCGCGCCAAGCACAGCCGGCTGTCCGGCGGCGAGCAATCGGTGTCGCTGCACCTGCCGCTGTTCGCCGCCGCGCACGCCATGCTCAACTCGGCGCGGCCCGACGCGCCACGGCTGCTCGCCCTGGATGAGGCGTTCGCCGGGGTGGACGACACCGGGCGCAGCGAGCTGATGAGCCTGGCCGCCCAGTTCGACCTGGACCTGTTCATGACCGGGTACGACCTGTGGGCCACGCATGCCGCGGTGCCCGCTGCGGCTCACTACGATCTGGCCCATTCCCCGGTGGAGCACACTGTCAGCGCGCTGCTGCTGGTCTGGGACGGCGCCGAACTACTCGCCGACGACGCGGGAGAGCTGACCATCGCGCTGGGCTCCCCCGGGACTCGCCGTATCGAGGCGAGCATTGTCGGGTGAGCTGCAGGGTGCGGGATGGCAGCGTCTCTTGGCCGCGGCCCGGCGCAGGCTGGAGCGGACCGGGGGCGTGATCGACGGTTCCGTCGGACTCGCCAACCCGTCCGAGGCTGAACGTCGGGTGATCATAGGCATCACCGGGACCTACCGGCCTGAGACCGTCAAACGGCTCACCGTGTCACTGGCCGATCTAGACGACGCCCTCACGAAAATGCACGGCATGGGACTGCTCCAGGCGCTGGCTTCGGTGGGGGGGCCGGTCCGGGACCGGCCCGCGGAGCGAGCCGCGGAGGTTTCCGGCAGGCAGGCGTTGCTGGCCGCGGCTCAGTCCGCGATGTGTGCTTCGGAACCCTGGTTCGCCGAGTGGCTGTCGGCGATGACTGCGGACGGCACGTTCACCCGCCTGGTCCGGCGTGGTGACACCCACCTGATCGGGCAGGCGACAGCCGTACTCGACCGGCTGCCCGCAACCTTCGTCCCGCTTCCCGTCCTGGCCGAGTCGGCCACCGGCGACACCAAGGCGCTCGTCGCCGGCAGCCCGCTGGCGACGCTCGTGCTACGCGCCCTGGCGCTCCGGTCCGGTTCTCCTGCTCCGCCTTCAGGCAGGGCGGGGCAGCGGGCGCTGTGGGAGTCCGTAGGTGTGATCGTGGACGACCTGGCCAGCCAGGTGCTGGTGCTCAACGTCAGGACTCGTGGCGACGAGGTGGTCTCCAGGTGGCTGAATGACGCCGCCGCGTTCGGGATCCCGTTCCGGCTCACCCTTCACCAGCAGGGGAAACACCCGGTCGTGCCGGTCGCCGAGGAGATCTTCGTCTGCGAGAATCCAGCGGTGCTCCGGGCGGCGGCGGCCGAACTCGGAGCCCGGTCAGCCGCCCTGGTCTGCACCGAGGGGATCCCGTCGGCCGCCTGCCACAAGCTGCTCGCCACGGCAGCGGCAGCCGGGTCACGACTGCGCTGGCGAGCCGACTTCGACTGGACGGGGCTGCGCATCGTAGAGGCGGCAGCCGTACGGCATGGCGCGTCGCCTTGGCGGATGAGCGCGGCTGACTACGCGGCCGGCCTGGCGGAGGGCGAGTCCACTCCGCTGACCGGCAGTCGATCCGGCAGCCCCTGGGATACAGCCCTCGCCGAGGCGATGGCCGCCGAGGGCCGGGCCGTCATGGAGGAACGCCTCATCCCAGCACTCCGCACCGACCTCGCGGCTGACGCCTAACAGATCGCCCCCGGCCAAGGGCCGCAAACCATCGACGTTCCCTGCCGTGGGCAGCCAGCCCCGTTTCCGCACATCGGGGTGAAGCCCCGGCGCGCCCTGCAGGATTCGAACCTGCGACCGTCGGATTAGAAGTCGACCGCCACCCACGTGGCCAATCATCCCTCCGACCTGCACCGGAACCTTTCGGCAACCAACTGGCCGTCAGCGTCGTCCCGCGCATATCCCGCAACGACCCCCAGCCCCGACACCCGGTGGGACGGGCTGAGGCACGAGGCCCGTCCCGTCGATCGCCCCCAACCCCGCACGGCGCCCAACCACCGCAAGGCGATCGTGAGGGTGGATGTCGTGGCGACGCCCTGTCTGACTGTCCACAGCTTTACAGAGAGACCTTTCCCCGGCCCTTCCGTGCCTCTGACCTGAGGATCAGCCCTGAATCGATGGTCACTACCAACCTCCTGTCATCCGCGATCGCGTCGTAAACTCGACAGCATGACGGCACCGCAGGAAGAGTACGAAGATCTTCACCGGCTGATCGACCAGCTCAGGCCAGATCAGGTGCGTGAAGAGCGTGCGCGACTCCTCCAGTTGGTTCACTCGCGTACAGAAGAGCCGGAACTCGGTCCTGATGGCCTTGGTTGATCTTCCGGACCCCTCCCGGTTAGGTTGTGGTCCCGATCTTGACGACCAACCAGGAGGGACCATGCGCGTGTTACGCGGCGCGCTGCTCGCCTTGACGGCGGTTGCGGCGCTGCTATCCGGCTCTTCCGGGACCATCGCCCATGCTGGCAGCATCCAGCCCCCCGGCTACCTCAGGACGGAGGTGTGGTCCCCCGAGCAGATCACCATCTTCTGGTCCACGGTGGACAAGGCGGAGCAGTATGTCCTGCTGCGCAGCCTAACCCCCGGCGGGCCCTACGCGGAGGTGCGGCGTACCGACGCCAACGGCACCTCCGACACCGGGTTGCGACCCGATACGACCTACTACTACGTGGTCCAGAGCGTGCGCGGCAACCAGACGTCGCCGTACTCGGCGGAGGTGAGCGGCACCACGCTCAAGCTGCCGCTGCTCCCGCCGACCCAGTTGCGCGCGCAGACCCTGTCCACCTCCGAGATCACCCTGACCTGGGACGTCGGCACCAACGCCACCGGTTACCGCCTCCTGCGCGCCACCACCGCGGGCGGACCCTACACGCTCGTCCACACCGGCACGTCCCTCAGCCACACTGACACCGGCCTGGAGTCGGGGACCACCTACCGCTACGTCGTGCAGAGTACCGACGAGACCCGGGTGTCGGAGAACTCGCCTGAGGCCAGCGCCACCACCGTGGCCGTCACCCTCACCGCGCCGCGGGACTTCAAGGTAAACGCCGACGGCACCGGCCTGGCCATGACCTGGGACGCGGTCCCCGGCGCCGTCCGCTACGACGTGATCCACCTGACCCTGCCGGACGACCGGGAAGTGGTCTTGGGCAGCACGACCGGCACGTCGTTCACGTACCCCGCGTCCGCGTACTTCTGGTACCGGCTCAAGGTGCGCGCGGTGGCCGGCGGCACCAAGGTCGATTCCCCCATTGTCTACGTGGCGAACGGTGCCCGGACGCTGACGACGCTGTCCGTCTCGCCGAACCCTAACCTCGTCGGCTCCGTGCGGCTGACCGCGACGGTCGAGGCGATCGGCCAGAGCGGGCTGTCCTTCAGCGGCGAGTACGTCGAGTTCTTCATGGACGGTTTGCACCTCGGCCGCGACTTGCTCCCCGGCTCGCACCAGATCGTGTACGCCACCGCCGCCCTCCCCCCTGGCGAGCACGCCTTCTACGCCCAGTACCAGGGCGAGGATCTGCTGGAGCTGGGCGCCAGCGCCTCCGCCACGGTTACCCATTTGGTCCAGTAGTCGGAGCCTTATCCCGCGGGAACGCGCCTTGCTCCTGTGAGGCGCGCCCGCCGCCCCGTGAGGCCGGCCCCACGAGACAGGCCTCGTGGGACTGCTCCCACCCACACCCGCCCCAGGCGAACCACTCCCGCGGGCCGCCGAGGGGAACGGCCGAGGCCTGCGCCGCCGCTGATCTGCGTAGGCGGCCGGCCCTCGGCGGCGGCTTGGTCGGCAACCTCGTCAACGACGCCGTGCGCGGACCTTTCGCCCGGCGTCCTGCTCCTGCTGGAGGGGTATCCCGGGAACCCGGTTCAGGCACGATCCTGGGCGGTGAGCCGACCCTGCACCCACGGTATGAGGACACCATCCGCCTGGCCGGGCAGCTCGGCTATGAGCACGTCATCACCACCAGCAACGGGCTGCGGCCCGCGCGCCGCAAGTTCGCTCGCCTGCAGCCGAACGACTTCGCCTACGTGCAGATCAGCCCGGACGGCGGTTCGCCGGCCACCCACGACGTCGTCCGTGGCCCGGGCACCTTCGACGAGACAATGGAGACGGTCGGTGAGCCGGCTCAGCGCGGGTTCGACACGCGGATCATCTGCACGGTCAACAAGGCCAACCAGGGTGACTGCCTCGCCGACCTGGCCGCGGATGCCCCGGCGGTGCACGCATGATCGCGGACAGAACCAGTCAGATCACGCACCCACGCCGGTGTCGAGGAGTTAGCCAGCAGGGTCGGACATGCGAGCACGCACGGAGCATGTGGGATCAATTCAGAAGAGTGACTCCGCGTCCGAACAGGGCCTCAGCGAGGCCTCGACTGTTGCCGCGGCCGAATTGAAACGGTCACCCTTGCTTTGCGAGAGCAGCGTTGACTGCTTCGAACCAGGCGTCGGCGTGGGGGCAGGCATTCCTGATGGCGTCGATGCCGATCTCGGCGATGACAAGTGGGCCGTCGGATGTCTTGCGGTAGCGCGGGTAGAGGCGCAGGAGCCGTTTGGACGGGGCGGTGGCGGCTCCGTCGTTGACGAGTTCGGCACCCTGGGCGTCGGCCACGATCGCCTTTGCGGCGTGGGCCAAGGCGGCATCGCCGGTGAGTTCGCCGAGAGCCTCATGGCCGAGAAGCACCCATGCTTCGATCTCGTGGAGGACCAGGTGGGGCACGAAACGGTGGTCACCGACGGCTTCGGTCATGGCACGCTCGACGTAGGCCACCCGGTCATATGGCGAACCGGGCGGACGTGTGGCCATCCCGGGAACGTCCGCACGGAGCCCGTAGTAGTCCAGCAGGGTCGTCAGCACGGTGATGGAGGAGTCCCGCAGGAGTAGACGGATCTCCGCTTCGAGCTTGCCCCATGTGGACAATCCTCCCTTGCGGGAAGCGCCGCCTGCGGGGCGTTTGGTGGTGAAGATGGATCGCGTGACGTAGACGTCGGTGCTCTGCAGGTAAGGCTCGATGATCTCGCGGGTGACGGTCTCTTCGGTTTGGCCCTCGCACAGGATGTGCAGCCGGCGCATCACGCTCACCGGGACTCGGCCTGTGGCCTGCCGCCGAGCAGGTTCTTCTCCCACAGCTCGCCCAGGGAGTAGTCGGTCAGCCAGTCGCGTAGTCGCTCCGGATCAGGGCGGTCGAATGCCGAGGCCCCGCCGGAGCGTTCGACGACGATCAGGTCGTCGAGTTCGAACTGGTTCATCAGCGTCACGGACTGGGTGGCGATGAGCACCTGGCTGGCATGGCTCGCGGCGCGCAGCATGTCGGCGAGCTGCACGATGGCGTACGGATGCAGGCCGAGCTCGGGCTCATCCAGAACGACGAGGTTGGGCAGATCGGGCAGGCTCAGCAGGGTGGTCAGGCAGATGAACCGCAGAGTTCCATCCGACAGCGCGTCGGCGGGGAAGACGACGTCGGAGCCTTCCTGCTGCCAGCGCAGCCGCAACCGGCCGTTCTCCTCGATGAGCACGAAGTCCCGGAAGAAGGGGGCGACCTGCCGGATGGTACGCACGATCCGCCGATAGCAGGCGGTGTCGGCCTGCCGCAGGCGGAGCAGGACGGCGGCCAGGTTCCCCGCATCGGGATGGAGCGCGATGTTGTCGGCGGCGTACCCGGTCTGCTTGACAGGAGCGTTCGTGCTCGTGTCGTGGAAATGGAAGACGCGGCAACCGCGCAGCATGTCGACCACGTGCCCGGCGACGGAGTTCCATCCGCGCTGGCCGATCTCGTCCAGCAGGCGGGTCTCCCGGTGTCCTCGTCCCAGGGATGCGTCGAACGGCGTGGCGTGGCCTTCACCGTGGAACCAGATGCGTTCTTCTCCGAAGATCAGCTCATCACGAGCGGCGGGGATTAATGTCGCCTCGTACCCGTTGGGGGCGAAGTCCAGTCGCAACGCGATGCGCGCGTCACCTTTGGGGCCGCCGTGGAGCAGGGCGGAGGCGCCGCCGGCCTGGCCGACGAAGAGGTTGAGCTCTCCGTCGACGATGCGGCCCATCAGAGCGAGCGCGGAGATGAAGTTGCTCTTGCCTGCGCCGTTGGCACCGACCAGGACGTTGAGATCACGCAGCTCGACCTGGGCCGAGCGGATCGAGGTGTATCCCTCGACCGTGATCGACTGCAGTCTGCGCGCCATGAAGCCAGCTTAGATTGGTCCGGACCAACCGATCACCGGAACGGTGGTGATGCTGCTGCGGGACGCTGGGCTTGGGCGGGTTTGTCGGTCTCCTCCCTCGTCCTGTGCCTGGGCCTGCCCGGCGACGACCTCCACCGCGCGTGTCCTGAAGGCCGCCACCTCCGCCATCACCCTGCGTCAACTGCGCCGCCACGAGACGCCGATCGCCGTCGGCCTGGTCAGGATCTGCGAGAACCCCGTCGTGATCGCCACCGCGGCCGACGACCTCGGCCCCGCCTGCCCGCCGCTGATCTGCGTCGGCGGCCGGCCCTCGGCAGCGGCCTGGCAGCTACTGGACCTCCTCGCCGCCGGGGGAGCGAGGTTCGCCTACCATGGCGACTTCGACTGGGGCGGCATCGCCATCGCCGCCGCCATCCACGACCGCCACGGCTTCCAACCCTGGCGCTTCGACACCTAAGCCTACGCAGCCACCCCCTCCACCACCCCCCTCACCGGCCGCCCCCACCCCACCCCCTGGGACCCACCCCTGGCCAAAGCGATGCAACGACGCGCCGTACGAGTAGAAGAGGAACTCGCCCTCTCCACCCTCCTCACCGACCTGGCCACGAACGCGTAACGCGTCAAGGGCTGCTGCCCCTGCGCTCGACGAAGGCGCCTGCTCAGGACAGCACGGCAGATCAGACACAACGCCTGCGCGGGCCTACTCCTGGGCTATGGTGGGCAGGTAGATCGTGGTGCCCGATGCGCGTGCGGCCAGCGCGGCCGGAACGCGGGCTGCGACCGTGGAGGAGAGCCGGGCCGCTGCTTCTACGGGGGCGACGAAGGCGTAGTCGTCGAGTTCGTCGTGTTGCAGCGCGAGGTGCAGGGTGTGCGGGGTGCCGCCGTCGAACAGGAAGTAGATGATGGGGCGGCTGCGCGAGCCGTAGGCCGGTGCCCAGTCCACGACCAGGAGCCGGCCGATCTGGAGGTCGAGGCCGAGTTCTTCCTTCAGTTCCCGGGCGCAGGCGACGTCGGGGCGTTCCCCGTCATCGACCATCCCGCCGGGCACGAGCCAGTGCGGCCGGTAGTTTGGCTTGACGATGAGGACACGACCTGCCGGGTCGGTGATGAGCGCACCCGTGGCCGCATGCACGGTGGCGAGCCGGGAGTAGTAGATCTCCGGCTCGACGAACGTGGTACGGCGACTGGCCTCAGGTTGATCCGTCATCAACTCGTCAGTAGAAGGTGTGCCTCCTCAGTGTAGTCGCGGACACATGGCGCGTCCCGGTGCGCTTGCAGGCGGCGGCTGAAGTCACGCAGCCGTGCGCGCAGCCGCGCTGATGTCAGCGACGGGTAGACGGCAAGAGCCTGCTGAGCAGTGGCACAGGCCGCGTCGACATCTCCGAGGCCGACGTGGATGGTGGCCAGCAGGGTCTGGTGGAGTGCGCGAGCGCGGATGTTGGAGGCCGGCAGGTCCAGAGCCTGGGCAGCGTGCCGGGCCGCCTCCTGGTAGAGGCCGAGGTCGCGTAGCCCGTGCATGACGGATCCGGCGTGGTGCGCTGGAGTGAAAGTGGTCAGCCAACTCGGATCGGCGCCGGGGTCGGATCGGCTCATCGCCCGGCCCGACCAGCGGATGGCTGCGCGGGCTTCGCGGTGGTCGCCGACCAGCGCCCAGCCGCGTGCCTCAACCGCCGCCAGGCGCGCCAGAAGGGTCTGGGTGGCGGCTCGTCCGGCTCCGGAGCGGGCCGCGCGTGCCAGCCGGGCCGCCTCCGCGCCATGGTTGAGGAATAGAGCCTGGGTGGCCAGGTTCGACAGGATGTGAGCAGCGTACGCGCGGTCACCCGAGTGCCTTGCGAGGCTCAGGGCCTGGATGAAGAACCGTTGAGCGGTGCCCTGCCCGTGGGTCTCGTGCTGGTCGAACGCCATCCAACCGGCCAGTTCCATCAACGACGCGACGCCGGAGAACAGCTCTCTGCCGACGGCCGCGGTGTACCGGCCGGCCAGCAGAGGGGTGACCACCCGGTCCAGGTGGTCGACCAGCCAGGGGAAGGCGTACCCGCCGCCGTTGGCCCGGTCGAGGGCGATGAACTCCAGGCGGGCTCTGTGTAGCCGCTCCACGTCGGCCATGCCGACGGTCCGATCACCATCGTGGCGGGGCACGGTGGTCGCGGCGGGGGTGAAGTGCCAGTCGAACCCGGCACCGACCGTGGCGGTGAGCACGTACGTCGAGCCGAGAAAGCCCCTGCGCTGGAGAACGTCTCTCCACAAGCGCGACGCGGTCGCGGCGGCCTGCTCGGCGGTGGTCGCCACCGTCAGTCCCAGCTGGTCGCCACGATCGGTGAACCCGAGCTCGGCGACCTCGACCCTGCGGCCGAGCCAGTCCTGTAGGACACCGGCCAGCAACTCCGGGACGGGAGCGTCGGGTACCCGGCCGCGAAGCCACCAGTACACGCTCGCCTGGTCGTACCGTAGGTCCAAGCCGTGCCGGTCGGCGGCGAGGGTGTTCACTTTCCGCGCGAGAGCGCCATGGGAGCGGCCGGTGGCCGTGATGAGGGACCGCAGCTCGTGGTTGGTGACCGGCCGTCCTTGCATTACACCCACGCTCCCGACGAACGGCGCCTGGCCCCAGGCTCTTGCACTCACCGTAGAGCCGCGTACGCAGGCTGTGTTCCTGAACCGGCGTCACGCAACCCCGCACAACCCTCTCAAGGATGAGCCCCGGTGGCGCATGGGCGCGCATCTGGATGGCGCGCCTGGTGCCGGTGTGTGCTGGCGACGGCACGAAAGACGAGCAAGGAGATCCATCGAACATGTGTCACCAGCACCCGTCATCGCGCCTACAACAGCGCCGCCCCTGCTCGATGCGCGTGAGGAGCCCACTGTGACGACGACTACTCCGGATCGGCCGGTGGCTGTTTCCGTGCTCGGACCACCCGCGAGCGGTAAGTCCACCCTGACCGCGGCCCTCGCATCTCGGCACCCGAGCTCGACTTTTCGCCTACGCGAGTACGCCCGCCACCGCGCGGCGCAGGATGCGGCGCTCGCCGATGCCGTGCGCGCGAGCAAGGACCCGCTGGGGTGGCTGTCCGACTCGGTGGCCGGCAACCTCGTCAACGACGCAGTGCGCGGCCCTTTCCGCCCGGCGCCCGGCGTCCTGCTCCTGCTGGAGGGGTATCCCGGGAACCCGGTTCAGGCCGCCCACCTGGCCGATCTGGCAGCGAGCGTCGGGGCGGCGTTGCTCGTCCTGGACCTGCAGGTCGACCAGGAGACCGCCTGGCAGCGCGCACGAACCCGGCGGGTCTGCCCGGTATGCGGGCCGGGCTCGGGCGCCGAACCCCACCGGCCCGCCGAGGTCGGGCCGGACGGGGAGTGCGCCCGCTGCGGAGGCCGACTGCAGCAACGCCGCGATGACACCGCCGGCTCGCTGGCCGCCCGTACCGGCCGATTCCACCATCACTACCCGCGCATCCGTAGCCGGCTCCAGGAACGTGGTGTGCCCTGGCACACGATCGACACCCGGTGCCCGCCTGCGGCCGTCGTGGCGGCGGCCGACGCCGTCCTCGGCAACCATCCGTACCTGTCCTTCGACCCGGGAGCGCTTATCCCATGACCACCGTCGACCTGCCCATGCCCTCCCGGGACCGCTTGGACGCCTACGGGCACGCCCGTATGCCGGCCTCCGGCGACGCCGCCAACGCCCGGCACATCGACAGGATTCCCTACGGCCGGTTCCGCAACGTGTACCTGTACATCACCGAGGCATGCCAGCTGCGCTGTGGCTCCTGCTACATGGGCGCCCGGCTGGAACGGGCGTTGAAGATGCCGTTCGAGCAGATCCGCGCGAACCTGGTGGCGTGGCGGCAGATGGGCGGGTCGAAACTCACGATCCTGGGTGGGGAGCCCACCCTGCACCCCCGGTACGAGGACACCATTCGCCTGGCCGGGCAGCTCGGCTATGAGCACGTCATCACCACCAGCAATGGGCTGCGGCCCGCGCGCCGCAAGTTCGCTCGCCTGCAGCCGACCGACTTCGCCTACGTGCAGATCAGCCTGGACGGCGGTTCGCCGGCCACACACGACGTCGTCCGCGGCCATGGCACCTTCGCCGAGACACTGGAGACGGCGGGCGAGCTGGCTCAGCGCGGGTTCGACACGAGGATCATCTGCACCGTCAACAAGGCCAACCAGGGTGACTGCCTGAACCTCCTCGACATCGCCGACGACCTCGGCGTGTCACTGGTCAAGTACCACGTCTTCTCCGTCATCGGCCGCGGACACGGCAACGAAAACTGGGGGATGCGGCCCCGCGAGTGGCTGGACTTCTGCGACCGGCTTCCCGCCGCCGCAGCCGGCCACCGGACCCGCGTCTGGTACCAGCCGACCTTCGCCCGGCGGGAGGAGATGCCCCGCTATGAGGCAGAGGGATACCGCGGCTGTATCGGCCGAACCCTGGACCGCATCTCGATCTTCCCGGACGGTCGCGCCTACGTCTGCTCCTTCCTGTTCGACACCGACCTGCACTTCGCCACCATCACCCCGGACGGGCGGATCGAGCTGAACAAGGGCCCCAACGAGTTCGACCTGTTCACCGGCGCCCTCGCCCAGCACGGCTGCGGGGGCTGCAAGGCCCCCGGCTCCTGCATGGGCGGCTGCCCCGCCGAGCAGATCGTCGACGGCGCGGCGTCGTGCGCCGAGGACAAGGACGTCGTCCCGGTCTGCCGGCTGTGGAAGTCGATCCCTGCCAACTGACTGCCACCGTTTCCTCGATCCCACCGCAGCGCGTGCCGTACCACGCCATGCTGCCGACCTGCGGCTACCAGCCGTACCAGCGAGAAGACAAGGAGTGAACATGCCCAAGGAGCGCTACAAGACGTGTGTCGACGTCCACCTCATCCTCCGCCGTAAGGGTGAGATCCTGCTCGGCCGACGGCAGAACACCGGGTGGCGTGACGGCGACTGGCACCTGCCGTCCGGTCACCTGGACCCGGGCGAGTCCGCCGGCGCAGCGCTGATCCGCGAGACGGCCGAGGAGATCGGCGTGACCGTCGAACCGGCCGACGTCCGCTTCGTCCACCTGATGCACCACTACACCGACGACGCCCGCACCGCCCTGTTCTTCGAGGTCACCCGGTGGACCGGCGAGGTGGTCAACCGAGAGCCCGACAAGTGCTCCGGCTGGTCCTGGTTCCCGCTCGACGCGCTGCCCGAGCAGATGATCCCCTACGCGGTCGACGCCCTCGCCCACTACGCCAAGGGCGACGTGTACTCCGAACGCGGCTGGGCCTGACATGGACGGCGCTGTGGACCTCGCCTGCTTCAGCTACCTCGCCGGAGCCCGCCTGCTGGCTGTGGATCGGTACCCTGCCGCCGACACCGGCACCGAGGTCCACAGCGTCACCCACTCGCTGGCCGGAGACGGCCCGATCACCGCGATGACCGGCCGGGCGCTCGGGCTGCGCACGGCGCTGGTGGCCAACCACGTCGGCGCCGACGTCACCGGAAAGGCCGTACTCTCCCGCCTGGACGCGGCCGGCGTCCAGCACCAGCTGTCCCTGCGGGCCGCCAGCATCACCGCCGAGCTCACCGTCGTCACCGACCGAGTCGGGACCCGCACCTGGTTCGCTCACCTCGCTCCCGCCTATGCGGGCCTGGCTGGCGCGGACCTGGCCGCTCTGACCACCACCCGGCTCGCCTACATCGACTGCTACCAAGTGATCACCATGGCTGCGGCCCAGGCCATCGCCGCGACCGTCGGTGCCGGCGTCCCGCTGATGCTCAATCTCGGCGGCGACCCGCTGCACCCCGACATCGAGCACGCCGCAGTCGGGCAAGTCGCCATCGTGCAGACCAGCCTGCCCGAGCACCAGGCGCACCGCGCCGACGACCTGGCCGACGAACTCGCCGGCCGCCTCGACGCCGAGATGGTACTGGTCACCCTCGGCAGTCTCGGCGCGATCGCCCACCGGGGCGGCGCGCGGCACCGCGCCCTGGCCGGTCGCGGCCCGATCGCCCATACCCACGGCGCTGGTGCCGCGTTCTCCGCCGGGTTCGCCGCCGCCTACCTCGCCGGCCACGACATCTCCATATCCCTGCGTCGGGCCTGCGTCATCGGCACGGCGCACTGCGCCCCACCGAGTGGTCATCCCGGCCGCCTCGGCCACACACCGTCACCTACAGGAGTAGCGGTATGTCCATGATCGACGCCTACCTGCCCGCGCTGCGCACCATCAACTGGGAGAACACCACCCAGGTCCAGCTCGCCACCGCCGGGCTGCTGGCGGAACTCGCCGCTGACCGTGCCGCGCTGCGCGCCGCCGTCGAGGCGATCAGCGGCGATCCTCACCTGGAGGGGTTGTGCGAACACTATGACATCCTCGACAAGCTGGTCCTGCACGACGACCCGGAATCCGGCTTCCGGATCCGGCTGCATCTGTTCGGCCCGGACCATTACGACCGGCCGCACAACCACCGGTGGACCTACTCCGCCCGGCTCCTCACGGGCAGCTACACCCACACCCTCTACGGCACCGAGGAAGGGTTCGACGAGTCGACCGGCGTTGCCAAGCTGCACGCCAAGATGGTGCGCGTCGAGCAGGCCGGCGACAGCTACACCCTGCACCACACGATGGTCCACGCTGCGGTCGCCGAACCCGACACGGTTTCCCTCATCGTCCGCGGCCCCGCCGTCAAGGACCGGTTCCTGGTCACCGACCGGGCCACTGGCCGCGTGTGGTGGCAGTACGGCGCAGCCCAGGAAGCCCCCGAAGATGCAGCGGCGAAGCGCATGACCCCAGCCCGGCTCAACGACTGCCTGCACACGCTCGACAAGCTGCACCTCATCTGACTGCTGGCACCCTAACCGCGCGCTTCTCGCTCAGCCTTGCCCCGCGTGCTCTGACATGGACGGCTCCGACCAGGCCCTCCGGCGACTGGTCAGCGGCCCTGTTCCGCGCACATCTCGCAATGGCCCCCAGGCCGCCCGGTCAGGGGTGGGCGCCGCGGAAGCCGAGGGTGCCGCCGCAGGTGCGGGTGGGATCCGTGACCGTGTACGTAAGCGTGAAGCCGGTCACCCGACCGCCGGTGACGGTCGTGGCCCGCAGGGTCCAGGTGCGGTGCCCTACCGAACCGCGGAAGTTCCGCTCCGGACGCGGGGGAGGGGACAGAAGGTCTGTCCGCGAAGCCGATCAGGCGCAGCCAGCAGTCCGGCCCGGTGCACGCCCGATTGCGATGGCGGGGAGCCGATCCTTCGCGGGACCGTACGATTACGCGGCGAGTTTGTGGTCGTACAGTTCGGCGAACTCCGAGGAGGCTCCGGCCGCGTCGCGGAGCGGAGCCAGCTCCTCCAGCGTCCTGCGCGAGCCGCTCACCCTCGCCAGCAGGTCCATTCCCTCCGCCAGGGCATCGGCGGTCTCTCCCGAGGCAAGCAGCGCGTTCGCCAGGCATGACCGGTAGTAGAGACGGTTTCGTTCCCCGAGCTCCGGATCGGCGAGCAAACGTTGGAAGCGGTCGACGGCGACCAGCGGTCTGCTGAGGACCATCGTGGTCAACCCCTCGAAGTAGGTGAGCACGTTGGGCGTCAGGAACCCGGTCCATTCCGGGTCGTCGTCGTGGCCGCCGCGTTCGATCTCCCGCCAGGCCGTCGCGATCGCCCGGCGGCATGGCAGCTGCTCACCCAGCGCCGCCTGGGCGGTGGCCTCCCGTATCGCCAACAGCGCGTACACCCGAGGCGTCGCCCAGCCGCGCGCCGCGTCCCTTCCCACCGCGACCATCCGCAACGCCTCGCGCGCCCGGCCGGGATTACGCCGCGCGTCCCGCACGGCCTGCATGGCCAGATAGGACGCGACGTTCACCCGAAGCTGCTCATCACCGGCCTGGCCCGAATACAGGTAAGCCTCGCCGTACAACTGCCGGGCAGCGTCCCGATGTCCGGAGTCGTAGGCGAGCCATCCTGCGCAGAGACACAGCTCCCCGGCCATGGACAACAGCCGGTGCCCGACCGCCTCGGTGCAGTCGGCTTCGTCGAGCATGCGCCGTACGCCCGCGAGCCGGCGGAGCGCGGGACCGAGCAGAACGCCACCGCCGATCTGCTGGTCCTGGACCCAGAGACGCCGAAGCGTCGCCTCCAGGAATCTGAGATGCGCCACGTCGACCCTGGCTGGAATCTCTGCCGAGCCCCAGCCCATCCCTACAACGAGACCACCGGCCAATACGCCGGCGAAATGCCGCCGATCCATCTCCATATCAGGATTGGTGCCCGCGAAGTCATCGATCGCCACCGGCTTGCCCATGATCAACGGCAGCAGGGCATGGCGGGGCATGTCGATGGCATCGGCGAACCGCACCAGTTCCCGGACGTCGTACAGCGTGCCGCGCTCGCCGCGTTCGATGCGGTTGACGGTGCTCTGCGACCAGCCGACCAGGCTCGCCAGCTCCAGCTGGCTCAGCCCCATGGTCGCGCGGACCAGCGCGACGAACGCCGGCAGGTCGCCGCGGGCCAGCACCTCGCGCATCGGCGCCGAGTCCCACAGCCACGCCGGGTTGGCCGGACGAGTACCCCGGCTCGCCCGCAGGCACGGCGCGCACACCGGGTCACGGCTCAACCTGGTCCCCCGGCACCCCGGACACAGCCGTACACTCATCGGCCACCTCTCCGCCGTCGTCCCAGGCAGGTCACCGTACGGCGCACCCGCCACCTCCGCCATGCCAACCTGGCATAACCAATCGTGATGCGTAGGTGACTCTCCGGGATTCGGCTATTTCTTCCGGCCCCCTGACCAAGCAGCGGACGGCCCGGGCGCCGATCACATGCTCGGGGCGAACCTTCGGCGGCCTGGACGTGAGGCAGCCCGACGCTGCTGTCGCGCATGGCCGCCTCGACCGAGGCCGTGGATGCGCTGGCCGGAAACATCGGCTACTACATGTTGATCATCTCGGCCGTGGCCAGGCCGTCGCCGAACCACTCTCGCGTAGCACTGGTCTCTGCGAGGACGAAGATCATTGCGTATATATCCCGTAGCGGACCTTGCGCGTACTCTTCTAATTTGTGATCAAACGATCCCGAGATCGGGCAAAGCGGCGCCTTGCGGGTAAGACTGGTGGGAGCTGCCTGTGACGCCGGAAGACGCCCTGCTTCGTCCTGCCCGGCTTTACAGTGCGGAGGAGATCCGGGCACGGGACTGCCCCATGCCGACGGCGGCCGGTGTCTATGCCTGGTATTTCACGTCGCCGCCGCCCGGGGTTCCGCTCGACGGCTGTCACGAGCGACACGGTGCCGTGCTCCTCTACGTCGGCATTTCGCCGAAGGCGCCGCCAACGAACGGACGTGCTCCGAGCCGGCAGACCATCCGCAGCCGGGTTCGTTATCACTACCGCGGCAACGCGGAGGGTTCCACCCTGCGCCTTACCCTCGGCTGTCTCCTCGCGGACGAGCTGGGGATCGGCTTGTGTCGGGTGGGCAACGGCAAGCGCATGACCTTCGGCCATGAGGGGGAGGCCCGGCTTACCGATTGGATGGCTCGGCACGCCCATGTCGTCTGGGCCGCCGTGGAGAGCCCCTGGAAGCTTGAGGGCGAGCTCATCAGGTCATTAGTGCTGCCGCTCAATCTCGACCAGAACCGCCACAGTCCCTTCCATCAGCGGCTCTCCGCGAGACGCACCGGACAACGGACCCTCGCCCGCTCGCTGCCGGTAGAGGGAGACTGAGTAAAGCGCCTTGGCTTCGTCGTACGTGGATCACACTCCCGGAGATCGGCAGGGATCACCCGGCTGATGTCACCTTGTCGAGCCACAGCCGCCGACTGAAGCCGCCGCGTTCGGCTCGCTTGTGACTTGCCGCCTCCTGGATCTGCCTCTCGGAGAATCCCAGTGTTTCGGCGAGGGCAGCCATCACTTCGTAGATGTCGGCGAGTTCCCCCAGGCGATCAGCGGGCTCGGCTTGGCGCAGTTCTTCGGCCTCTTCGGCGAGCTTGGCTGTCAGAGCGGGGACCAGCTCCGACTCGTCAAGGACGCGCACCTCGGCCGTGCACCCCTCTGCCTCGATGATGTCCGGGATGCGATCACGGACCAGCTTGCCGTACATGATCGTCTGCTGCTGGCTCAAATGTCCCACTTTTCCCATAATGCTCATGTGGATTACCGACGCGGTGTGGTCACCGGTGAGAGCGTATGGCGTGCCATCGTGTTGTACGGCGCCAACTCGGCCACCTACAAGTTCGCCTTCGGAGCGACGCTTCTGGACGTCGCCGCCACCGGCCGCAATCGCGTCACGCTGGAGGAACTAGCGCCGCGGTACGCGGAGCTACTCTGCCAGGCACTTCACCGACAACCCCGGCAGGGTACCGCGGCCAGCAGCAAGTTTCTGGACGCCTGCCGCGTGTTCAACGCAGGCGAACTCGACCGTGACGAACTGCACCGGCGAACCGTCCAACTCGGCTTCAACAACGTCATCGACGCGTTCCCCCAGATTGGTGGCGGCCAGGCACCGGTGTGCTTCTATGAAGACCAGCGCAGGAACTCCGCCGCCCCAGGGCTCGTGCTCCGTGATGCACTCCTGGAACTCGCCCGATCAGTACACGCTCGGGACCTCGACGCCGAAACCGCTGCCCGTTGGCGGCTGGTGGAGACGGCGTGGGCGACCGGCATATCCGAAGCTGTACTGGTCCCCCCGCTGCTCTACGACCCTGACACCCAGCACCTGGTGCTCCAGACCAGGCAACGCCGCAAGAGCGTCACCGGAGTGGCCGCCGCCCTCAACGGATATCAAGACGGCCGCTGCGCCTACTGCAACCAGGTCATGGCGCAGGACGCCACCACCGGGTCCGTCGTCGAGCACGTCCTGCCGTGGAAGCTGAAGACCCGTCCTTGGAGCGGCCCCGACGTCGACGCCATCTGGAACCTGGTCCTGTCATGTAAGCCCTGCAATCAGGCGAAGCAAGACCGAGCACCACACGAAACCTGGATGCCGTGGCTCGAACAACGCAACAACGACCTCATCGAATCCCGTCATCCGTTACGTGAAGCACTCATGGCCCAGACCGGCGAAACCGCGGCCATCCGACACCACACCCTCAAGCGCGCCTACCAATGGGCGACAGAACTACTGCCGATTGTTTGGACACCACCCGCAGGTGCCCATATCTCATGAAGCCGCCGCCTGTGCCTCGAGGCCGGAAATCCACCCGTGGCGATCTGGGGGATCGCGACGCCCGATCGCGATGACGGGGAGCCGACCCTCCGTGTGGGCCGTACGGTTACGCGGCGAGCTTGTGGTCGTACAGTTCGGCGAACTCCGAGGAGTCTCCGGCCACGTCGCGGAGTGGAGCCAGTTCCTCCAGCGTCCTGCGTGAGCCGCTCACGTTTGTCAGCAAGTTCAGTCCTTCAGCAAGGGCCTCGGACCTCTGTCCGGACGCCAGTAGGGCACCGGCCAGGCAGGCGCGGCCATACGTCCGGTTCCGGTCGCTGGTCCACGCCGCGACCGAGCGCCCGTAGCAGTCCACCGCAGCGGCAGGCCGGCCGAGCATCATGGCCGCCTGACCCTCGAAGCTCAGCAGCTCGGCCTCGCTCACGAACCCGATCCATGTCGGGTCGTCCTCTCGTGGGCCTCGGTCGAACTCCCGCCACGCGGTGGCCATCGCCTTCCGGCAGCTCATGGCGTCACCGAGAACGGCATGCGCGGAAGCCTCCCGAAGGGCCAGCAAGGCGTACATGCGTGGGGTGGCCCAGTGCCGGGCCGCATCCTCCGCCGTGGCCACGAAGCGCAGCGCCTCCCGCGCCCGGCCCGGATTCTTCCGGCCGAACCGCACCGACTGCATCGCGAGCAGCGAGCAAACCTCTACGTGAAGCTCCTGGTCGCCCGCGTGGTCGGCGAAAATGCGAGCCTCTCCGTATAGATGCCGCGCCAGTTCCTGGTTTCCCGAGTCGTACGCGAACCACCCGGAATTTACGCTCAGCCTGCCGGTGACCGATAGCAGCCGGCGGCCGATCGCCTCGCTGTAGACGGCCTCGTCCAGCATGCGGCGCACTCGGCCGAGCAGGTGCATCGCGGGGGAGACCAGCAACGCGCCGCCGCTTCGCTGGTCTTCGTCGGACAGACGCTCGACCGTGGCGTTGAGGTGCTTGATGTGCGCGGTACCGACCTTTCGAGGAACGGTCTCCGAGCCCCACCCCATACCCGCGACGAAACCCCCAGCCAGCACTGCGGTGAAACGCCGCCGATCCAGATCCATGTCGTTATTTGTTCCCGCAAAGTCATCGATCGCCACGGGCTTGCCCATGATCAACGGCAGCAGGGCATGGCGGGGCATGTCGATGGCATCGGCGAACCGCACCAGTTCCCGGACGTCGTACAGCGTGCCGCGCTCGCCGTGTTCGATGCGGTTGACGGTGCTCTGCGACCAGCCGACCAGGCTCGCCAGCTCCAGCTGGCTCAGCCCCATGGCCGCGCGGATCAGCGCGACGAACGCCGGCAGGTCGCCGCGGGCCAGTACCTCGCGCATCGGGGCCGAGTCCCACAGCCACGCCGGGTTGGCTGGACGGGTACCCCGGCTCGCCCGTAGGCACGGCGCGCACACCGGGTCACGGCTGTACCGGCTCAACCTGGTCCCTCGGCACCCCGGACACAGCCCCACGCTCATCGGCCACCCCTCCACCGCCGTCCCAGGCAGGTCACCGTACGGCGGACCCGCCACCATTACCATGCCAACCTGGCATAACCCTATGTGATGTGTCGATGACTTTCCGATGTTGGACTTCGACTCCTGCTCCCCGACGCTGGCAGCCGCCCGCGACAGCGGCTCCACAGACCGGCAGAGGGGATCCAGATGCAGCACCGCGTCAGCCACGTCTTCACCGTGATCTCGAGAGCGGATCAGGTACCGGTGGCCAGGCATGAGACGGTCAAGATGCTCGCCGCCTGGGGGATCGACGAGGAGAATGCGTACACCGCGAGCCAGATCGTCACCGAACTGGTGGCCAACGTCGCCGAGCACGCCGCCGCGCACTCGCCCACCGCGACCGTGCTGCTCGCCGCCGACGCGCACTGGCTCACCATCGCCGTGCACGACACCCACCCGCGGCTGCCCCGCATACCAGCGGCCCCGAACGACGACGGCGGCCGCGGGCTGCTCATGGTCATGCTGCTGACTGAGGAGGCCGGCGGCCGACACACCATCGAACCGACACCCGAGGGCGGCAAACACGTCGTTGTCCACCTACCGCGCCCTATCGTTCGAGCAGACCCGCGTGAACCTGGTGGCGTGGCGGCAGATGGGCGGATCAAAACTCACGATGCTGGGCGATGAGCCGGCCCTGCACCCCCGGTACGAGAACACCAACTGCCTGGCCGAGGCGATGGCATGGCGTGCCGTAAGAGTAGAGGAGGAGCTCGTCCTCTCCACCCTCCTCGCCGACTTGGCCACGAACACGTAGCGCGTCAAAGGCTGCTACCGCTGCGCTCGACGAGAGGGCGCGGCTCAGGGCGGCACGGAAGATCAGGTGGTGTCGCCTCAGAAGGCGAGTTCGCTGTTAAAGTAGGCGCGGAACTCCTTCACCTGGATGGTCGTGCCATAGGGCTCAAGCCGGTCGGAGAACCTGCGGACTCCGCTTCACCGGCGATCAAGATCACACCTTCACCGTCCCCATTCCGAAACCCGCCTGGGCACAACGTCAGACCGACCAGCAGATCGTCACGGCGATCGACGAGTTGCTCGACCACCACACCCACGCTGAGATCGCTGACATCCTCAACGCTCGCGGGCTGACCAGCGGCGAAGGCTGGCCCTTCCGCCGCGTCATGGTCATGCGCATCCACGATAACTACGGGCTCCGCAGCCGCGAGCAGTGCAGCCGCGCAGTCAGGGTGAGGTCGAAGGGACAGGGGCGGGGACGGGTTCACCTCCTTCAGGTTCTCGCGGGCGGGCAGGTCAGCGGCGGCTTTTGGAGTGCTCCCGGTAGCGGGCCAGCGCTCGCTCGATGGAGCGGGGGTGCACGCGTACGCCGAAGTTCTCCTCGATCGGACCGAAATACGTAGAGAAGAACTAGTCTAGCTCCGTCTGTAACCGCGTGATGATGCTTAGTCCAGAGTTCTGAGGGGTGAGCGGTGAGGAGATCAGTGTCTGCGGCAGAACTACTACTTCCTGCTGGACGGCCAGCTGCGGAAATTCGTCCGGATGCAGCTCGCGTCGCCGTTCTGGGAGCACACCAGCAATGACACGAGTGCCGGCGGTGAGACGTCAGCCGGTAGGGTAAGCCGCTAGCACTGGCGAGGTTCACACCTGCGCCCACACCATAAAACTGCCCCTCGCCGTCTTCCTCCTGTATGAGAAACGACGTCCGTTCCCTATGATCGGCAGCTTCGCATCGAGGATGACGGTGCGTAAACAACGCGCTCATTTCAGCATGCGGGCGAAGGCATCTGGGGTCACAATGGGAATGCCGTAGCTCCGGGCCTTTCGGGCTTTGCCGGACAGCGTATCGGGGTCGGCTGCGACTAGGAGACGGACCTTCTTAGTGACGTTGGGATGGGGGATGTATGACGCCTCACGGGCGCGCTGTTCCCAACTCTCTCGTCCGCCGTCCATCTCCCCTGTGAAGACGACGAGATCACCCGGCTCCAGCTGGAAACGAGACAGCTGGATGGACGGGTGCGCGGCTGCGGCGGTAAGGGCGTCGTCGACCGCTGCGGGCGGCAGATCGAGGAGGTCTGCGACGAGTTCGACCTCGCGGCGTTCGGTAGCAGTGACAACGCCATCGGCGAGGGCCGCACTTGCGATGGCAGCTAGGTACCCCTGGTGCAGCTCGTCCAGGTCTGCTCGGCTCAATTCAAGTTGCGCGGCGAGATCCACCAGGGCGTCCGCCTCGCTGGCAGCGATGTGACGGTCCAGGAGCGCCTGGTCAAGCAGGGCAAGGTATTCGTCCGCGTGGACGGGTTGCGGCGCGCGGGGGAGACGGTCGAGGATTCGAGCGAGGAAGTGGCTGTCACGGCTCGCGGAGACGCCGCGGCCTACCCACGCAGTTCCAGTGTCATGGAGTGTCGGCCACGAAGTCTGAGCAGCAGCATGGAGTAAGGCATCCCAGGGACCGACTGGATGACTCAGGTCGAGGTAGTGGCGCAGGAGTGCTGCGGCGGCACGAGCGTCGATGAGCGCGTCATGGTGTCCGTCCAGGGGAATGTCGGCCACAGCGCAGCAGCCTGCGAGGTTCCGCGGAGCATGCGCGAGGAACCGCGCTGCCTCCGCCATCGTGCATACACCCAGGTGGGCGTGCAGGGGGGGCTGAGCTTCCAGGCGGCCGAATTCGTAGGAAAGGAAGTTTAAGTCGAACGACAGGTTGTGAGCCACGGGAACGCGGCCCCGTAATAAGTTGGACAAGGTCCCGGCGATGTCTTTGAACGTTGGAGCGTGGCGGATATCGGCAGCGCCGATGCCGTGGATGCGTTGTGGCCCAAGGTCACGTTCTGGGTTGACCAAAGTGCTCCACTCACCGGAGACTCGCCCGGTGGCGTCAAGGTGGACTATGGCGATTTCGATTACTCGGTCATGCCACGAGGGTCGAAGGCCCGTAGTCTCCAGGTCGATGACCGCGTAGCCAATCGGGCCGTTAACCATCGAATCCCCTTTCCGTTATGTCATTAAGCTGAAGATCTGACTTCATGCCCAAGTATATGACATAAACAACCGAAATGTGATTGGCCTGTAACGAGGTGGTAGCGCCATGGCGTTGCTCATTTATGTCGCTCACCGGGTCCACAGATCCGGTGAGCGACTGAGGTGAATCATGGGGCCTGGGCACCATATGCTAAAGCTACTTAGCAGCCTGGAGGACCGCCGACCGTGGTCTACTGCTCTACCTGCCGGGAGACGGCCGACCATGACATCAACTCCGCTAGCCTTGGTTAGTTTGGAGGAGTCCCGGGATATCCCCATTGATGGAGCTCGCAAGCTTTATATTTGTGGCCGGATCCGCATGGACAACGATCATTCCGTTTTGGCTCTGACCGACGTCCGATGTGGCCATCTATTAACACGAAATGATTGATCTGGACGATCTATTGAGTTATGTAGGCGAGGTTCGGCTTCCGGAAGAAGGCACGGACAATTTCGGGGAACTGTC
>NZ_JBFBCI010000051.1:0-62849 GCF_040683095.1 Sphaerisporangium sp. NPDC051017
GGGACGTCGCGCTGGCCCACGTCGGCGGGCGTCGCACCGAGAGCCTGGAGGCGCGCGACCAACTCCGCCTGATGGGCCGCAGAGGTGGTGGCGAGGTCGATGTGCACGCGGTTCTTCACCGTTTTGTGTTCCGGGACGGCAAGGACGTCGACGCAGACGGCGACGGGGTCGGGGTAGGCGAAACCCTCGGGTTCGACGTTGGTCTCGCCGGGTTCGTCGCCGGTGACGTTCCAGCCGAGCGCCTCCGCCCAGAACCGGCCGAGCGCGGAGTTGTCACGAGCATTCATCGCAATCTGAACAAGCCGCATCGCCATGCCGCCGATCCTATGCCCGCGCCGATCATGAACCACCGGTCCCCGGGGTTGAGGAACCTGCTTGCGCAGGGTTTCCGGCGAGATGCCGGCCGCGTGCGCGACTCGCTAGGTCGCGTCCCGCTCGCGTGTGGCGCAGCCAGGGCACCGAGACGCCTGCCGGCTTCGATCTGCTCAGGTGTGAGCGGTTGGCGGACCCTGCTCCCAGGATAGGGCTGGTATTACTATACCGGCCAGTGTGTTAGGGTGGCGGTATAACTATACCGCCACCCTATGAAGCGAGGTATTCATGATCGAACTGAAGACGCCTGCGGAGATCCAACGCATGCACGTGGCCGGGCGTTTCGTCGCCGAGGTGCTCTCCGAGGTCGGCCGACTCGCCGACGTGGGCGTCAACCTCCTGGACCTGGAGCACCATGTGCGCGGCATGATCAAACGGCGTGGGGCAGAGTCGTGCTACTGGGACTACGCGCCGTCCTTCGGACGCGGCCCGTTCCGCAACGTCATCTGCCTGTCGGTCAACGACGCCGTCCTGCACGGCCTACCCCACCACTACACGCTGCGTGACGGCGACGTACTCAGCGCGGACCTCGCGGTCAGCGTCGATGGCTGGGTGGCCGACTCGGCGCGCACGGTCGTCGTCGGGACCGCCGCCGAGGAGGACCTGCGGATCATCCGCGCCACCGAGGAAGCGTTGGAGGCGGCGATCGAGGTGGCACGTCCGGGCAACCGCCTGGGTGACATCTCGGCGGCCATCTGGGCGGTAGCCCACGACTACGGTTACCCGGTCAGCACCGAGTTCGGTGGCCACGGCATTGGCCGCACCATGCACGAGGGGCCCCACGTTTCGAACAAGGGCCGGGCAGGGCGCGGCTTTACGCTCCGGCCGGGCCTGACCCTCGCGCTCGAACCCTGGTTCGCCCGCACGACCGACCGGATCGTCTACGACGCCGACGGCTGGACCATTCGGTCGGCGGACGGCTCGCGCACGGCCCACTCCGAGCACACGGTAGCCATCACCGAGGACGCCCCCGTGGTGCTCACCCGGCGTGAATCGGAGAGCCCGGCAACGCGGGCTGATTCCGCCAGTCGGCTATCCATAAAGGACGCCTAAGAGCACGTCGAGCACGTCGAGCACGTCGAGCACGTCGAGCACGTCGAGCACGTCGAGCACGTCGAGCACGTCGAGGATATGCTGGGTGCCGCGCACGAGCCGAGTGACCGAGCAGGACGGCAGCCGGTCGGTGCGCAGGCCGTCGAGTACGCGGCGGATCGCTTACCCGATCACCATCGGCTCAGTCCTCGCCAGGGCTGCGAGACGGACTCCTTCCCAAGACGATCATCGCCTCAGACGTGGTGTCCAGGAAAGCGGGTCTCCAGCTCGGCCGTGTCCGGGTCGCGCAGGGGCCGCATGGCGCCCTGCGGCAGATTCGGGTTGGCGTACACCGCCTTGCGCCACGCCAGCGGCACCAGCTTGTCGTCGACTTCGCGCGGCAGCAGCGGCTTGACGCTCACTTTCCGCCCCGCCGGCGCAGGAAGGCGACGGACCCCGGCGAGAATCCGCTTGCCACCGCACCCAGCGCGTTCGACTCACCCAGCAACGCGAGGAACGGCCTCACCGTTTGTACCAGGTCGCGAGCGCGTTGCGCATGGCGATCTCGGCCGAGTCCTCGTCCTCTGGTACCAGGGACGACCGTGGCGGCCGCGGTCAGCACGGCGGCCCGCGGGGCGACTTCCTCCACCGCCGCCCACAGCGCGGCCACGTCCACGTCCACGTCCGCGCCATGCTCCTCGACGAGCTCCAGTTCCTCGAACAGCACCTTTGCCGACCGCGCGAGGGTACGCGACGCCTTCTCCAGCTGTGGCAGCGTGGACAGCCGTTCCTTGTCCGTCCTCCGCTTCGCCGTGCTGAGCAGCCGGGTGGCCGCGAGCACCTGAAACAGGTCCAGGGGTTCGTCGATCGCCTTCGCCTCCAGGCGCCGCATCACCGCGGTGAGCATCGCCGTGCGCTTCGGCTCCGAGCCGCACGCTCCAGCAGCGGCGCCTTCGACCCGAGCGCGTACCGGGCCAGCGCTGCCAGCCGGTTCGGGGGGATCTGCGACAGCTTCAGGCGTCCGAGCTGGAACGCGGAGATCTCGTCCACCCGCTCCAGCGTGCGGGCGATCGCCGTGCCCGTCGTCCGCGTCGACGGCCGGCGCAGCCGCTCCAGCTCCGAAATCCGCCTGCCCTCCGGCGTCTTCAGCATCGCCTGGCACGACGACCGACGGTAATGCCGCTCGACGTCGGTCAGGGAGCTTCCACCGAAGTCGGCCGTAGGGGCTTCCGCCTGTGCTAGAGGCTCATGATCAACGGCTTGGCGTTAACCGCTGTACCGATGTTCCCCGAGGGGTGAGACCCACCGTGAGCATTCACGACAGGGCGCCCCGGTCCGACCCAACCAGGCACCCCGATCACAACCGCTTGACGGTGCTCGCGCCGGTGCCGGGCGATGGGCGATAGCTTGCGGGAACTGCACTTCTCGTGAGTGATAGGCCATCGCGGCGCGCGCAACGAATCTGGTTTTTCGAATTTGATTTTCTAGAAAACAGAAAATGCTAGGGTCGGCGTGTGACGGCGGAGACGGTGGACGAGGGGCGCACGGCGCCCGGGTCGGGGCGGGACGCTTCCGGGGAAGCCGCCCCGGGCGGGGTACGGCTGTGCAGGCACTGCGGGGCGGTGGTCGAGCAGCGTGGGGGACGCGGCAGGCCCAAGGAGTACTGCGCGCAGGGCGACTGCCAGGCCGCCGCCAAGCGCGAGCGCGAGATGCGACGCGCCACCCCCGGGCTGGAGGGCGCGCTGGCGCGGGCCGAGGAACTGTACGAGCGCATGGAGAAAGGGCTGGCGGCCGCCATCGGCCCGCTGGCCCAGGTTCTGGCGGACGAGCTCAGCCCGGCGGGGGTGGAGGCGCGCATCAGTGCCGTGCAGGCCGAGGCCCACACCCGCGTGGCGATCGCCCGCACCGAGCGTGAGCAGGCGTTCGAGCAGGTACGCCTGGCACGCGAGGCCACCGAGCACGCCCGCAGGGAACGCGAGCAGATGCGCCGCCAGGCCGAGGAGGCCCTGGCCGAACGCGATACCGCCCTATCGGACGCCGAGACCGCCCGCGAGCAGGCCCTCGCCGCGCTGCGCGAGGCCGCCACCACCGAACGCGTGGCCAAACAGGCCGCCGACCAGGCCACCCGGCGCGCCACCCGCGCCGAAGCCGCCCGCGACCAGGCCGTACGCGAGATGGAGGAGCGCGTCGAGGCGGCGAGCGCCGAGGCGGCCGAGGCCCGCGCCGAAGCCGCCCGCACGGCGCAGCTGGCGGAACAGGCCGGTGCCGAGCGCGACACCGCGCGTGCCGAGGTCCGCCAGGCCCGGCGGGCGCGCACCGAGGCCGAGCAGTCCGCCGCGGCCGCGGCCGCCCGCACCCAGTCCGCCGAAGCCGAGCGCGACCGGGCCCAGGCCCGCGCCGAAGAGGCCGAACGGGTGCGTACCGAGGCCGTGGGGCAGGCCGCGCGCGCCGCGGCCGACGCAGAACAGGCCTCCACCAGGGCGGCCGCCACCGAACGCGAGGCCGCCGCGCGGGTACGGGCCGCCGGGCGTGAAGCGACCGCGCGCGTCGAGGCGGCGGAGGCTCAGGCGTCCGAGCGCGTACGCGCGGCCGAGGAACAGGCGACCTCGGCGCGGGACCTCGAGCGCGCCGCCACTGCCGAACGCAACCGGCTGTCGGGGGCGCTGGAGATCGAACGGGCCCGCGTCGAGGACCTGCGCGCCCAGGTGGAGTCCCTGCGCGCCGAGTCCGCCCAGCTCCGCGAACGCGCCGTCACCGCCGAACTCCACGCGTCGAGGCCCCCGGCCTCGTGATTCAGGCACGAGGCACGCGCCGAGATGGCCCCGGAGTCCTAGGGCCTGTCCTTCCTGTGCTGGTGTAGATCATTCCTTCGTGGATGAACGCCTGAAACGTCACGATCTGACGGAGGAGGAGTGGGCGCGGCCGGTGCCGTTGCTGCCGGCCCACCCACGCCAGGGGCTTCGGTGGAACGATCACCGGACGGTGATCAACGGGATCTTCTTCCGAGCCCGGACGGCATGCCCGCGGCGGGACCTGCCGGAGTTCCACGGGAACTGGAAGACCGTCTAGTTGATCAGACCGTTCTTCGCCCGTTGCCCGAACGGGGTGCGGACAGCGATCAGGTAGATCGTCCCGAACACCAGGAGGTACAGCGGAGCTGAGATCCGTGGCCTCGTCCGCGAAGGGCGGCGTTCGACCGTGGTTCCCGGGACCGAGCCGGAGGCGTTCGGGTGCGTGGACGGGGGTCGGGGATCTTGCTGAGTCATCGCTCTCTCTGTCCCCGTGGGGAGTGGTCCGGTCGCCTGCCTCCTCTGGCACGCTGTGGGTCGGCCGGGCCGGTGGGCTCGGGCGGCCCACGGGGGATCCGCTCCTATTCGAGCGTCAACGAAGGAGTCGACGTCGCCGGGCCAGGTGGTGATGTCGAGCATCCAGTCGCGGGCCGATGATTCGAATCGCTTCCGTGGTCTGCGCTCGCCGCCCGCTAGGCATTGGTTCACTACTCTGTGGTACTTTGTAGTGGTACTCGGTACTACAAAGTACCAGGCGGACCGAAGAGGACCCACGATGGACGACCTGACGGAGATGCTGAAGGGCACGCTTGAGGGCTGCGTGCTCGAAATCATCGGCAGCGAGGAGACCTACGGGTACGCCATCACGCGTCGACTGAACGAACTCGGCTTCGCCGACGTCGTCGAGGGGACGGTTTACACCATCCTGATGCGGCTGGAGAAGAACGGGCTCGTCCAGGCGACGAAACGACCGTCCGGGCTGGGCCCGCCGCGCAAGTTCTATGCGCTCAACGACGCGGGGCGCGAAGAACTCGCAATGTTCTGGGCTAAATGGGAGTACATCACATCACGCATCGACAAGCTCAAGGAGAGCGGGAGATGAACTTCTGGGAGACCATGACAGGCAGCGATCTCACCAGGGAATGGAAGGCGTTCGAAGCCCGGGCCGAGGCATTGCCGGCCGACTACCGGGCGGCGTGGGAAGAGATCAAGGGTCATCTTTCTCCCTACTCGGACTTCACAGGTCGAAACCTGATGCCGATTCTCGACAATGCTCTGGTGCTGCTCGAAGAGACAGCGTCCGATGGGCAGAGCATTCACGAGGTGCTGGGTGACGACATCGAGGGCTTCTGCGCGGCGCTGGCCGGCGGAGAAGGGGCTCGGAGCCATCGCGACCGGTGGCGCGCCCAGTTGAACAGGAACGTCGCAAAGAAATTGGGCCGGCTAGGAGGCTGACGTGGGCATCCAAGACATCATCGAGGGCAAGAAGCAGTGGCGGGCGCACATGGCGCGGGTCAAGGCGCTCCCGCCGGACTATCAGATCGTCTACAAGGAGATTCAGAGGTACATCTTCAAGGTTGGACCGATCGACTTGCTTGACGGGTCCCTGCTCTCAGGGATCATCGATTTCTTCGAGGAGGGCGTGGCGGCCAACAGGGGAGTCCTGGAACTCATCGGCAACGATGTCGCTGCCTTCTGCGACGACCTGATCAAGGACTCGCGCACCTACGCGGACATCTATCAGGCGTCCATCAGCGGGAAACCCGGCACGGCCGAGAAGTAGCACCCGTCGACCGGTGCCGGCGGAGTTTCTTCGATGGGTGAGCCGAAGGAGAACATCGGGCCCCTGACCGTCGACAGCCTGCTTGCCCGCTGCGCGCGCCGAATCACGCCGGTTGTCTCCCGCCGAAGCCGCCGTCGCGGTCGCCTGCGGCGCTCGGCTGGTGGACACCCGCCCGCACTTCCAGCGGGCGGCCGACGGCGAGATCCGGGTGCGATCGTCATCGAACGCAACCATCTGGAATGGCGTCTCGACCCTGCCAGCCTAGCCCGCATCCCTGAGGCGACCTGCCACGACGTCGGCATCACCTGGGACGAGCTCGCGCCGGTGCTGCGGGTCGGCGACCGTCGCGCCGCCCAGCGTCGCCACGCCCGCCTGCTGCAGACCGCCCGCGACCGCCAGGCCCTCGACGCCGGCGAGGACCACTTGCGTGTCTTCTGCGAGTAGGCGCCGTCCACTTGGACGGCCCCCCGGGAGGGTGCGGGAACACCCCCTCCGAGGCCGCCGCCCGCTACAGCAGAGCGCGGCGAACGGAACCGATCCGCGAAGTCGTCCGGGGAGGACCCTGCGGAGCTCGCCGAGGAGTCTGTTCGGAGCTACCCGGAGGGTCAGTGGACCAGTCCGAGCGGGAACGGCTGACCAACGCCATCGATGGCGGCACCCGGGCGACAAACCGTAACGAGAGAATGGACATCCGAATGACAGCCGATCAGGGCCGCGACAACGCCTCCGTGAGCAGTGGTGGTGACGACCTCGAGCACGGTGTAGAGGAAGGCTGGGGAAAGCTCGCTGACGCGTTCCGCGCGAACTTCGAGGCCCCCGGCGAGGTCGGCGCGGCGTGCAGCGTCTATGTGGGCGGCCGCCCCGTCGCCAATCTGTGGGGCGGGCTCGCCGATCGCGAGGCGAACCGACCGTGGCGCAAAAACACCATCGTCCAGGTCGCATCCACGACGAAGGGCGCTACCGCGATCTGTGCCCATATGCTGGCACAGCGCGGTGAGCTGGATCTGGACGCCCCGGTGGCCCGGTACTGGCCGGAGTTCGGCGCCAACGGCAAGGAACAGATCAAAGTGCGCTGGCTGCTGTCACACCAGGCCGGTCTCCCGCTCGTCGACGGACCGCTGACGTTCGAGCAGGCGTGCGCGTGGCACCCGGTCATCCGTGCACTCGAGGCGCAGAAGCCGCTGTGGCAGCCGGGCACCGAGCACGTCTACCACTCCGTCACCTACGGGTTTCTGGTCGGGGAGGTCGTGCGTCGGATCACCGGCAAGTCACTCGGCACGTTCTTCGCTGAGGAGGTGGCCGCCCCTCTCGGGCTGAGCGCCTGGATCGGGCTGCCCGAGGAACACGAGGAACGGGTGGCCCGGCTCCACTTCGCCGATGCGTTCAGCGTGGAGGAGCTGCTCGCCGGGATGATCGCGGCTACTGGGCTCGATGCGGATACGGTCACCGCATGGGTCGAATCCATGTGGAGCCTGGGCTCGATCCAGATGCGCGCCGGCGAGCTCGGCGGCGCCTTGGACAACACGTCCGGGGAGTACATGTTGACGCGTGCCTGGCGCGCGGCGGAGTTCCCTGCCGCGAACATGCTCGCGGACGCGCGCTCGTTGGCGCGGATGTACGCCGCCACGGTCAGCGACGTCGACGGGGTTCGGCTGCTCGATCCGTCAACGGTCGAGAGGATGACAGTCGTCCAGACCGACAAGACGCGGATGTACGGGCTGCCGCCGGGCCTGGACATCCCGGCCGACCGCTCCTTCTACATGTCGCTGGGGTTCTGGCGAGCATGCCCTCCGGCGCCGATGGTCGGGCCGGGGTCGTTCGGCCACCCGGGCTCCGGCGGATCGATCGCCCTCGGCGACCCCGATGCCGGTGTCGGCTTCGGCTACGTCACCAACCTCTGGAACTTCCGGCCCGACGACCCGCGGGCGTCGAACCTGGCCAAGGCCGTCCGATCCTGCCTTGGTTGAGACAGCCCTCGTGGGGGTGGGACGCCGAATACGCCAGAAAGGGGCCGTGGCCGCGCGTAATCGCTGGTCAGATGTGGTGCTCAGACCGCCAGCGGCGGGGGAAGAATGGGGGAGAGAATCCAAGCCAAAGAATGATCTTGAGTGGTGTTCAGCTTGGGATGTCAGTCTCGTGGGCCGAAGACCTGTTGTTCAAGCCGTTCCATCAGCTCAAGATCGGCACTGCTGCCCGGTCCCGTGATCCGGGCGCGAACCGGCCGCCGCAGGCCGGTGGTGTCCGCCTCCTCTTGCTGGTCCTGGGCGCGGCGGAGATGCACATCACGCTCAATCTTGTTCCGGTACGACCGGAGAGACAGGTTGAGCTGCTGGGGGCGCTGGCGGTCCCCGGCTGCCCGGGTCACCGCACTACGGCGTCCGGCCCTCGAGGGCCGGACGCACGCGTGATCGCGGTCGCCTAGCTGACCCAGGGGCCGCAGAGCCAGGAGCTGGGTTCGGAATCACCGCCCCAGGCCCAGCAGGCGTGGAACCGCTGGTCGCCGTCCTGGGGCCTCCAGGGAACGGACGAGGTGTCCAACTCGATGTAGGAGTTCCAGAGGTTCTTCCTGCTCTGCTTGTGCGTGGTCAGCCAGCCGTAGCTGCCCCACAGCTGCCGCTCGATCTTCACCCAGAACGCACTGCAGCAGCTCGCGTTACCGCTCACGGTGAGGTGCGCCCAGCGCGTGGTGCAGCCAGAGCCGCGTACATGCGTGCTGATGGTGCCGTCCCATCGGTAACTGCCGGAGGCCGCGCCCCCGCACGCGCTCGTGCTCGCGCTCGCGGGCTGGGTGATGGCCAGCGGGAGGGCCACGCAGAAGAGGAGGGCTAACACCGCCGACATCAGTGATCGTGTGAGTTTCATAGCGGTTACTTTCGATCAGTGCCATACCCCCCACAAGACCTTTACGTGATAACGCAAAGGTCTTGCCCGGCGCCGTCGAGAAGCCTGCGGCCCAGCGGGGTGAGGTCGTGCGGGACGGCCGGGCTGCGGCGGGTGCTGGTGATCAGCCCCGCATGCCTCGGCATTCGGCGCGCGGGTCCTTCCAAAGGGAAACCTCGCGGCGGGTGACTGCAGCTGTCCGGGTATCTCTCGTTGAGTTCACCGCCGGCTCCCGCCGTAGGACGGCCGATGTGGGTCGGCGTGTATGTGCGTACGCATCCCTTGCGGGTCGAACAGGATAAGTAGCTCGACGACGCCGCCGTCGGCGGTGCCCAGCCAGTGTGGCAAGGACGTGTCGAACTCGGCTGCCTCACCGGGCGGCAACGTCAGGTCGCGCTCGCCGAGGATGAGCCGCAGACGTCCGTTGAGCACGTACAGCCATTCGAAGCCGTCGTGGGTCTGCGGGGTCGGTGCGAGCGGTTCCGGCTGGGCGGGGATGATCATTTTGAACGCGTGTGTCCCGCCCGGCCGCCGGGACAGCGGCACGAAGGTCATCCCGAAGCTCCGGATCGGCGTGAGGTGGATCCGGGGGTCGCCGGTGCGCGGTGCGCCGACGAGGTCGTCCAGCGGAACGTCATAGGTGCGAGCCAGAGGCAGCAGCAACTCCAGGGTCGCCCGGCGCTGCCCGCTTTCCAGCCGGGACAGGGTGCTCTCCGACACGCCGGTCGTCGCCGCGAGGGCGGCGAGGGTGATGCCGCGGTGACGACGCAGCGCACGCAGTCGCGGCCCCACAGAGTCAAGCACCTCGTCCATTTCGTGGTCCACGAGGCCATCTTGCCAGAACCGCAAGTTTGCGTGCCAAACCGCGGCGAGCCTGGTCAGACTGTGCGCGTACCGGCAGAAGGAGTCTTGATGAGCACCACCGATGCGGTCACGTTCTGGGACGACCTCCACGCGGCCCGACCGGCGGCCATCGACCCGCGGCCGAACGCTCGTCTCACCGAGACGGTTACTGGCCTGGCGCCCGGCTACGCGTTGGACCTCGGATGCGGTAATGGTGGCGACGCGCTGTGGCTCGCCCGCCAGGGGACCAGTGCTGGGGAATCCACATGGCGACTGGATGGTGATGGTGCAGAGCCGTTTGGTGGCGCGGGTGAGGGCGACGTACAGGTCACGTTCGCCGCCTGGGTGGGCTGCGGCGATCTCCGGTGGGTCGATGAGAACCACGGCGTCGAATTCCAGGCCGCGGGCTTGGGAGACCGGTATGACGCGGGCCCACCGGTCGATCCCGGAAGTCGCTAGGGCGGCTGCTCTGGTGTCCGCGCAGATCACCGCGAGCAGATCGCCCGGATGAAAGGCAGCCCGGTGCAGCGCGACCACCGTCTTGCCCGTACCCGGGCCGCCCTGCACCACCGTGACCCCGCGGTGCGTGGAGCGCACGATCGCATCCTGCTCGGCCTGCAGGGTGGCGACCGCGGCCCGCATCCGCCCCGTCCGCCCGGCCTCCAGCACCTGTGCCAGCGCGCCGTCGCCCACGACATCGCCGGCAGCCGGTGCCGAGCCGTCCAGGAGTTCGTCACTCACCGCTCGCACCCTGCGGCCCTCGACACGCAGGTGACGGCGGCGCCGCAACCCCAGCGGACGCAGCGGCGTCGCCTCATAGAACGGCCGCGCCGCCTCCGCCCGCCAGTCCACCACCAGCGGCCTCTCGAACCCGTCCGTGTGCAGGCCGATCCGCCCAAGGTGCAGCACCGTCCCGTTCACCGAGTCGATCCGACCGAAGACCAGTCCCTCCTCGGCCCCCTCCAGCCGCCGGACCCGCCCGGCCAGACGCCCGGCGGCGGCCTCACGCGCATACACCTCGCCCGGGCCCACCGCCTCGGACCGCAGCACGTCCGCCAACTGCGCCCGCACCTCCGCAAGCCGCTCATCCAACAGTCGGTAAGCGGCGGTCACCCGCAGCTGCTCCGACTCCACCTGGCGCGCAGCGCCATCGTCATCGAACCGCACCAGTAGCCAGCCTTCCCCTCGTCAAGGCCCTCCACTATGCGACCGAATTTCCGTGAAAGTAAGGCTTGACTTACCTGCACACGTCAGCCGCCGGTGGTGTCGGGGCGGGAGCTGGCGGAGGCGTTCACGCCGACCGAGGCCGAGGCGGCCGGTCATGTTCGCAGCGCGCTGGAATTGGCTGATGAGGTGGAATGCGGCGGGCGGCGCTTGAAGTCGGCCAGCAGGCATCGCTCGTTCGTCCACAAGCGGCTGGGGGGGTGACTTACGAGGCGGCACGGGTCCGGCAGATCGCCGATGTGACTGCGCGGGCGCGGCCGGCCCGGCTGCTGGTGGTCGACCCCGGTCGCGGCGCACCGCGGGCGCGCTTCGGTCAGGAACTGGACAGCGAATGGCCTGGCGACTGGTCAGGCGAAGAGCCGACACTCGGCAGGCTGGTCCCGCGGCGGCGAACACCGTGCCGCTGGCGGCGCTGTCTCCGTGCCACTGAGGAAGGCTGATCGTGACTGAACGCGTACGCGTGGCTGTGCTGGCGGGTGGGCCGTCCGCCGAGCACGAGGTGTCGCTGCAGTCGGCGCAGGCTGTGCTGGATGCTCTGCCGAGGGATCTGTACGAGCCCGTCGTCGTCATCATCGACCGGCAGGGCAGGTGGCCGGTGGAGCTGCGACGCGATCTGGCGGACGTGGTCTTCCCTGTGCTGCACGGGCCGTTCGGCGAGGACGGCGTCGTCCAGGGTCACCTGGAGACGCTGGGCATCCCGTACGTGGGCTGCGGCGTCATGGCCTCTGCCGTGGCCATGAACAAGGTCGCGATGCGGCGCGTGTTCCTGGCGGAGGACATTCCGGTCACCCCACATGTGTGGTTCACCGAGCACGAATGGCGCACCACCACCGACCACTGGGGTCTGGTGAAGTCGCTCGACTGGCCGATGTACGTCAAACCGGCCAACATGGGCTCCTCCATCGGCATCTCACGTGTCACCTCCATGGAGGAGCTGCGCGCGGGCGTGGAGCTGGCGCTGGCCTACGACCGGGTGGTCATCGTCGAGCAGGGTGTGACCGCGCGCGAGGTCATCTGCGGCGTGCTCGGCGGCTATGACACTCCGGATGCTTCGGTGCCCGGCGAGCTCATCGTGCCCGGCGACTGGCTCGACTATGAGGCCAAGTACCTCAGCCAGGCCGAGATCTCCATGATCCCTGCCGTGCTGCCGGAACGGGTGGCCGAGGGCGTGCGCGAGCTGGCCCTGCGCGCCTTCCGGGTGCTCGGTGGCTACGGCCTGTCCCGTGTCGACTTCCTCTATGAGGAGGACACGGGACGCCTGTACGTGCTGGAGATCAACACCATGCCCGGCTTCACCTCCCGTTCCGTCTACGCCAGGGCCTGGGCGGCAAGCGGTGTCCCGTACCCGGACCTGCTGCGCCGCCTCATCGACCTCGCGTTCGCCAGGAGCGCCGCCAGGAGTGGCTCATGATCCCCATGACGCTGATTGAGATCGCGCAGGTCGTCGGCGCAAGCCTGCATGACATGTGCGACCCGCAGGCGCTGGTGACGGCACCCTCGGCGGTCGACTCCCGCGAGGTGGTGCCCGGCGGCCTGTTCGCCGCGACGGTCGGCGCCCGCGTTGACGGTCACGACTACGCGGCCGGTGCCATCGCGGGCGGCGCCGTCGCCGTGCTGGCCTCAAGGCCCGTCGGCGTGCCCGCCCTCGTGGTCGAGGACGTCCAGCTCGCGCTCGGCCGGCTGGCCAGGCACCTGCTCGAACACATCAGCCCGACCGTGATCGGCCTGACCGGCTCCGTGGGCAAGACCACGACCAAGGACCTGCTGGCCCAGGTGCTCGAACGGCACGCCGCGACGGTCGCCACCGACAGGTCGTTCAACAACGAGCTCGGGCTGCCGCTCACCGTGCTGCGTGCCGATACCACCACCCGATACCTGGTGCTGGAAATGGGTGCAGGCCGGAAGGGCGACCTGACGTACCTGACCGGGATCGCACCGCCCCACGTCGGGCTGGTGCTCAATGTCGGCACCGCACATGTGGAGCGGATGGGAACCGGGCCTGCCGACATCGCCGAGGCCAAAGGCGAGCTGGTCGAGGCACTTCCGGCGGACGGGTTCGCACTGCTCAACGCCGACGACCCGTACGTCATGGGCATGGCCGGCCGCACCAGGGCCGGCATCGTGTTGTACGGCAGGTCGGCGCGGGCGCAGGTGCGAGCAGAAAGCGTGCGGCTGGGCGAGCGGGCGCGGACCGCGTTCGAGCTGGTGACACCCTCAGGGCGCGCCCCGGTCGAGCTCGACCTCATAGGCGAGCACCAGGTGAGCAACGCCCTGGGCGCCGCCGCCGTCGCCACCGCGCTCGGCCTGGGCGCCGCCGAGATCGCCGACGGGCTGAACGCTGCACGGCGGCGCTCCGCGGGCCGGCTGGAGATCGCCGAACGACCTGACGGCATCACCATCGTCAACGACGCCTACAACGCCAACCCCGAATCCATGCGGGCCGGGCTGCGGGCGGTGAAGGCCCTGGCCGGCGACCGTCGTACCGTCGCCGTGCTCGGCGCGATGGGGCAGCAGGCGGACGCCTCCCGCGCGCGGCACGCGGAGATGGGCCGGCTCGTCGCCGACCTTCGCTTCGACGTGCTGATCGCGGTCGGAGCGGGGGATCCGCTCGCGATGGCGGAGGCGGCGGAGTCCTCGAACCCGGGCGTGGCCGTCCACACCGCCGAGGACGTGGCCGGGGCCATCAGGCTGGCCACCGCGCTGCTCGAACCGGGAGACGTGGTGTTCGTCAAGGCCTCCAGCGAGATCGGGCTCGCTGCCTGCGCCCGTGCGCTGGCAGCGCCGCTGAGCTGAGCAAGCGGACGCCGTCTTCGAGGCGATGCTGGAAGGGGGCGCCGAACGGCCGGAACGGCTGAACAGCTTTTGGTCTGCTAAATGAGCAGGCACTCCGTTTAGCTTTCCGGCACAAGCTGGCGAAACGGAGTTCCATGCGCACTATCGGTCTCATCGGCGGGTTGAGCTGGGAATCGACGGTGATCTACTACCAGATCATCAACCAGCGGGTCCGCGAGCGACTCGGCGGCAGCCATTCCGCCAACAGCCTCATCTGGTCGGTCGACTACACGACCGTCGAGGACCTGATCTTCGCCGACCGCTGGGACGAGGTGAGTACGTTGCTGACCGGTGCGGGCAGGAAACTGGAGGATCTCGGCGCCGACCTCCTGCTCATCTGCAGCAACACCTTCAGCCGGGTGAGCGACGACGTGGAGCGGGCCGTGAGCGTGCCCGTGCTGCACATCGCCGACGCCCTGGGCGCCGAGGTCCGCGCGAGGGGCATGCGCAAGGTCGGTCTGCTGGGCACTCGCTTCACCATGGAGCAGCCCTTCTACCGGGATCGGCTGGCCGCCCACGGCTTCGACGTGGTCGTCCCGCGGCGTGAGCAGCGGGAACTGGTCCATCGCGTGATCTTTGACGAACTGGTGCGCGGGGTGCTCCGGGAATCGTCCAGGGACGCGTACGCTCAGATCATCGATGATTTCGCAGACGACGGCGCTGAAGGCGTCATCCTCGGCTGCACGGAGATCGAGCTGCTGATCAGTGAGAAGGACAGCGCCATCCCGGTGCTGCCGACCGCTCGACTGCACGCGGAGGCGGCGGCCGGCTTCGCGCTTGCCGACTGACACGCCCTCGGTCGCGTTCGTTGCCGCCGCGCCGGCGCGATGTGGCGGCTCAGGTGGATCGGTACGCCGGTGCGTCGGTGCCATACAGTTCCCGGTGCCACAGGTCGGCGCAGACACGTTCGATGCCGGCCGTCAGATGGCGGCGGTAGGTGGTGAAAGGGAGGCCGAGTCGTTCCGCGGCCAGCTCCTGGGTGGGCGTGCTGCGGAGGAACGTGACCGACAGCGCCCGGTGGAACTTGACCGAGCGCGGATCCTCGCGCAGGTCGTCGATCGCCTGGCGTAGTAGGTCACCCAGTGCCGTGGCCGGGTTCTGCCCGGCCCGCTCGGCGATCAGCCTGGTGCGCGTCAGTGGGGAAGCGGCCAGCGCGTCCAGCCGCGACAACTGGCGCAACGCCTTGCGAACCGCCTCGGCGAACTCCGCCTGGGACAGCACCGCCAGTTTCGCCGTCGCGGCACTCGGGTCGCCGGCAGGCCCCGCGACGAGTGGTTGGTTCATCCGCTCCAGCCACGCCTGCGCCGGCACCGCGCGCCAGTCATGAACGAACAGGGTGTACGCGTCATCCCCCAGCCGTGGCTGCTCGGAGATGTCACGCATCCCGTAATGCCGTAAATGCTCCACCCACGCTTGGTTCGGAGACCGTATTTCGATAAATGACCATGCCATCCGCTCGGACCGCAAACAATTGCCGATCACTCGCCACTGGATCAAATCCATCACCGGCGAGTTTCCGCGATACGGCGGCAGCGCCCATAGCCGGCTGACCGCCAAATGTTCACCGGCGCGCAACGGCGTGGTAGCACGCGCATGCGCCCACGCCATGGCCACGATGGGATCGGCCGTCAGCTCCTCCTCATCGAGTTCCGCCAGCCGCAACCACGCGGAGAAAGCCACGGGCTCGCCGGTTTCGGTCCGTCGATACAGCCGGAACGCCTCCGGCCGGCGTTCCGCCCAGAAGGCGGCGCAGGCCGCGCCCTCCGCGCCCTCGGCCGCCGTCGCCACCCGGAGCAGCGTCCCGAGGTCCTCCTCCCGCAACACCTGTTCCTGGAACTCGCCCTCTACGTGGCGGCCGTGGAAGTCGGCCGGCGCGTCGCTGTCGCGGTGCAGGTAGAACAGTGCCGCCACCGCGCCGAGCACGTCCGCGTCGCTCGCCGTGCGCACCTTCTCCGCCAGGTGCGCGTGGATGCGGTCGTGCATCACCGCGTACCCCTCGGGGTCCCGCCATCGCAGGTCCGCCTCCAGCACCTCCCGCACCACGTCATGCGGAAACAGCCCGAGACTGCTCGACTCCACGAACGGTAACCGCCGCAACCACCGGAACAACGTCCCGGCGTCCTCCGGCAAGGCCGCGCGCAGCAGGTCCTCCGTCGTCATGTACGCATGCGCGCAGATCTCCAGAGCATGCCGATGCGCCGCCGAAGGCGACTCGCCCACCAGTTGATCCAGCAACGTGGCCACCACGTCCTGATTCGGCGTCCACCGCCTGCCGGCCCCTCCGTCCTTCACCGCCACGGCCGCCCCCAGCAGCAGCGCCAGCGGATGACCACCGGCGAAGGCCAGCAGCGGCTCGCGCGACTCGGCCGGCACCCCGGAGGAGTCCAGCAGGGTCTGCGCATCTCGGGCCCGCAGGTCGCGCAGCGGCAGCACCTCCAGCGCCCCTGCCCATCCCGGATCCGCCTGCCACCGCATATCCGGCGGGTTTCGCCCCGCGATCACCATCAGCGCCCCCATGGGCGCCCGCGGCAGGAACCGCTCGCGAAGCCATCCCTCCAAGCCCTGAATTCGTTCGAAGTTGTCAACCAGCAGCACCGCGTCCGCATCGCGAAGCACCAACTCGGCCTCAGCCTCGGCCGGCGACGGATCCAACATGCGCCCGTCCACCATGGACGCCGGCCGCCCCGCCACCGCGGCCTCGTGAGCGAACCGCCGCAACAAGGCCGACTTCCCGATGCCGCCGGGACCGTGCACGTACAGAACGCTGCAGCCGCCGCCGTACAACGCCGCGTTGAAAACCGCGAGCTCTTCCTCCCGCCCCACAAACGCCATCTCGCGCGCTGCTTGCAGGCGCCATCCCAGCAATCCGGACTTGTTGTTACTCCCCGATGACATATCCCTAATCCCTCTCCGAACGCCCGGTCGATACCGCTGTTGAATGCCCGGGCCGAGCCCTTGGGCGCGCCGGTCGGATTATCGGTTCGGTTCTCGGGCGCAAAGCCGTCAACGTCCCCAAATCGCACACGTGGCCCCAGACCCGGACCTGGGCTATATCTGGCCCCTGTTCTCGATCACGTAGCCCACGCCGGGGTGGGGTCGTCGTCGTGGTGGCCTGCCGCCGCTGTCCGAGCGGTACTCGAAATGCCACCACTCGTTGTCGTACATGCGGTAAAGGTCGTAGCGGGCGCCGTGTTCCTCCAGCCAGCGCGCGCCTTCGTGGGGGCGCACGTCCAGCGCGATGCCCTTGACGTGGCTGGATTCCGCCGGTGGTAGCACGAGCATGCGTGCCGAGGCCGGGGACCCGGAGCGGCGCACCTCCTCGTCGAACATCCGTTGTTGGACAAGGGGATCGCGGTACCCCGAGGTGAGGCCGATGAGCTGGCCGTGACGCCAGAGCGCCTCGGTGCGCGCCGCGGTGAACGCCGACATGGCACCGTCGGTGAGCCCGGTGAGATCCTCGGCGGGGAATCGCATCCGCAACGCCCAGCGGCAGGCCAGTTCGCGGGCGCGGCCAGGACGGCGGACGAACGCCGCCGGCAGCAGGAGCACGGCGAGCACCAGCGTGACCACGGCGAACAGCCGGTCTCGGGGCCGAGGTGGGATGGTACGTGGTTCGTTCATGACGAACTACCATTGGCGCCGGATGTGCGCGCGTTGTCCGCCGCATGTCACGGTTTCTCGACGGCTGCCACCGTCGGCGCGACCGTGACACAACCATGACACGGCGCGGACGAGGCGGGGACACGGCCGGCCGACAGTGGATGGGGTTGACCGGCGGGCAAGTTACGGAGCGTGCGGTGAAACTCGGCGGCGTGTCGCGAGTGTTGTTGATCGAGGATGACCCTGCCGTGCGGGAGGGCCTTGAGCTGGCCCTGACCCGGCATGGGCACCGGGTGCGCGCGGTGGAGTCCGGCGAGCAGGGGCTGGACCGGCTGCGTACGGACCTTCCCGACGTCGTCGTGCTCGACCTGATGTTGCCTGGCATGGACGGGTTCGAGGTCTGCCGCCGCATCCGGGCCGCCTGGGAGGTACCGATCATCATGCTGACCGCGCGCGGCGACGACATGGACGTGGTGGCCGGGCTGGAGGCGGGCGCTGACGACTACGTGGTCAAGCCGGCGCAGCCCAGGGTGCTCGAGGCACGCATTCGCGCGGTGCTCCGGCGGATCGGCCGGGACCAGGCGGAGCTGGAGCGGCACGGGGACCTGACCATCGATCGGGCCGGGCTGGTGGTCGCCACCCGCGGCGCGCCGGTCAGCCTCGCCCCGACCGAGCTGCGCCTGCTGCTCGAGCTCTCCGCCACGCCGGGCCGGGTGCACAGCCGCCAGCAGCTGCTGGAGTCGGTGTGGGAGCACGGGTATTTCGGCGACTCGCGTCTCGTGGACGCGTGCGTGCAGCGGTTGCGCGCGAAGATCGAGGACGACTCGGCGGCGCCCGTCTACGTGCAGACGGTGCGCGGGTTCGGGTACCGGTTCGGGCCGGTGTGAAGCGGCCGGTGGTACCTCGGCCGAGCCTGGGGCTGCGTGCCCGGCTGTTGTTCGCGTTCGCACTGTTGTGCGTGGTCACCGCGGCGGTGGTGGCCGGTGGGATGTACGTCCAGGCCCGCATCGACATCCTGCAGCGGGCCCAGGATGCCGCGGTGCAGGCGATGAGAAGCCGCCTGGAGGCGCTCTACCCGTTGCGGAGTGCGACGCCGGGCCCGGACGAGCTCGGCGAGATCGCCAGCACCATGACCGATGGAAACAGCCGCGCGATCGCCTTCTACCACGAGATGCACTCGCCGGTCGGACCGCCGCCGGGGCGCCCGGCGCCGAGCGGGAACGCGTCGATCTCGGATCCCGGGGTGATTCCACCCCCGATCCTGGATCCCGGGGTGATTCCATCGGGGCTGCGGCGGACGGTGGCCGGCGGGGTCGTCGCGTGGCAACGTGTGGTGTGGCAGGGCGAGCCCATCCTGATCATCGGCACGCCGTTGCTGATCACCGAGCCGGACGGGACGGCGCGGGTGTCCGGTATCGAGGTCTACACCATGCGCAGCCTGCGTCCCGAACAGTTCAGCATCGACCGGCTCGCCGTACGCGCCTGGCTCTTCGGCGGGGGAGCCCTGGCGTTCGCGGTCGTCCTGGCGTTGCTGGCCACCCGGGGCGTGCTGCGCCCGGTGCGCGAGCTCGGCCGGGCGGCACGCCTGCTGGGCGAGGGCGAGATGCGGACCAGGATCGCGGTCCGCGGCTCCGATGAGCTGGCCGAGGTGGCACGCACGTTCAACAACACCGCCGCGGAGCTGGAGCGGCACGTCAAGCAGCTGCGCAAGATGGAGGCCGACGCCCGCCGGTTCGTGGCCGACGTGTCCCACGAGCTGCGCACCCCGCTGGCCGCGCTCGCCGCGGTCGCCGACGTCCTGGACGAGGAGGCGGCCCGGCTGCCCGAGCCCGCCGGCAGGGCGGCCAGGCTGGTCAGCCAGGAGACGCTCAATCTCACCGGGCTGGTGAACGACCTCATCGAGATCAGCAGGTTCGACTCCGGCGTGGCGGCCCTGGCACTGAACGAGGTCGACGTGGCCGAGCTGGTGCGCGCGACCCTGCGTACGCGGGGCTGGTCGGAGCAGGTGCACACCGAGCTTCCAGCCGCCGTGACGGCACGTCTGGATCCGCGCCGAGTGGACGTCATCCTCGCGAACCTGGTCGGCAACGCCCTGCGGCACGGCGAGCCACCGGTGTCGGTACGGTTGTCCGCCGACCCGCACTGGATCGCTCTCGAGGTCCGCGACCACGGGCCGGGGCTGGACGAAGCGGTGCTGCCGCACGTGTTCGACCGGTTCTACAAGGCCAGCGCGGCCAGGGCCAGGTCCGAGGGCAGCGGCCTGGGCCTGGCCATCACGCGGGAGAACGTGCGCCTGCACCGAGGCGACCTCACCGTCACCAACGCCCCGGACGGCGGCGCCATCTTCACGCTGCGCCTGCCACGCCGGGCACACGATCCGGACGGAGGCCCCGAGTGAGTACCGGGCTCGCCCGCCGCGTGCTCGCCGCGGGCCTCGTATCGCTCGTCGCCGTGGCCGGCTGCGGCGTGCGACCCAGCGGCGTCGTCCCCGCCGGCGACCCGCCGAGCGGAGCCGTCGCACCAACCATGACGATCACCCTCTACCTGGTGAAGAACGGCCGACTCAGCGCGGTAACGCGGCCCGGTGGTCGTCCACTGTTCCCAGCGGACACGCTCGCGCTGCTGGCGGCCGGACCCAGCGCGAGGGAGAAGGCGCACGGATTCACCACCGACGTCCCACCCGAAGCCGGCCCGTTCTCGGTAACCGCCGAGCCGGCCGGCCACTTGGTGGTGACCCTGTCCACTCCGGCCGGCGACCTGTCCACACTGGCCGTCGAGCAGATCGTGTGCACGGCTGCCGCCACGGTGCCGGAAAGCCTTGCCCAGATCACCGTCGTCGGTGCTGGGCAGAGCGTCAGCCCCCGGAACTGCCCGGGGTAACGTTGACGCGCTCCCCGGCATGAATGCCGGAGATTCAGCCTGTGCCGCACGTGCGGCACTTCTGCGGCTTCCTGCTTCACCGACCTGCGCCACCGAAGTGGTCTTACCGGGTCTCCACAGGCTTTCGAACCCGAGGGCTCCGTTCCCACCCGTCCGGCGGTACCTGACGCGAGCAGGCTAACAGACGCCGATCCGCCTTGGCGGCGGATCGGCTTTCCCTGCCCCGCTATGCGGGAGAGTCCGCTTCACCCCCGGCCTGAAGGCCGGAGCACTACGGACGAATCCGGTAGCGACTTAGGCAGATCGCCGTGGTCTTGGTCAGATTGAATGGAGCGTGCGGGTGGAGATGCCCCACCACCAGGATTCGAGTGGGTCGTCGGCCATGACCTCGGGCGGGGGCCGGAAGTCGTGGGCGGGCGTGCCGTCCAGGGCGCCGGTCCGGTGGACGATCTCGCGGAGCGCCTCGGCGGCGGGGTCGTCGAACGGGTCGAGGACGCCGAGGATTTCGGGGCCGAGGTTGTACCAATCGGCGAGCAGCGGCAGGTCGTCGTGGTGCTCGGCGGCGATGGCGACGGCGTGGACAGTGTCGATCACGGAGACTCGGCGAGGAGGGGACGTGTCGGGCTCGGTGAGGTGGGAGGCCATGCGACGCCACAGGGCGGAGCCGGTGTCGCAGTAAACGAACGGCGGGTCGACGTAGCCGTCCTCAAGCCAGCTGGCATCAGTCCAGCAGGACCAGATCGACGTATCGCCGCTTTATCGCGGTGAGCACGATTTCTGGATCGGTCGCCCAGACATCGGCGTTGAAGATCTCCACCTCGGTGTCCCCGGCGTACCCCGCGCCGCGCACAGCCCGATGGAAGGGTGCGAACTCGATGTGGCCGTCGCCCATCATCCCGCGGCCGAGGAGTACGTCGGCCGGGAGCGGGGTCAGGAAGTCGCACACCTGGAAGCTCGCGATGCGCGCGCCCGCCCGGGCGATCTGCCGCCACACGTCGGGATCCCACCAGACGTGAAATGTGTCGACGACCACGCCCACCTGCTCCGTGGGGAACGGCTCGGCGAGATCGAGCGCCTGGGCCAGGGTCGACAGGACCGCGCGGTCGGCACAGTACATCGGATGCAGAGGCTCGAGCGCGAGCCGCACGCCTCGCTCTCCCGCGTACGGCGCCAGCTCGGCCACGGCATCGGCCACCCGTTGGCGTGCCCCCTGAAGGTCGCGGGAGCCGTACGGCAGGCCGCCGACGACCATGACAAGGCACGGGGTGCCGAGGTCGGCGGCTTCGTCGATGGCACGCCTGTTGTCATCGAGCGCCGCCTGCCCCTGCTGACCTTCGGCGGTTAGGAAACCGCCACGGCACAGCGATGACACCCGAAGGCCGGCGTCGGCCACCGCGCGGACGGCCGCCTTCACGCCCATCTCCGCCACCGGCTCCCGCCAGAGCCCGATCGACGGGATGCCCGCCCGCGCGCACCCCTCGATCGCCTCGCGGACGGACCACGAATCCGTGGTCTTCTGGTTCAGCGACAGCCGCGACAGGCGTGGGTCGTCCGCGGGCACGTCCGGCGCCGAGCGCCACTCAAGGGGCGTCATGCGACCGCCCCCGCCACTGACAGGTACCGCTCCATGCGCCGTGCGGCGAGTTCGGGGTCGCGCAGCAGGCCGGCCGCGTCGGCCAGGCGGAACGTCTGGGCCAGATGCCGGACGCTCCGGCCGCTCTGCAGGCCCCCGACCATGGTGAATCCGGGTTGAAACCCGTTGAGCCAGGCGAGGAAGGCGATGCCGGTCTTGTAGTACTGCGTGGGCGTGGAGAAGACGTGGCGCGACAGCGGCACGGTGGGCCGGAGGATCTCCAGGAACCCCTCGTCGTCGCCCTGGTCGAGCCGCTGCAGGGCGGCCGACGCGGCCGGGGCGATCGCCGAGAACGCGCCGAGCAGCGCGTGGCTGAACCGCTCGCCGTCGCCGAGGATCAACTCCGGATAGTTGAAGTCGTCTCCGGTGTACACCCGTACCGTCGGCGGCAGCAGCTCACGCAGCCGTGCCTCGCGCTCGGCGTCCAGGAGCGACACCTTGACGCCGTCGACGACGGAGGCGTGGGCGTGGACCAGCGTGACGAACGTCTTGGTCGCGGCGTCGAGATCGGTGGAACCCCAGTAGCCGGTCAACGCAGGGTCGAACATGTCGCCAAGCCAGTGGAGCACGACCGGGGCCGCGACCTGGGACAGGATGCGATCGTAAACTCCCAGATAGTCATCGGGGCCGGCGGCCAGCGCCGCGAGTTGGCGGCTCGCCATGATGACGGCCGTCGCTCCGGTACCCTCCACGAACGCGACCTGCTCCTCGTAGGCGGCGACGACTTCCGGGAGGCCGTTCAGCACGGGCGGAGCCTGGTCTGTCGCCGCTCCCGCCACCACACGTCCGCCGCACGCGCGAGCCTCGGCGGCCGTCCGCCGGACGAGCTCCCGCGTCGCCGTCCAGTCCAGCCCCATCCCGCGCTGCGCGGTGTCCATCGCCTCGGCGACCCCCAGTCCCCATGACCAGAGGTCCCGCCGCACCGACATCGTGGCTTCCCAGTCGAGGCGGGCCGGCAGCCCCGGCGCGTTGTGGCCGAGCGGGTCGGCGACGACGTGGACGGCGGCATAGGCGATCCGGCTGTCCGGGGCCGTCTCTGGGCGCTGCCATCTCACGGGCTCCCGCAACACCAGCCGCTCGATCGTGCCGTCGTCGCGGGGGAGCGAGACCGCCGTGGTCACCGTCCGTCCTCCTCGACCTCGATGCGCCGTCCCTCGCGCGCCGACCGTAGGCCGAGCTCGGCCAGATGCACCCCGCGCACGCCGGACCTGAAGTTCCATGGGAACGGCTCGTCGTCCACGACGTGACGCAGGAACGCCTCCCACTGGACCTTGAAGCCGTTGTCGAAGTGCTCGTTGTCCGGCACCTCCTGCCACTGTCCGCGGAAGTCCTCACCGGCCGGCAGGTCGGGGTTCCATACCGGCATGGGAGTGGCGGCGCGGTGCTGCACTCGGCAGTTGCGCAGGCCTGCGACCGCGCTGCCATGCGTGCCGTCGACCTGGAACTCCACCAGCTCGTCACGATAGACGCGTACGGCCCAGGAGGAGTTGATCTGGGCGATGACGCCGCCCGCCAGCTCGAAGACCGCGTAGACGGCGTCGTCGGCCGTGGCGCGATAGGTGTCACCGTTCTCGTCGACGCGCTCGTGGATGTGCGTCGCGGTGCGCGCGGTCACCGCCTCGACGCGGCCGAAGATCTGCTCGAGAAGGTAGTTCCAGTGCGGCAACATGTCGACGGTGATCCCACCGCCGTCCTCGCTGCGGTAGTTCCAGCTGGGCCGCTGCGCGGCCTGCCAATCGCCTTCGAAGACCCAGTAGCCGAACTCTCCGCGCACCGAGAGGATCCGGCCGAAGAACTCGCCGTCCACCAGCCGCTTGAGCTTGCGCAGCCCGGGCAGGAACAGCTTGTCCATGACGACGCCGTTCTTGATGCCTCTCGCCTCCGCGAGCCGCGCGAGTTCCTCGGCCGCGGGGAGGTCCTCGGCCAGCGGTTTCTCGGTGTACACGTGCTTGCCCGCCTCGATGGCGACCCGGATCGCCTTCTCCCGCTGGGCGGTGACCTGAGCGTCGAAGTAGATCTGGTTGGCCCCGTCCGCAAGCGCGGTGTCCAGATCCGTGGTGTATGCGGTGAGGCCGTGGCGGGCGGCGATCTCGGCGAGCTTGGTCTCGTTGCGGCCGACCAGCACGGGTTCCGGCCATATGCGGCTGCCGTCGCGTGCCGGCAACCCGCCCTGCTCGCGGATGGCGAGCAGGGAACGGACGAGGTGCTGCCGGTATCCCATCCGCCCGGTGACGCCGTTGAGCACGATCCCGATGGTGGTGCGGGACATGCGGTGTCCTTTCTAGGTAAGCGCTTTCCCGATTTACACTAACCGCCCCCGATCGCTGCGGCAAGGGCTTTCCTGAGCGGCTATCCTGGGTGAAACCGCATGGGGAGGGGTTGGATCTGTGGCGACACTGGCTGACGTCGCACGTCTGGCCGGCGTATCGCCGGCCACCGTGTCGCGGATCATCAACGGCAGCAGCAAGCCCGTGGCCGAAGCTCTGCGTGAGCGGGTGCTGGCCGCCGTCGAGGAGTTGCAGTACGTGCCCAACGCGCACGCTCAGCTGCTCGCCCGCTCTCACCGCAGCACGATCGGCGTCATCGTGCACGACGTCTCCGACCCGTACTTCGCCGAGATCACCCGTGGACTGCAACGTGTCGCCACCGAAAACGGGCGACTCGTCATCATTTGCAACAGCTACCGCAATCCGGACAGAGAACTCGAATATGTCGAGCTGCTGCGTGCCCATCAGGTCGCGGCGATCATACTCGCCGGCTCCGGTTACCACGACGACGCCTTCACCGCCAAGATGAACGGCAAGCTGCGCGTCTACCAGGCCACCGGCGGCAGAACCGTGGTCATCGGCCGCCATGACCACGTCGGCGACGCCGTCGTGCCCGACAACGAGAAGGGCGGCTACCTGCTGGGCGCTGAGCTGTACGCCCTGGGCCACCGGCGGTTCGGGGTCATAGCCGGTCCTGAGCAGATGACCACCACCACGGACCGGCTCGCCGGGCTGCGCCGCGGTGCGCGGGAGCATGGGCTGAGGTTGCCGGCCCGGCGCATCGCCTACGGCGACTTCGACCGCGCCAGCGGAATGACCGCCGCCGCGGCGCTCCTCGACGCCGAGCCGAAGCTGACCGCCATTGCCGCGCTCAACGACTCGATGGCCATCGGCGCCCTCGCGCTGCTGCGCTCCCGGGGCATCGCCGTTCCCGACGAGGTCAGCGTGGTCGGCTTCGACGACATGCCTATCGCGTCGGATGTCACCCCCACGCTCACCACCATCCGTCTCCCGCTCGCCGACATGGGCGCCTGCGCCGTGACCCTCGCCCTGCAATCGGCCGAAGGCGATGACGCGCCGCGTATCGTGCAGGTGGGAGCGGAGCTCATCCGCCGGGAGAGCGCCGGCCCGGCGCGGCGGTAGAACTCCTCGTTGTCCCGGGACGTACGCGGGACGAGCCGCGACGCCCGTGAGGCCTTCGCGGCGCCAGGCGGCGATGGTCTGAGGAGGGCCGCCGTGGTCCGGGTGCTTGGTGGCGCCAAAGGGGAACCCTCGCGACGCCTTGCGTCGCAAGGGTCACCCTCGCGGTGTCGGCGGCTCGGTGTCAGAGCCGTTCGATCCAGATGTTGCGGAATCGTGGGTTGGCGCCGGGGTCGCCGTGGTCCTGTAGCTTGATTTGGCCCGGGGCCGGGTCTTCCGGCTTGCCCGCGCCGGTCGGGCCGTCGATGGCCACGTTGTTGTGCACCAGCTTTCCGTTCCACCGCACGGTCATCCGCGCGTTCTCCACCTTCTTCCCCGAGCTGTCGAAGCGCGCCGCGCGGAACTCGATGTCGTACGTCTGCCACGTGCCGGTCGGCCGCGCCGCGTTCACGTCCGGCGCCTTCTTCAGATAGATGGCACCGGCGCCGTTGAGCTCCGGGGGGCGCCCGTAGGACTCCAGCACCTGCAGTTCGTAGCTCTCGTAGATGTACACGCCGCTGTTGCCGCGGGCCTGCCCGGTGACCTCCGGCGGGTAGCTCGGCTCGTACCACTCGACGTGCATGCGGAAGTCGCCGAACCGATCCTTCGTGCGGATGTCACCGCCCAACGACTCCATCGACCCGTTCGCCACGGGCCACGTCGCCGGGCCGCCGGACGCCTTCTCCCACGCGTCGAGGTTGGCGCCGTTGAACAGCGTGATCCGCTTCGTCGGCGTCACCGTGATCTTGTCCAGGTTCACGTGTCCGGTGTCGGTCGCCTCATAGACGTAGGAGATGGTGTTGGCGCCGGGGCGCAGCGTCACCGCCTCCACCTGGGTCGCCCACTTGTCCCAGCTGCCGGTGGCGGCGAGCCAGATCTGCTTCTCCTTCTTGCCGTTGACGTACAGGCTCATCGACTTCGATACCGGGTTGGGGCTCGGGTTCGGGCCGTTCGAGTACCGCAGTGCGATGTCGTGGCGGCCACCCTGGTCGGCGCGGACGGCGAACGTGGTGCTGCTGCCCGGTTCCCAGTTTCGGTCGACGAAACCGGCGCCCGAGTAGCCGGTGTGGTTGGTGTTCCACCCGGCCCCGCCGGCCAACTTGGCGGACTCCGCCTCGTACTCGGGCGGCGCCACCGTGCCGTCGGTCAGCCGGTTGAGCGTGTACCACGCCTCGGTGCTCCACAGCTCCTCACCGGACGCCGAGGCGAACGGGCGCGGGGAGTGCACGTACACCACGTGGCCCGGCTTCAGGCCCGCGAGCTTCAGCGTCACCTTCTTGCGGTCCTTCGACAGCGTCGCCGAGGTGACGTCGAGGTTCTGCTGATCGACCTTCGGGCCGCCGTACTGGGGCGTCGGCACGTACCGCCACTGTTCGGCCTTGTACTTGGCGGCGAGGTACTGCGCGGTCTCGTCGGACAGCGGCTGCGTGTACTCGAGCTCGAAGCCGCCACTGATGGCCCGCATCTTGTAGATGTCGAACGCGTTGGTGCCGTTGACACTGAGCTTCTGCAGGCCGTACTTGAGCTTGCCGGCCTGGCCCCAGTTGCCCGCCCAGCCGATGCCACCGGTGTAGATCGCGCCGTCCGGGCCGAGGCTGATCCGGCTCACCCCGGACTCGAGCCCCTGGGTCATGCGGAACACGGCGCCCTGGTACTCGCCGGCGACCTTCTCCAGGTATGCGCGTTGCAGGCCGCCGTAGGTCACGTCGCCGAACACCATCTGGCCCTTGAACACGCCGTTGGGCAGCACGATCGGGTTGCTCGGCGAGTTGGAGATCTCGTTGTGCGGTAACCACAGCACGGGTTCGGTCACCGGCTGGCTGTCGTACGGGCCACTCGGGTTGGTGTAGTGGTTGTAGAAGGCGCCCTTCTTGATCCGCAACAGCTTCGACGCCGGCAGATACATGCCCTGGTTGTCGGTGACGAAGATGTCGCCCTCCGGCCCCCAGCCGAGGCCGTTGGGCGTGCGCAGCCCACCCGCCACATAGGACACTTCACCGGTGCGCTTGTTGACCTTGAGGGTGCTGCCGCGGTTGGGTACGGGCTGCGGGTTCGCGGTCGCGCCACCGGGGACCATCGCGATGCCCGTGGTGATGTAGAAGTACCCGTCCTTGTACAGCAGGCCGAACGCGAACTCGTGGTAGTTGCCGCCGAACGGCCAGGTCGCGATCTTGCGGTACTCGTCGGCGACCTCGTCACCGGTCTTGTCGACGAGCGCGGTCAGCTGGTGCTTCTCGGACACGTAGATGGTGCCGTCGACGTACTTGAGCCCCATCGGTTCCCGCAGGTCGTGGGCGATCCGCTTCATGGTCACCTTGGACGGGTCGGTGTTGCCGGTGACGCCGTCGAGAAGGTAAACCTCGCCGATCACGGTCTCCCGGTCGCCGCCCCAGGTGGCGATGGCCAGCCGGCCGTCCGGCAGCCAGTCCATGCCGGTGACCTGCGGCTCGAAGCCGTCCGGACGTAGGTTCGTCAGCGTGTAGTCCGGGTGCACATCGGTCAGCGGCAGACCGTCGCCAGGGGCGTCGGTGACGCCCTCGCACTGCTTGCGGCCGGGCGAGGTGACCCGCACGACCTCGGAGTCGGTGCTCAGTACCGAGTTCGGCACGAGGGTATAACCGGCCGCGCCAGGCGGCCGCCACTCGAGCTTCAGCCGTTGGTCGAAGTCGGCGTCGAAGTGGTCGATGTGCAGCGCGTGGTAGCCCGCGGTCAGGTCGATCGAGCCGTCCTTCGCGGTGGCGCCGTGGCGGCCGGGGTGGTCGATCACCTTGGTGCCGTCGAGCGAGAACCGTGCGCCGTCGTCGCTGGTGAGCCGGAAGTCGTAGGCCCCGGCGGTGGATATGTTTAGGTAACCGCTTACCTCGGTGACGAACCGGTCCGCGAACCCGAAGTCCGCGGTGGTCGACCAGTCGATCGTCGGCATCACCTTGTCGATGTTGGGCGTCTGGCCTGGTTTCAGCGTGCAGTAGTCGTTCAGGGGCACCTGCACGTCGAACACGCGCAACGTCACGCCCGGTTCCTGGGGCGGGATGTCGGCCTGGGCGGACGCGTGGACGGGGACCTGCGTCGACGCGAGCGGCAGGAGCAACGCGGCGGCGGCCGCGGCGGCGGCTGCGCCAAGCCACCGTCGCCTGCGTGCCGACCGGCTGGTGATCGGGGGGGCTGTGCTGTGATCCATCTTCCCTCACAGTGGCTGGGTGACCTCGAACGGACCTGTGACCAGGATCAACGAAGTCGGGTAAGCGTTTTCCTAGGAAAGCGCTTTCGAGGTAAACAGAGAATAGGCCGATGGTCAAGGGTCCCCTCGGAGGGCAGTTCGCGAGTTGATGTCCCTTTTTGTCGCTGGGGTTGGAAGAGGCGGGCTGGTCGGGGGGTTGGCTGCTCACATCCGGCGCACCGCTGTCCTCAGGGGACAGTGATGCGCATTTCAGAAGCTGCGTCCCTTTCAGGGCTGAATCGATTGAAAAGAACCGTTGACGGGGGTGTGCCCGGCTGGTTACGGTCATGGCAATCGGAGCTAGGAAAGCCCTTTCCCACCCCTGTGAGACGGTCGCTCCCAGCTTCCGCCCCACGGTGATCCGACCTAGAGAAGGAGTGCCCGTGCCGAACCAAGCGGCTGACCACGGCATTGGCCTGGCTGCGGAGAACCGGTCTGAGACGACGACTCCGACAGGGGCACGGGCCGGGACGTCCACCGAGGTAACCGCACGGTCGGCTCGCCCGCCCGCCCCGACCGGGCGAGCCGACCGTCCTGGCATACGCCTGCTGCGCTTCGCCGAGGCGCTCTGGCGGCCTGCGCTTCTGCTCGCCGCCGTCTTCGCCGCCTGGTGGCTCGTCGCCGCGCTCGGATGGATGCCGAACTACCTGCTGCCCACCCCGGGCCAGGTCTGGGAGACCGTGATCGAGGACTGGTCGTTTCTGATGCGGAACACGTATGTGACGCTGTATGAGACGGTCATCGGCTTCATCCTGGCCGCCCTGCTGGGTCTGGGTACCGCCGTCCTGATCGCCTACTCGCGCACGATGGAGAAGGCCATCTACCCCATCGTCCTCTTCGCCCAGGTGATTCCGAAGATCGCGATCGCCCCGCTCCTCGTGGTCTGGTTCGGCGTGGGACTCGCACCGAAGATCGTCCTCGCCGTTCTCATCGCGTTCTTTCCGGTCGTCATCTCGGGGGTGGCCGGCCTGCGATCGACGGATCCGGAGCTGATCGACTTGTCCGCGACCATGGGCGCCGGCCCGTGGAAGACGTTCCGCAAGATCCGATTCCCGAACTCGCTCCCGCATCTGATGGCCGGGCTGAAGGTCGCCGTGACCCTGGCGGTGGTCGGGGCCGTCGTCGGCGAGTTCGTCGGTGCCGACGAGGGCCTCGGCTACGTACTGCTGCTGGCCAACGGCAATCTGGACGCCGCGTTGCTCTTCGCCGACCTGTTCCTGATGTCGCTGATCGGCATCGTCCTGTTCGTCGTCGTCGAGGTAGCGGAGGCACTGCTCATCCCGTGGCACGCCAGCCGCCGCACCGGCGTACCGCTGACCACGTCCTGAATCGTTCCTCGCCCCCCAACCCCCCGTCGGATGCTTCAGGAGGCATCACCAATGAGACGTCTTGCATATATCGCCGCCGCGCTCCTGCTGGCGGGAACGGTGGCCGCCTGCGGCGGCAGCGACGGCGAGCAGTCGGGCGCCGCCGACGGCAAGAAAAAGGTAAGCCTGACCCTGAACTGGGTTCCCTACGGCGAACACGCTCCGTTCTACTACGGGCTCAAGAAGGGCTTCTACGATGCCGAGGGAATCCAGCTGACGATCAAGCCCGGCGGAGGGTCCGGGAAGACCGTCCAGGCGGTGGCCCAGGAGCAGACCGACTTCGGCTGGGCGGACACTCCGCCACTGCTCAAGGGCATCACCTCGGGCATGAAGGTCAAGAGCGTGGGGGTGTTCCTGCAGAAGGGCCCGGCTTCCATCGAATCCCTCGCCGAGACCGGCATCAAGACACCCGCCGACCTCAAGGGCAGGACCGTGGGCGGCACCCCGGGCGATGCCATCTACGCCACCTTCCCCGCATGGCTCAAGGCCAACGGGCTTTCCGAGACGGACGTCAAGGTGGTCAACCTCGACGCGGCCGGGAAGATCGCCGCTCTCGCCGAGGGCAAGGTCGACGCCATCCAGGGCTTCTTCCACGATCAGGCGCCGACCATCGAGGCCAGAACCGGCAAGGACGTCGATTACCTGCTCTACGCCGACTGGGGGATGAACATGCTCGGCACCGGCCTGGTGGTCAACGAGAGCACGCTGAGCAAGGACCCGGAAATGGTGAAGGCGTTCGTGCGGGCCACCCAGAAGTCCTGGAGCGAGGCGGCCAAGGACATCCCCGGCGCCGCCGACGCGATGGCCGAACTGGCCGAGAACGAGCCGGAGAAGGACGTACTGGTCAAGCAGCTGACGCTGGCCGTGCCGCTGCTCGACGTCGCCGCCGGCGGCACGCCAGGGGTCAACGCCGAGACGAAGTGGACCGAGACCATCAATCTGATGAGCCAGTACGCCGCCCTCGAAGACCCCGGCGCCCCGTCGAAGTACTGGGACGGCTCCTACGGCAGCAACGGGTGAGCCGGCGATGACCACAGCCGCGGCGACGCTGACCGACACCGCGATCGACATCACCGACCTGACCGTCCAGTTCCAGTCGAAACGATCCCAGACCCTGGCCGTCGACAACGTCACCCTACGGGTCGACGCCGGCGAGTTCGTCACGATCGTGGGACCATCCGGGTGCGGGAAATCAACCCTGCTCAAGATCATCGCCGGTCTGGTCAAGCCGACCAGCGGTACGGTCGCCCTCCTCGGCCGGCCGGTCACCCAGCCGCAGAAGAACATCGGCTTCGTCTTCCAGCGGGCGGCCCTGCTCGAGTGGCGAGGTGTGCGTAAGAACATCTTGCTGCAGGCAGAGATGCGTGGGCTGGGACGGGCGTCGGCTGCCCGGCGGGCCGACGAACTGATCGAGCTCACCGGCCTGACCGGCTTCGAAAATGCGCTCCCACACGAGCTGTCGGGCGGTATGCAGCAGCGTGTGGCCCTCTGCCGGGCCCTGCTGCACCAACCGCCGGTGCTCCTCATGGACGAGCCGTTCGGAGCGCTCGACGCGTTGACCCGAGAGCAGCTCAACACCGAGTTGAACCGGATCTGGCAAGAGACCGGGACCACCATCGTCCTGGTCACCCACTCCATCGCCGAGGCGGTGTTCCTCGGCACCCGGGTCGAGGTGATGAGCCCGCGTCCGGGCCGGATCGTGCGCACCCTCGCGGTCGACCTGCCCCCCGGCCGGGACTACGCGCAGGTGATGTCCGACGAACGGTTCGACCGGTTGGCCACGCAGATCCGCGAACTACTCGGTTCGGGAGCCAACCACTGACCGGTGGCCACGCGCCGAGGCGGCAGGCCGACGCCGGCGGGGCATGGCCCGACTCGGTGCGGCACCCGCCGCGCTGATCCTGGGCGCTAGGGATCGCGCACCGGCACGGCGCGGCCGTGCCGGTGCTCGGCCTGGCCGGGGGTGCCGCACTGATGGCGCTGTCGCAGCCGGCAACCGGATCGCCGTGCTCACCACGCCGGCGCACTCGCCCTGGTCGCCGTATGTGTGGTACGCGGCCGGTGTTGACGGTCAACGTGCGCGGCATTAGCGTCGAGCCATGGCCAGGAAAACCCTTTCCCGCGGCATGTCCCCCCGAGACAGGCGATGCCGATGAGCATTTCGTCGCAGCGAGTCGTGCCCGTCGCACCGCTGCCGGGCGGGGTCGGAGTCTCCCGGCTCTGCGTTTACGACGCAGTCGCTCCGGACGGCGAGATCGGCGGCACCCCTCACCTGCACCTGTGCTGCACCGAGGCGTACGTGGTGACAGCCGGATCGGGGCTCGTGCAGACTCTCACGCTTTCCGGATATCGGGAGACTCGGTTGCATCCGGGGGCAGTTGTCTGGTTCGCTCCGGGGACGATCCACCGGCTGGTCAACAAAGGTGGACTGGAGATCATCGTCCTCATGCAGAACAGCGGTCTTCCAGAGGCGGGCGACGCCGTGCTCACTCTTCCGCCGGACCTGCTCGCCGATCCGGCGACGTACGCGGCCGCCGTAGCGCTGCCCGACGGTGGTGCGCCGGGTGCGGACATCACCGTCGCATATGCTCGGCGTGACCTCGCCGTACGCGGCTTCGAGCGGTTGCGGGCCGCCGCGCTGGCGGGCGATCTCACCCCGTTGCGCGAGTTCCATGCCGCAGCGATCCGCCTTGTCCGGCCGCACGTGGACGACTGGCGGCGGAGATGGCGCAGCGGCGCGTGGCGGGCGGCCGACGAGACTGGACACCAGCTGGACGCGCTCGCTCGCGGCGAAGCGCCACACCTGGCCGAGGCGCAGGTCTACCAGATGGCAGAGCCACGCGATCGTGGCCGGTTGGGCATGTGCGGCCTGCTCGACACCTATCCGGTGAGTTGACCCGGGGGAGAACGGCACGCATTTCCGACACAGTGTCGAGCGCGGCGACATGCATTCGGAGGTGCCCGGGTTGGCGAAGCACACGTCGATGCCCGCGCCGACCCGTGTGGATCAGGGACCGTGCGCCGTTCGTCTCGCTCCTGATTCGGCCGCATCAGTCCACGAAGGGCTCTGCGGTCGTGGGGTCGGTGAGGCGTGCGATCGCGTCCGCCAGCGCCGTCGCCAGTGGCGTCACCCCGTCTCGTTCGGCGCGGGCGAACACCGAGGCGAGCCGGTCGCCGATCCGCCGCACGTCGGACAGCGCCACCTCGGGGGAGATCCCGTCCAGAGACACCTCGACGCCGTAGATGACACCGCCCGCGTTGACGATGAAGTCGGGTGCCCAGAGAACTCCCCGCTCGGCCAGGGTATCGGCCACCGCGTCGTCGGAGAGCTGGTTGTTGGCCGGCCCGACGATCGCCGCGCACCGCAGCCGGGGTACGGTGTCCGGGGTGAGGATCCCGCCGAGGGCCGCGGGAACGAGGAGATCGGTCTCGGTGAACAGGGCTTCGCCGGGCTCGGTCCAGGCGGCGCTGAGCTCGCCGGCGATCGCCTGCCTGGCCGGGTCGATGTCGGAGACGGTGAGCTTGGCCCCGGCGGCGGCGAGCCGCCGGGCCAGCCGCTGCCCCACCTGCCCGAGCCCGACCACGCAGGCGCGGCGGCCGTTGAGGTCGGCCGTCCCGAACACCTGGCGTGCGGTGGCTTCGATCGCGGCGTACACCCCGACCGAGGTCGGCTCCGCCGGTTCTCCTATCCCGCCGACGCTTGTCGGCAGGCAGTCCGCCCATGGCGTCTGTTCGCGGACGATGAGCATGTCCTCGGTGTGCATCCCGACGTCCTCACCGACGATGAACGCCCCGCCGAGGCTGTCGATGAGGTCACCGAGGTCCCGCAATACCGCTTCGCGGCGCTCGGCCGACAGCACGGTACCCGGGGGCAGCGCGATGACGGCCTTTCCGCCGCCGTGCGCCAGACCGGCGGCCGCGTTCTTCAGGGACATGGCCGCCGACAGCCGCAGGGCGTCGGTGAGACCGTCGCGCCAGTTGGGGTAGGTCCACAGGCGCGCGCCGCCGACGGCGTTGCCAAGCGTTGTCGAGTGCACCGCCGCGATGACCGGAAGGCCGGAGCGTCTGCCGTGGTGCAGCACGACCCGCTCGTGGTCGAAAGCCGCGTCTACTGTGGAATCTTGCATGATTTCCCCTGGAGAATGCGGACGAAATTGGCGCCGAGGATCTTGCGGATCACCGGCTCGGAAAAGCCGTGGTGTAGCAGGGCGTCGGTGACCAGCGGCAGGCCGGCGGGCCCTTCGAGACCGGGTACCAGGATCTCTGTGTTGGTGCCTTCGAGAATCAGTGGCCGGTCGCACGTGGGAACCTTCTCCTCGAACACTTCGGCGATGAAGTCGCTGCCGAGCCCGACGTGGTCTTCCCCGGCGATGTCCACGATGTGCGCGATGTGCTCGACCAGGTGCTCGATCCTGGGTTTCTCGTGGGTGAGGAATCCGGCGAAGAAGTTCACCCCGATCACGCCGCCGGTGGCGGCGATCCCGCGCAACTGGTCGTCGGTGAGGTTGCGGTGGTGCCGGTGCACGGCGTAGGCGCACGAGTGCGTCGCGACGACCGGCCTGGTCGCCAGCTCCAGGATGTGCTCGACGCTGGCGCGTCCCACGTGCGAGACGTCGATCAGCACGCCAAGCTGATCGAGCAGGGCGACCGCGTCGACCCCGGCCTTGGTGAGCCGGCCGCCGGTGGCGTCCTCCGCGGATCCGTCCGCGAGCATGGTGCGGCCGTAATGGGTGAAGGACACGATCCGCACACCGAGGCGTGCCAAGGTCTGGAGCAGTTCGATGTCGTCGTCGATCTGCGGGCATCCTTCGAGGGCGAGCACCAACGCGATGCGGCCCGAGGTCAGGGCGGCATCGATCTCCGCGCCGGTGCGGCACAAGGCGACGACGTCGGCGTTTCCCTCGGCGATCCGATGCGCCGCTTCGATCATCCGCAGCGATTCCCGCAGGGCGCCCTCCGGCCGGAATTCGTTGTCGATGTACACGGGAAGCACCTGCACGTCGACGCCACCCTCGCGCAGTTGCGGGTACCAGCGTTCGCGGAAGTACGACGCCCACACCGATCGCGGGCGCCGCACGACCAGCATCAGCAGATCGTTGTGGACGTCGGCGACGACGGCTTCGTGGTGCAGCCGGGTCATTCCGCCTCCGCTTCCCGGCGCAGCACCCGCAGGGCGGCATGCAGCCGGCGAGGTGTCGGGCCGGCCATGTCGAAGAAGGAGAGCTCGGTCCGGACCTCGTCGAAATCGACCCAGAACGCGTCGCCCTCCTGGTGGCGCAGGGCGGCTTCGGGCCCGCCCAGCGGATTCGACGCGAACAGCGTGCCCTCGTCGAGCCGGATATCGATTGCGAAGTTGGACGAGATGTACCGCCCGGCGTACCGCTCGGGATCACGGGGGCCAGGCCCGGCAGGCGGTGCCGGTTCGTGCGTGCCGAGCATGGCGTGCACGACCGCGCGGCCGGCCCGTTCGCCCTGCGGGTAGTTGGTCACCACCGCGACGGCGCGGCCGTTGCCGGGCTCGGCGAACGCCAGCACGGATGTGCCGCCGATGTGCTCCACCGCTTGCCGCCCCACACGCGACAGTGACCAGCCCAGGCCCCAGCCGGACACGCGCAAGGACCGTCCGGGCAAGGTGATCTGGCAGTCGCGCATCTCGGCGGCGAGTTCGGCGGGAAGCAACTCCCGCCCGTCGGCGGTGCGGCCCGTAGCGCACGCGAACGCGAGCAGGGCGGCGTCGCGGGCGGTGCCGTGCAAAGTCGAGCCGGAGGCCTCGTACAGCTTCCCGACACGGGGCCACATCTCTCCTGGCCGCAGCCCGCCGTGGCCGTCGGAAACCAGATCGGGGACGAACGACGGGGCAGGCTCGGTGGTCACTCCGGTCGCCCCGACCGGTCCGAGGATCCGGTCTGTCAACTGCTTTTCCCACGACGAACCGCTCACGCGCTCGATCAGCCGGCCGAGCACGACGTAACCGGAGTTCGCATAGGAATGTGTCTCGCCCGGCGCGCCGGTCACGCCCGCTTTCCCGACCGCCGCCAGCAACTCGTCGAAGCCGCCGTAACGCTGCCACACATCCGCCAGGCCGCCGGAGTGGCACAGCAGCATCCGGACCGTGACCTCATTCGCGTGCGGGCCCAAGGCGGCGGCCTCGGGCACGTGCGCCACAACGGGATCGTCGAACGAGACCGATCCTGCCGCCACGAGTTGCGCGACCATCGTCGCGGTGAGCACCTTGGTCACCGAGCCGAAGGCGAACGTCGGGGCGGTGCCGGCGGGGCCGGCCACCGCCTCGGTCGCGTGACCGTCCTCGAGCACGCAGGCGGCGGCGACCGCCTGCTGGGGGCAGGCGTCCCGGAGAACCTCGTTCAGCATCGCGGGTTTCACAATCATCCTCCTCATCGGGCGAGGGCCATTTCATTCTGTGCTGTGGTCTCGATCCTGGCCGGTAGGGCAAGGCTCAACAGCACGGCCACGACGACCACGGCGGCACCGACCACGAAAGCGGTACGGAAGTCGCTCCATGGCGCGTGAGCACGAGCGCCGCGAGGACGGCCCGGGAACGGTTCGGGAGGGGGGGTGGGAACGGTCATGGCGGAACCCTTCAGGGGTTTCAGGAGGAACGAAGTGGACTGCCTTTCCGGGTGAACAGGTGGGCGATTATCCGGCCGGTGGCCGGTGCGAGGGTGACACCGAGGGGGCCGTGGCCGGTGGCCGCGACAAGGTTGTCGCGCACCGGGCGGATGATCGGCAGCCCGTTGGGGGTCATCGGCCGGGCGCCGCGCCACGCGACGCCGGAGTCGGTGATCGTGCGCATCGCGGGGATCGCCGCTTCGGCGACGGCGCGCAGCGTGGCGATGGCCTCCGGGCGCGGCGCCTGCGATGCCCGCCCGCCGAACTCCATCCCGCCGGTCATGCGGATCCGGTCCGGGCCGGAGTTCACCACGACGTGCTCGTCGGCGAACTGCACCGCGTGGCGCAGCAGGGGAGCATGCGTCGGCAGGGTGAGGCTCCAGCCGTAGCCGGGCTCCACCGGCAGCCGGACGCCGAACAACCGGCCGACCGCGGCGGTGTCGGCACCGGTCGCGAGGACGAACGCCCTTCCGGCAACGGTCGGGCCGGTGGTCTCCACCGCGTCGATCCGGCCGGCGGCGGTCCGTACGCCGACCACTCGCTCGGCGTGGAACACCGCCCCGTGCCGTACGGCGGCCTCGGCGAAGGCCTGAGTCGTGCGCTCGGGATCGAGGGCGGCGTCGCCCGGGAATCGGATGGCGCCGACGAACCCGCTCGCCAGGCCCGGTTCGATCGCGGCGAGGGCGTCGGGATCGAGTTCTTCGGAACGCACCCCGATCGCGGCGAGCTTGCGTGCCGTGCGCACCTCGGCCGCCCACGTCCGCCGGTCGCGGACGAGGTGCAGGAAGCCGTCGCTCCACAGCGGAAAGTCCGCTTCGGACCGGAGTTGGTCGTAGCCGCGCCGGCTGAACTCGGCCAGCGCATGCAGCACCCGCACGTCCCGCCACGCCCGACCCGGCCGCGAAGCCAGTACGAACCGGGCAAGCCAGGCAAGGGTGCGCGCCGACACCGGACCGGCCAGCGTGGCCGGGGCTCTTCCCAGCAATGAACGGAGTCCGGTGACCAGAGCGTCCGGATTGGACATAGGCAGGGTGTAGCTGGGCACGACCAGGCCGGCGTTGCCCGCCGAAGCGCCCTTTCCGGGCGCGGGGTCGAGCACCACTACGTCGATTCCCGACCGGGCAAGGAAGTAGGCCACGCAACTGCCCACCACGCCGCCGCCGATCACGATGACATCCGCCCGTTCCAGGGTCATCCGGCCTCCTTGATGGTCAAGTCCCTTAGGTGTAATACCTTATACATAAGGTGTCAAGAGTGAAGGAGGGAATCGTGACCGCTGCCGAGCAGGTAATGAGCGCGAGGGAGATCCGGGCGCGCGTGCTCATGCCCGATGCCATCGAGGCGATCCGCGCCGTGCTGAGGGAAGTCGCGGCGGGGAACTTCACGATGCCGCCGCGCCTCCCTCTCGGGGACGGGCGTGTCCTGGTGATGACCGCTTATCATCGTCCGACCGGTGCCGCGGCCGTCAAGACGCTCAGCGTCGAGTTCGGCCGGACGCCGGCGATCACGGGCACGGTGGTGTGGACCGATCCGGCGCAGCGATGGGTGGCGGACGCGGAGGCCATCACGACGATCCGCACCGGTGCCGTCGTCGGTGCGGCCACCGATGTTCTCGCCGGGCCGAACGCGTCCGTGCTCGCCCTGCTCGGCACCGGCGGCCAGGCCGCCGATCAGGTGCGAGCCGTGCAGACCGTCCGGCCCCTGACCGCATTGACGGCGTACGACCTCGATCCCGCCCGGGCCGAGTCCTTCGCCGAGGCGATGGCGGCAGAACTGCCCGGCGTCCGGGTGCGGATCGCAGGGCGCGTCGCCGATGCCCTGGCGGATGCCGAGATCGTCTGCTGCGCGACACCGTCGAGTACTCCCCTGTTCCCCCTCGAGGCCCTGCCGCCGCGGGTGCATGTCAACGCCATCGGTTCGTTCCGGCCCACCATGCGGGAACTGCCCGACGAACTCATCGCCACGGCCGACCTCGTGGTCGTCGAGCACTTGCCGGCGGCGATGAGCGAGGCGGGCGAGATCATCCACGCGCTCAACCGCGGTTCCCGCCGACGCGGGGAGATCCAGGAACTCGCGCCGCTGCTCGGCACCCGTCCGGAGACGACAGGGCGCACGGTGTTCAAGACCGTCGGCATCGCCGCGCAGGACTGGGCCATCGCCCGGTTGCTCGCCCACCAGTCGGTCGCGGCATCGGCGTGAGAGCTGCGATACCTCACACATGAGGTTCAACCGATCTATGCTGACGGCGGCAAGCTTTCGACATCGAGGGGGTTCGCATGTCCGGTCCGGTCGCAGCGGACACGTCGCCCATGGGGCTTCGACGCCACAGCCTGCGTGAGGACGCGGCCGATGCGATTCGGGCGCAGATCGTGTCCGGAGAACTCCGGCCCCAAACGCTCTACGCCATCGGCCGCGTCGCCCAGCAGCTGCAGGTTTCGATCACACCCGTCCGCGAAGCACTACTCGACCTGGCCAAGGAAGGGCTGATCGAGATGGTGCGCAATCGCGGCTTCCGCATTCGCGTGCTCACCGACGCCGAACTGGACCAGACCCTGCAGATCCGGCTCATGCTGGAAGTCGGCGCCGTCCGTGAGATCACCGCACAGGGCCTGGTCGATGATTTCGCCACCCTACGCGACCTCTCCGATCGCGCGCAAAAGGCCGCCGAAGCCGGCGATTGGGTCGGCCTCGTCGGCATCGACCGGGAGCTGCACCTGACGCTGCTGGGGTACCTCGGCAACCCCAGGCTGGTGGACATCGTCGGCCAGCTCCGCGACCAGGCGCGGCTCTACGGCTTCGACGGCATAGCCGGCACCCAGGGGCTCCTTGCCTCCACCCGGGAACACGACGAACTGCTCGACGCCATCGAAGCAGGCCGGGCCGAGGACGCCGCCCAGCTGATGAGCCGGCACCTCAAGCATGCCCGCGGGATCTGGGCAGGCATGGCCGAGAGCCGGTCAGCCGACTGAACGAACCGGCCTCGCGGCGAGGGGTGAACGGTGGTTCACCCCTCGCCGCGAGGGCGAACGATGGGCAAGGCCCTCTGGCGCGGCCGTCATGCCTCGCCGGAGGGTGCGGCCACGACCGGTCGCAGCCCCTGGATGGCCAGCACGACGAGCCCGACCAGCAGCCACCCGAGCCCGATCAGCTGGGCGTAACGGCTGGAAGAAGCCAGGATCGCGGCGGTGACCAGGCCACCCGCGAGCGGCACGACGAGGTGCGGGACCAGCCGGAATGCGCCCTTCCGCCGGAAGTAGGCGAAGACAGAGATGTGCAGCAGCAGAAACGCCGACAGCGCTCCCATGTTGACAAGGCTGGCGAGCACGGAGAGCCCGTCGGCGAACAGGGAGGCAGGCAGCGCGATCGCTATGGTGATCGCCGCCGACAGCAGGGTCGCCTTGACCGGTGTGCGCGTCCTGGCCGATATCACCCCCAGCGCGCGGGGCAGCCGGCCATCGGTGGACATCCCGTAGATCAGGCGGCTGCCGGCGGCCATACCGACCATGGCGGCGAACGCGGCACCGACGGCCTTGACGACACCGAGCGCGGTGGCGACCCAGGACGAGATCGAGGTTTGGACCGCGCTGTAGTAGGTGGCGCCCTGCAGCGCGGCGTCGGCCGTCAACTGCCCGGGGGTGACCGGGTTGATGAGCGCGCCGAGATAGGTCTGCACCACGAAGGCCGCGCCGACGATGACCAGGCAGGTCAACGTCGCCTTGCTGACCACGCTCGGGGTGCCCGCGTTCTCCTCGGCGAACGCGGTGATGGCGTCGAACCCCAGGAAGGAGAGCACCGCGATGGACACACCGTGCAGGACACTCATGATGTCGAGGCCGCCGCCGGCACCGGTCAGCGGGGAGAGGGCCGCGCGGGTGGCGCCCTTCGTGCCGAGGAAGTGGATGGCGCCGACCACGATCACCAGCAGGATCACGGCCTCGGCGACGATCACCGCCGCTCCGGCCTGTGAGGCGACCTTGGCGCCGACGAGATTGAGCCCCGTGGTGATGACCAGTGCCGCCGCCGTGAACACCCAGACCGGGATGGAAGGAATGAAAGAGTTCATGGCGAGGCCGGTCACCAGATAGCAGAGCCCGGGAATCAGGATGTAGTCCAGCAGGATCATCCAGCCCGCGATGAACCCGGTGCGGGGGCCGATGCCGGTGCTGGCGTAGGCGAACACCGAACCGGCTTTGGGTACCACGCGCGCCATCTGGGCGTACGACGCGGCGGTGAATCCCATGGCGATGCAGGCCACGATGTAAACGAGCGCGACAGCGCCGCCACTGACCGCGTCGATCGGACCGAAGACGCTCACCGGAGCCAGCGCACCGATCAGGAGCATTCCCAGCATGACCAAGTGCGAGAACCCGAGGTTGCGGCTCAATCCCCTCTTGCCATCGTATTGCGTGACAGTGCTCTGACTCACGGCCGGCCCTACCTTTCTCTGGATCGAGGTGTAAGGTATTACACCTCGCAAAGAACGGCAAGGGATCCCGGCAGCCGGACTGGGCAGCGGTCTGAGTGACGCCCTCGGTGCTCGCGGGGCACCGGAGTCATTCCCCGGCGGTGGCCAGCTTTCGGAGGACACCGATGAGCGCCGCCACCGTCGGACGGCTCTGCGCCGTGGCGCGCACGATGACGACAATGTGCCGCTCGAATCGCTCGGTAAGGTCGACGACCCGGAACCGGGACGGCCGCAGCCGGAGCATGAGGTCCGTGACCGGGGTGATCCCGACGCCCGCCTCGACGAGCGCGAGGGAGGCGGCGGTGTCGGTGACCTGGTGGCGGACGTGGGGTTCGACCCCCGCGCGCCGGCAGACCGTAAGGATCGCCTGCCCGTAGTGGGTGCCGAGGTCCGGCAGGATCCAGCCGAGATCACGGGCGTCGGCCAGGCCGATCTCCCGGACTCCGGACAGCACGCCTTCGGGCAGGGCGAGTGAGAACCGTTCTCGCAGCATACGGATCAACCGCAGCGCGGGGTCGCGCGGGATCGGCACGTCGGGATAGTCCAGTCCGAGGGCGAGGTCGACCGACCCGGCGGCGACCGCGTCGTAGACCTCGTCGACCACCATTTCCCGGCTGTGCACGGTCAGGTCGGGGTGCTCGTTCTGAGCGCGCGCGAGGGCGAGTGGCAGGATCTCCGCGGCGGCGGTGGCGAACAGGCCCACGTGCAGCACGCCCGAGACCGTGTGGGTGGTGCGTTCCAGGGCGGCGACGGCGTCAGCCGCGATGCCCAGCATCCGCTCGGCGTGGGCGGCGAGTGCGCGACCAGCGTCGGTGAGTTCGACCCGGCGTCCCACCCGGCGCAGCAGCGCCATCCCGGCGGCCCGCTCCAGCGCCCCCAGTTGCTGGGAGACCGCGCCTGGCGTGTAGCCGAGCGCGTCGGCTGCCGCGGTGATCGTGCCCCGGCGTGTCAGTTCGACCAGTGAGCGCAGCTGCGCGCTCGTCCATTCCATTTAAGGATTCTAAATAATTCATGGAAAGAAGTGTCAATAGACGTGAACGATCTCGGGACTCACCATGGGGGAGGTCGTCCAGGCACTCCAGGAAAGGGTCGCTTTCGATGTCCCGAACTCCACTGCCCGATAGCGCCTCCGTCGTCGTCATCGGCGGTGGTGTGATCGGCACCAGTATCGCGTTCCATCTCGCCGAAGCGGGCGTCACCGACGTGGTCCTGCTCGAGCGGGGAGAGTTGGGCTGTGGTTCGACCTGTCGCGCCGCGGGCGGGGTGCGCGCCCAGTTCTCTGATAAGCTCAACATCGCACTGGGGGCGCGCAGCCTCGAAGCGTTCACCCGGTTCGGCCGGCGGCCTGGGCAGGAGATCGACCTGCACCAGGTCGGTTACCTGTTCCTGCTGTCCACTCAGGACGATGTCGCGGCATTCGAGCGCGATGTCAAGCTGCAGAACGAACTCGGCGTGACAAGCCGGATGATCGACGTGAACGAGGCGCGGCGGCTCTCGCCGGTGATCGACACCGAGGGAGTGCTGGCGGCGGCGTTCTCGCCTGACGACGGGCACTGCACTCCGGAGTCGGTGGTGCTGGGGTATGCCAACGCTGCGCGGCGGAGGGGCGCGGCCCTGCGTACCGGCACGACGGTGCTCGGCCTCGAACGATCAGGCGATCGAGTGACCGCGGTGGTCTCCGACCAGGGAAAGATCGCGACGGACACCGTCATCTGTGCCGCGGGCGCCTGGTCGGCCGCGATCGGCGACATGGCCGGCGTCGAGTTGCCGGTCCAGCCGTTGCGACGGCAGGTGATGTTCACTGAGCCGATGCCCGACCTGCCGCCGGTGGTGCCCTTCACGATCGACTTCGCCACATCGTTCTACTTCCACCGGGAGGGCCGGGGCCTGCTGCTCGGCATGTCCGATCCGGACCAGGAACCAGGATTCCACCTGGATTACGCGGAGGACTGGTTGCCGCGCCTGGGCGAGGCGATCGAGAGGCGCGCGCCGCGGTTGCTGGACGTCGGCCTGAAACCCGGTTGGGCCGGGCTGTACGAGGTCACCCCGGATCACAACGCTCTGCTCGGACGGGCCGAGGAGACGGTCAACTTCCTTTATGCCACGGGCTTTTCCGGACACGGTTTCCTGCAGGCGCCGGCCGTCGGCGAGGTGATCCGGGACCTCTACCTGGAGCGCGAGCCATTCCTCGACGTGAGCCCACTGAGCGCATCGCGGTTCGCGCCGGGAGCGTTCACCCGGCCTGAAACGCACATCGTGTGATCCGCGAATCGAGAGGAAAGCAGTGACGACCATCAGGCAGTGGCAGTTGCGCGCCGAGTTCGCGCGCCGGCTGTCCGATATGTACGGCCGCGAAGTGCCCGCCTACACCACGTTGGTCGACGTCTCCCGCGAGGTCAACGCCGCGGTGCTGGAGCGATCGGGCGCCGAAGCCGAGCGGCTCGGCTCGATAGCCCGGGTGACCGCTGAGCGGCATGGAGCGATCCGGGTCGGCACACCGACGGAATTGCAGCAGGTTGCCCGGATCTTCGGCGCCCTGGGCATGCACCCGGTCGGTTTCTACGACCTGCGTGAGGCCGCTACCAGCGCGGTGCCGGTCATCTCGACGGCCTTCCGCCCGATCGAGGCGGACGAACTGGCCCGTAATCCGTTCCGCGTGTTCACCTCCTTGCTCACCCCCGGGGACCCGCGGTTCTTCGACGATGATCTGCGGGCCCGCCTGGCGAACTTCCTGGCCGGACGTGAGCTGTTCCCGCCGGAGCTGATCGATCTCGCGGACCGGGCCGAACGGGAGAAGGAGCTGCCGCAGGCCCAGGCCGAGCGCTTTGTGAACCTGGCGGTGGGGTCGTTCGCGCTGTCGGGTGAACCCGTCGACAAGGCGTGGTACGAGACGCTGGAACAGGTGTCGGCTGTCGCCGCCGACATCGGTGGGGTGCGCAGCACCCACATCAACCACCTCACCCCGCGCGTGCTCGACATCGACGAGTTGTACCGCACGATGACCGAACGCGGTATCGAGATGATCGACGCGATCCAGGGCCCGCCACGCTGGGAGGGACCGGATGTCCTGCTGCGCCAGACATCCTTCCGGGCCCTGGCCGAACCACGCCGGATGCGCCTGGCCGACGGAAGCGTCACCACCGGAGCACTGCGGGTCCGGTTCGGTGAGGTGGAGGCGCGGGGAATCGCGCTGACCCATAGGGGGCGCGCGCGCTATGACCTGCTTCTCGAGGAGACCGACCGGCGTGCCGCCGAGTCCGGGTGGGACGAAGCCGCGCGAACCGTGTGGCGGGAGGGTTTCCCCGGCACCGAACGCGGCCTCATCGACGAAGGGCTGGCGTTCTTCACCTATCGCCTGCGTGACGACCGGCCTCGCCACGGACAGCCACCGACGGGTGTGACCGGCCTGCTTGATCAGGGCTGGCTGCGGGCCGAGCCGATCGTCTACGAGGACTTCCTGCCCCGCTCGGCCGCCGGGATCTTCCAGTCGAACCTCAGCGGCGAAGGAACGCGGGACAACACCCGCGAAGGCGTCCGGTACGACCTGGACTGGTTGGCAGGGGAGATCGACCGGGACATCCACGACCCGTTCTCGCTCTACGAACAGCAGCAGAGCGCATCGATCGCCGAGGTCGCCAAGGCACTCGACCTCGCCGGCGAGCTCGGATGATTTCTCTTCGCGCCTTGGAAAGGACCACTGATGTCAGATAACACCCTGCTCAGCACCGACGCGATCCGGGAGCGGGCGCTGGGCGCCCTCCGGCGCGTCGGCATCACGGCACCCGAAGGCACTGGCCTCACCGCACGCACTCCGATCACCGGCCGGCCACTGTTCGAGCTCGCCGCTACCACCGCGGAACAGGCCGAACAGGCGGTCACCGAGGCGGAGACGGCATTCCGCACTTGGCGGACCACACCCGCCCCTGTCCGAGGAGAGTTGGTGCGGCGGCTCGGTGATCTGCTGCGCGAGCACAAGGGCGATCTCGCCGACCTGATCACCGTGGAGGCGGGCAAGATCCGCTCCGAGGCGCTCGGTGAGATCCAGGAGATGATCGACATCTGCGACTTCGCTGTCGGTCTGTCGCGGCAGCTCTACGGCCGCACGATCGCTTCCGAGCGCCCCGGCCACCGGCTTGCCGAGACCTGGCATCCGCTCGGCGTCGTGGGCGTCATCTCGGCGTTCAACTTCCCGGCGGCGGTCTGGTCCTGGAATACCGCCATCGCCCTGGTCTGTGGTGACACGGTGGTGTGGAAGCCATCGGAGCTGACCCCATTGATCTCGCTGGCGTGCAGCCACCTGCTGGACCGTGCGGCCGCTGAGGCCGGCGCGCCTCGCGAGGTGCACCGGCTGCTGCTGGGGAACCGCGGCATCGGAGAGAAGCTCGTCGACGACCCGCGGGTCGCCCTGATCAGCGCGACCGGCTCGACCCGGATGGGGCGCGAGATCGGGCCGAGGGTGGCTGCCCGGTTCGGACGCAGCCTGCTCGAACTGGGTGGCAACAACGCCTCGATCGTGGCCCCGTCGGCCGATCTCGAGCTGGCTCTGCACGGCATCGTGTTCGCCGCCGCCGGTACGGCCGGGCAGCGGTGCACGACCCTGCGCCGGCTGATCGTGCAGCGAGACCTCGCCGACGAAGTGGTCGACCGGCTCACCGCCGCCTACCGGAAGCTGCCCATCGGTGACCCGTTCGCCGACGGCACTCTCGTCGGACCGCTGATCACCACCGCGGCCGCCGAGGGCATGCGTCACGCCCTCGCCTGGGCGGAGGCCGAGGGCGGCAAGGTCCTCGTCGGCGGCGGTCGGCGGCTGGCGGACGAGGCGCCGGACGCGGCCTACGTGGAGCCCGCCCTTGTCCGGATGCGGGAGCAGACCGCAGTGGTGCGCGAGGAGACCTTCGCCCCCATCCTGTACGTGCTGACCTATGACGACTTCGACGAGGCGATCGCGCTGAACAACGCTGTGCCGCAGGGACTGTCGTCGTCGGTGTTCACCCGGGACCAGCAGGAGGCCGAGCTGTTCGTGGCGGCGGATGGATCCGACTGCGGTATCTCCAACGTCAACATCGGCACCTCGGGCGCGGAGATCGGTGGCGCATTCGGCGGTGAAAAGGAGACCGGTGGCGGGCGAGAATCCGGTTCGGACGCCTGGCGCGCCTACATGCGCCGTGCCACCACCACGGTCAACTACTCCAGCCGGCTGACGCTGGCGCAGAACGTCAGCTTCCTCTGACGCGACAACGAGAAACCGCCACGGCCGGGTCAGCGGGCCGCGGCGGTTTCTCGTCCTATGCGCTCCCCGGGCTGAAGGCCCGGGGTTCCGCCTGTGCCGCTTGTCGGGGAAGTAGCGGAAGTAGGAGCGCCGGGTGAGTCCGGCCCGCTCGGCGATATGGCTCACTGTCACGTTGTCGTAGCCGCGCTCCAGGTACAGCTCGACAGCCGCCCGCTTCAGGCGCTCCTCGGCACCCGGATCCCATCTCGCACAGGTCGATGGTAATGGGTGATGTCGCACCGTGTCATCAGTGGTAGCCTGCACTCACGACACGCTGTGTCATCACTGAGGGGTACCCATCCCCGGTGCGGCCCGGAGCAGGCAGGGAGACGCTCACATGACGAAGACCAGCAAGACCGGCGGGACGACTGGCGGGAGCAGGACGAACGACGAGGTGTGGATCGTCGGGGCCACGGGCCGTGTCGGCCGAGGCGTGACCGCGCGACTGGCCGCGCGGGGGCTGACGGTCGTGCCGGTCGGGCGCAGCCGGGAGCGGATGGTCTCCGCCGGGTCCGAAGCCGGTCTGCCCAGGAACGCGAAGGTGGTCGTCGCCGACTCGGCTGAGCGGATCGCGGACGAGATCGCCCGGGAGCGCCCGCGGGTGGTGGTGAACACGATGGGCGCCTACGCCGCCACGGCACCGATGATCGCCCGTGCCTGCATGCCCGGCGGCCACTACGTCGACCAGGCCAACGACGTGGCCGCCGTGGAGGGGCTGCTCGCCCTGCACGACGAAGCGGTGCGGGCGGGCAGCACCCTGGTCACCGGCGCCGGATTCGGCGTGCTGGCGACCGAGGCGGTGGTGGCGAAGCTGTGCGAAGGCCGGCCCACGCCGCACCGGGTGCGGGTCGACGCCGTGGCCTCGGTGGGCGTCGAGGCGGGCGTACTCGGTGCCGCCTTGGCGACCGGCCTCGTGGACATGCTCACCGCCGGCGGACGGCGGTACGAGAACGGGCGGCTGATAACGTCGCGCCTCGGCGCGGACCCGCAGCAACTCGCCTTCCCGGACGGGGAGTCGGCGAAGTCGGGAGGTGCCGCGTCCGGCGACCTCGTCGCGGCGCATGCGATGAGCGGAGCACCGTTCGTCACCGCCACTTCCGCTCTCGTGCCGAGCGCTCCGCTGATACGTGCCCTGCTCCCGCTGCTCGGCCGCCTGTTGTCCGTTCCGGCGGTGGGACGCTTCACCGTCGACCGGCTCGGCCGGGTCAAGGCGAAGGCCACACCCCGTCCGCGCAAGCACTCCTGGGGGCACGCCGTCATCGAGTGGGCGGACGGCACCCGGCACGAGGGATGGCTCCGCGCCGGCGACGGCATGGACTTCACGGCCGACGTCACCGCCACCGTCACCGAACTGCTGGCCCGCGGTGTCGGCAGCCCCGGCGTCTGGACACCGGCAGCCGCCTTCGGGCCCGACCTGGCGACGACCGCAGGCGGCACCTTCGTACTGGACTGAGGAGCACCGATGCCCGCCGTCCGGCGGCTGCCGGGGCCTCGGCGAGTGCCCGCGACAACCGCCGGCGCGCACACGGCGGCGGACTCCAGCAAGGCGCTCCAGGACGGCGTGGACGTGGTCCTGGATCCGCTGGGCGCCGATTACAGTCCCCGCTTGCTCACCCTTCTGCCGCCAGGCGGGATCGACATCGAGGCGAGCTGCCGCAGCCGCTGGTCGATGTCTCCGCGGCCAATTCGCTCACTTTTATGGCCGCCAACCAGGAACCGGTGTCCGTCAGCCGCGACTTTCCTGTCCGCTGATCAAGAGTTCCACGTGACCGCTCTCAGAGCGTGACGCCTGTGACCAGAGGCCGCCCGGCAGCACGTACAGAAGCACACCCGACTCAAAGACCTGTTGCGAGCGGCGGTCTCCTCGTCCCAAGGTGTGTGCTTGGTCATTACGGTGACCTACCCGCCACCGGGCGACTTGTTCCGGCAATTCCATCCAGATGCGTACTTGTCGGTGTATCCCCTGGCTAGCGGGGCGGGGTGGGCGACGTGTATGCGGGCAAGGGCAGCGGCCGGTCAAGGAGGAAGGACTCCAGCAGCGCGGTGTACGTGGCCGGCTGGTCGGCGGCGATGGGGTGACCGGCGCCCTTGATGTAGACCAGCGTCGACGAGGGAAGGGTACGCCGGTAGTCGTACGTCGCCTCCCACTTGATGAAGTCGCACTCACCCCGCATGATCAGAGCGGGTACGCGAACATGCCGCAACCGGGGACGGGGATCGGCCACCTGCTGGAAATCCGCGCTCGTGACCTGGTTGACGTAGAAGCCTTGGCGGTTCTCGTGGGGCGTCCTCGGCGGCGTGCCGGGGCATGAGGCGGTGTCCTTCCCGACGAGTGCCAACTCGTGGAATCTGGCGTCGGCTTCGTCGTCGCCGACCAGCGCGTGGGCGGCGCGGGGGTTGATGCCGAGGAGGAGGAACGCCGCGAGCAGCCGCGGGGCGGAGGCCAGCTCGTCGTACCGCTCCTTCTGGGCGGGCGTGAGCCGGTCCCACGGCTCGCCGTCGCCGCCGGGCAGCGCGCCGGGCCACAGGGCTCCCGGTGCGGAGAAGACGACCTTGGCCACGTGCTCCGGATGCGCGGCGAGGTACTGGGCCGCCAGCGACCCGCCCCATGACTGGCCAACGATGATCAACTTGTCGGCGCCGATGGTACGGCGGATCGCCTCGAGGTCGGCGACATGCCTGGCGACGGTGTAGCCCGTGACGTCGGAGAGCCGGGTGGAGCGTCCCGCGCCAAGCTGGTCGTAGGCGTACACCTCGAAGCCTTTCGCCGCCAGGACCTTGCCGGCCGCGGGTACCCCCTCACCGGGGGTGCCTGGACCGCCGTGAAGGAACACCACCGGCGTTGGCCTGGCTTTGCCGTTGGCGGGGGCGTGGACGTACGCGATCCTGGACCCGGTGGGCAGATCCCAGTAGAGGACGCCCGGGGCGGTGGAGGCCGGGCCGGGGATCGGTCCGGGCCGGAAGACGGTGACGGACGCGAGCCCGGCGAGCGCGAGCGTCAGGCCGACCGCGAGAAGGATCGCGGCCCCGCGGCCCCGGCGCGCCCCGATCAGGTGAAACGCCGGCCAGGCGAGGAGGAACCCCGAACCGGTGGCCGCCACCAGCCCGGCGGCCGCGAGCACCGGTACGGCGGCCGTCATGGCCGCGGTGCCGAGAAAGCCGGCGACACCGGCGAGCGGAGCCACCACGACACCGACGAGAAGGAGAACGCCACCGATCGCGCGGCGCGGGAGGTTAGATGCCATGCGCGTCACGCTAGAAGCACGCAGAGGACCTTTCTTGGCACTCCGGAACGAGATTCCCCAGGTCGCCACCCCGCCGCACGGCGGATACCCACCCCGCTCCACGGCGGACGCCCACCCGGTGACCACGGGCGGCGGCTCACGCTGGTAGGGCAGAGGTGGGTGATCTCGTGCCGGTCGCTGGTCGTGTCAGGGGACGCCGGGACGGACGAGGCCGGTCTCGTAGGCGACGATCGTCGCCTGCACCCGATCCCGTACGCCGAGCTTCCCGAGAACCGCCGCGACATGGTCCTTCACGGTCGCGGGGCTGATGCCGAGCACGGCTGCGACCTCGACGTTCGTCAGGCCGCGTGCCACCTGCCGGAGCACCTGCGTCTCGCGGGGGGTGAGCACGCCCAGCCGGTCGGTGTCGGCCGGCCCGGGTCCGGTGGCGAAGTGGTCGATCAGGCGACGGGTCACGGAGGGGTCCAGCAGAGCGTCGCCCCGCGCGACGAGCCGGACCGCGTCGATCACCCGCTCGGGGTCGGCGTCCTTGAGCAGGAACCCGGCGGCACCGGCGCGCAGGGCCGCGAACACGTACTCGTCGAGATCGAAGGTCGTCAGGACGACCACGCGGATCGAGGGGATCGCGGCGCTGATCCTGGTGGTCGCGACCAGCCCGGTGGCGCCCGGCATACGGATGTCCATGAGGACGACGTCGGGACGGAGTGAGGTGGCGAGGGCGACGGCGGCCTCACCGTCCGCCGCCTGGCCCACGACTTCGAGGTCGGGCTCCGCGTCCACGATGGCCGAGATCCCCGCGCGCACCACAGCCTGATCGTCGGCGATCAACACACGGATCACGAGTCGGGCACCCTAACCTGCACCTTGGTCACGACAGGGACACCTCCGGCGGTCACTGCACCACGGCTGCCCTCGGGGTCACGGGACGAATGTCTCTGGCAGCCATACCCGTATCGTGCCGTCGTGGTCGGTCATGAGCCTACCGTCGCAGGCGTCGAGCAGGACGCGCAGTCGCCGACCCAGGGAGGGGTCGACGGACATTGGACCTGACGACAGTGTGACGCCTTCGCCGGGAAAGGTCACCGTGACGGTGTCTCCGCTCGCGAGCAGTTCACCGGCGACCTGATAGGCGGCGACCTCGACTGCAGGCGGTAGCGGGCTGCGCGTACCGACATAACGGGCCACGGCACCCCGCCGGGCCGCCAGGGCGGCGATGCCGTCCACGGTGGGAGGCGGGTCGTCACCGTCGTCCAGACTACGCAGTTCCGCCAGGAGCTTCCGCAGCGCGGCCAGACCTGCCCTGGCCTCGGCCAGCACGGAGTCGAGGCGGCCCGCGTCGGCCTCCTCGATCACGTTCTGGGCGTGCCGCCGTGCCGTGCGGCGCAACCCGTCGGCGATCCGCCCGCGCTCGGCCGATGCCGCTGAGGCGGCGTCACGGTCGAGCAGGTCGCGACCCTGTGCGGTGGCCGCGCCGCGCCGTCGTCGCCGCGCGGCGACGTACATGCCGAGCGCCCACACAGCGACGCAGGGGATCGCCAGTGCGGTGGTGAGGACCGCCCATACCGCCGGCCGGTTGCCGTGGATGCCGTCTCCGGCGGCGAGCACAAGCCCGCCGACGCCCGCGACGGCGAGGGGCGCCGGCCAGCCCCGAGCGCCCGTACGGTGGACGCCGATCGCGTAGAGCAGCGCCAATTCCACCCACCAGGACCACAGGAAGGTGTCGCTGATACGAGGTCCGGGCCAGCCGGCCAGATCGAGGCCGAGCCAGACCACGAGGGTGGCGAGCGTGACGGTCAGGCCGCGGCGCGCCGCGTTCCTCCGCCACCACAGGGGGAGAGCGTGCAGCGCGAACAGCGTTGCCAGCAGCAGGCCCGGTAGCGGCGAGGCGAAGGCATCCGGATCGTCACCCGGCGCAAGCCCCGCGCCGAGGGACAGCGCGATGGCGAGTACGACCAGCGCGGCGTCGAGCGCAGCCGCCCCCCGCCAGTGCTCCCGGCGTGGAGGCGGTGTCGAGCGGGGGGAGGAGGCGATGGGGTCGTAGGGCAGGTGGGCTCGTACTTCCCAGCCGTGCTTCGCCGGGCCCGCTGTGAAGGAACCGCCGAGGCGTGACACCGCTGAGCACAGCCCGGCCAGTCCGTTTCCCGTGCCGAGGCCGGGTGCGGCGGCCGTACCGCCTCGGTCGGTCACGGTGACGACAAGCCCTCCGTGGGTGCTCTCGACGCGGACCCGTGACGCGCCCGAGGCGTATCGCATCGCGTTCGTCAGAGCCTCGCGCACCACCTTGTAGGCGACGGCGCCGACCTCTGGAGGGGCGGTCACGGCCGTGCGCAGGTAGTCGAGGCGCCCGTGTCGGGCGACCAGCGCGTCGATGTCCGCCAAGACCGGGGTGTCGTTCAGGGGCGCGGTGCGGTTCGAGCTCGTGAACCGGCTCGGACGCTCGGTGTGGTTCAGCGTCGCGGTCGGGTTCAGGCCGGTGGTCTGGTTCGGGGGCTTGGTGTTCTTCGGGGGCATGGGACCGGGCGAGGCGACGAGGCGGTCCAGTTCGGTCAGGGCCTGGCGTCCGGCGTCGGCGGCGTGACCAATGGCCTCAGCGGCGAGCCGTGGGTCCCCGAGGCGGGTCGCGGCGGCCGCGGACACGACGATCCCGGTGAGCCGGTGCGCCGCCACGTCGTGCAACTCCGCGACGAGTCGTTCCCGTTCGGCGTCCGCCGCGAAACGCGGTATCGATGAGGCCCTCGCGTGATAGGCGGCGACCGCCGACCGGCCCGCCCGCCTGCGCCGCCTCGACCTGCCCGCCACCCAGAGCATCGCGGCGGCGCCGGCCACCAGCAGCGTGATCCCCGCGACGGTCCTCAGGGCGGCGTCGGCGGCTGTGGCGACCACGGCGGCCACCAGCGAGGTCGCCGTGGCTCCGGCGGCGGCGACCCCGGCCGTATGGTGAACGGCCAGGGAGTACAGCGCCAGGGTCACCGCGAGTGGCCATACCACGGCGGTGCCGCCCGTGCCGATGCCGAGCAGGGCTGCCGCGAGGATGCCGCCGAGTGCCCACTCGGGCGCGACGCGCCGCAGGACGAGCGCTACGCAGGCAAGGGTGGTGCTCAGCGTCACGAGCACGATCCGCGCGGTGCCGTGGGTGACCCCGGAGAAGTCCGGGGCGAGCACCTGAGCGACCGTCGCGGACACGTCCGGCGATGCCGATACGAGCACCTGCGTGACGGCGAGGAGCGTGGGCAGCAGCGTGTCCTGCCATCTCCACTTCCGCACGGGTTCGTGCGGGAGGGCAACAACACCGGGGGTCGGCGGCACGTCGCGCCGCTCCGCCTCGCCCTCCCTCACACCGTCAAGCGTATGGGCGAGGGACCGTGCAGCAGACCCCGGATGGCCGAGCGGATCAGCGTGATGGTGTCCTGAGCGGCCACCGCGTCATAGATTCGGCGCGCTGTCCGGCACCCGCCGCCTGTTGCGCATGTCGACGCCTGTGCTTACGTAGGCGTTCACGTTCCGGTCGGAGCGCATCGATGAAGATCTTTGCGTGCTTTCTGCCCGTTCATACCTTGCCATCGCGTTCGCCGGCCTGGCCGTCGGAGCCACCGTGAGCCCCGTGCCCGCAGCCGCCGACCCTTTACCCGCCAAGGTCTCCAACCCCGTCCGCTACGTCGACCCGTTGATCGGTTCGGCCAACGGCGGCAACACCTACCCCGGCGCCGTCCGGCCGTTCGGAATGATCTCGTGGAGCCCGACCAACACCGCGGGCGACCAGACCAACGCCGCCGGAGCCAACGGGTACGCCCATGGCACACCACGCACCCGCGGGTTCGCGCTGACGCACGTCAACGGCGCGGGCTGCCATCCCGGGGCCGCGGGAGACATCCCGATCATGCCCTACGTGGGCGAGGTCACGTCCTCGCCGACGGCGGACACCAAGGACGCCGTCTATGCCGGCACCTTCAGCCACGCCAACGAGACCGCTAAGCCCGGCCGGTACACCGTCACGCTCGACTCCGGCGCGCGGGCCGACCTCTCCGTCACGACCCGGGCGGGAATCGGGGAGTTCTCCTTCCCCCAGGGCGCCCCGGCCAACCTGCTGTTCCGCGTGTCCAACTCGCTCAACGGCAGCGAGGACGCGGAGATCACGATCGACCCGGACACCCGTACGGTGACGGGCTCGGTGCTGACCGGCGCCTTCTGCGGCCGCCGGGCCAACGGCGGGGTGAACAACAGGAAGAGCTACTACCGGCTGCACTTCGTCGCGTCGTTCGACCGCGCCTTCTCCGCCACCGGAACCTGGGTCGACGGCGAGCTGCGCCGAGGCGCCACGACCGCGCGAGGCGGCGAGGGCTACGCGACGGGCGCGGACCGCGCAGGCCGCGGATCGGGCGGATACGTAAGCTTCGACACGGCTTCCGACGCCGACGTCCGAGTGAAGATCGGCATCTCGTACACGAGCCTGGACGCGGCCAAGCGGAACCTGGCGCGTGAGATCAAGCCGAACGACGATGTCGCCTCCGTGGCCGCCGACGCGACCCGGGACTGGAACAAACAGCTCCGGTCGATCGAGGTCGCCGGTGGGACCCCGGACCAGCTCACCACCTTCTACACCGCGATGTACCACTCCTATCTCGAGCCCAACATCGCCAGCGACGTCGACGGGACCTACCTCGGCAGCGACCAGCGAGTGCACCTGCTGGCCCCCGATCAGCGGGCGCAGTACGGCAACTTCTCCGGCTGGGACCAGTACCGCGCCCACACCCAGCTTCTCGCGCTGCTCGAACCCCGGGTCGCCGGCGACTTCGCGCAGTCGCTGTACAACCTCGCACAGCAGAACGGCGACGTGTGGGACCGCTGGGTGCACGTCAACGGCCCCACCCATGTGATGACCGGCGACCCGTCGGCCCCGACCCTGGCCGGCTTCTATGCGCTCGGCGTCCGCAACTTCGACGTGCGCGGCGCCTTCGACTCCCTGGTGCGGCAGGCGACCGTACCGGACCCGGCGGGCCTGTCCGACAAGGGCTGCCCGGGGCAGTGCGAAGGTCAGCGCCCCAACCTGGCGGAGTACCTGCGGCTCGGCTACGCCCCGCAGGGCACCTGCCACTGCTGGGGCGGCGCGGCCGAGACCCTGGAGGACTCGGCGGCCGACTTCGCGCTCGCGGACTGGGCCGAGCGTCTCGGACGAACAGCCGACCACGACGCGCTGATGCCCAGGGCGAGCTGGTGGCGCAACACCTTCAACCCATCGGCCGCGGGCGAGGGCGGATACCAGCAGGCCCGCAAGGCCGACGGCACCTGGCTGTGGCCGTTCTCCACGACCTCCGAGACCGGTTTCGCCCAGGGCACCAGCGCGACCTACACCTGGATGGTGCAGCACGACGTGTCAGGCCTCGCCGCCGCCATGGGCGGCAGGCAGCGGGCGGCCGAACGGCTGGACGCGTTCTTCCACCGCCCGAACGGGTCGTGGGCGACCGGCGGGGACGGGTTCCGCTACGACCCGACCAACGAGCCGGGCATCCACGCGCCGTGGCTCTACAACGCGCTCGGGCAGCCGTGGAAGACCCAGGAGACCGTGCGCGCGATGGCGTCCCTCGTTTACAAGACGGGGCCTGGCGGCCTGCCCGGCAACGACGACCTGGGCACGATGTCCGCGTGGTACGTCTTCGCCGCGCTCGGCATGTATCCGCAGACGCCCAGCCGCGCCGAAATGCTGCTGTCGAGCCCGATGTTCCCGAAGGCATGGATCAAGCGCGGCGACGGGCCGACCATCACGGTGACCGCGCCGAAGGCCTCGCCCGAGGCCGTCTACGTCCAGGGGGTGCGGGTCGACGGCAGGTCCTCCACCCGGTCATGGCTGCCCGAGTCCTTCGTCAACGGCGGCGGCGACCTCGTCGTGGAGGTGGGTCCGGCACCGAACAAAGAGTGGGCCACGGACGCCGGCGACCTTCCGGTCGACCACGTGCCCGCCGCGGACACACCGGTGCCGAACCTGCCGGGTCCGTGCGTGGCATCCGGGTCGTACTGCGCCCAGGAACTGCAGTACGACGTGGACGGCGTGGCCACCGCGGACGCCAAGGCCCAGGGCAACCTGGACGGAAAGGGCTGGAGCTTCCCCGCCGAGCAGCTGCCCGCTCCCGGCGTGCGCACCGTCGTCGGCCGCGACTATGTGATCCCGCAAACGGCGGGCACCGCGGGGAACTTCATGAGCTTGCGCGGCCAGCGGACCTATCTCACCCCGGGCCGCTACGCGGCCCTCGACCTGCTCGTCACGGCCGTGAACGGAGACCAGCAGACCGACGTCATCATCACCTACACCGACGGGACGACGTCGACAGCCCCGCTGAAGGTGACGGACTGGGCGAGCCCGTCACCGCGTTTCGGAGAGGAAACGGCGATCACGGCCGGCACCCGCTACAACGTGAACGGCACCGCCGACGGCCGCGCCGTGCGCATCTGGCATGTCGCCCTGCCCGTCGACCCGGCCCGTGAAGCCGCGTCGTTCACGAGCGCCGCGACCGCCAACCTCAAGGTGTTCGCCCTCAGCACCCGGGGCTGAGACCGGGAGCCCCTCGCCGCGACCGTGTCGTGGCGAGGGGCCGCCTCCCCGACCGCGATCGTCGGCGCGCTGAAAGTGGACGCAGACCTGGTGAAGCTCTTTCGGGGGTCCCAGAGCTCGCCCGCGAGCCTTCGCGACATCGCGCGGGCCGGCGGCCACCTGGCCACCGCAGACACCCCCCGAAATCGGACCAATACTGAAGTACGCGACCGGGCTCGCCTCGGATTCCGCGAAAGATCTGCAAGAAGCCGACGAAGACCCCACTGGCCAGGCTCAACACGCTCCCAAGCCACCCCGGTGGGGCCGCTTCAAGCCGTCGGGGCCCGTCCCCGCCGGTGCTACGGCGTGCCGCCCCTGATCGAGCACTTGAGGACACTGCGGTCACACACGGGACCTGCGGAGCGCCCGGTGCCGTGAAAGTGCCGCGCCGGGTGAGGGAAGCGGCCCGAAGAAACGGACCGGTCGAAAGACCGGCACCGCGCTGCCTCATGATCGAATGCAAATCATCTGTTCTGAATTGAATAATTTATCTGTGCTGAATCAAGGCGCCCGCCACGGTGGGCGCGCCTCGCACGAGACCGGGGCATCGGTCACAGCGGCGAAGTAGGCGGCCGTCTGGGTGATGTCCAGGACACGGCGCAGCAGACCATGGACGTTGACCAGCGCCACGGTTCCATGGACCTGGCCTAACGCATCAACAGCGTGCAGCAGCGCCTCCAGGCCGTGGGAATCGCAGAAGCGAAGTCCGGCGGCGTCCACCACCAGGTGCCGGCAGCCGACGCACAGCGCCGCCTCCACGGCGTCGTCCAGGTGAGGGCACGAGGCCACGTCCAGGTCCCCGGCCAGGGCGAGAACGGTGCGATCTTGCCGGTGAGACATCTGGATCGCCAAAGCGGTCATGATCCGATCCGATCCGATCCACGAGTGCCGGGTGCCAGGCGATGCCGCTCGAAGACGAGCGCGGACACCCGTTCTCACGCCCAGGCTTTCTGATTCGATTAGCGAATCGTAGTTATGTCGTGGCATACTGTCACCAGCACGCCCGGCGCCCAGGCGACGTCGGGCACCCTCCCCGGTCAGGCCGTGCACGCCTGACCGGTCAGCGTCCGGAGGGACGTGCTCAACGGGCCGGCGGCTCCGGTTGCCGGCACCAGGGCACGAAGACGATCGGTGAATACCGGGCAGCTCGTTGTGCCTTGATTCTGTGTGACGCACAGGATCGCTAAGCCAATCAGAGACGCTATGCCACCGCCGAATTGTTCTTGCAAGGCATCAAGGGCGGCGGCCGTGGCCCCGCGGCCGCGCGCCCTTCCTGCTGATCCTCGGCGACACCCGCTCCAACCACCGCCCGCCCTGGCCACCCTCGAGCGCCTGGCCGGCATGGACCGCCACGCGTACTGGCTGAACCCGGTGTCGCGCGCCCAGTGGGACACCGGCGACTGTGTGGCCACCTCGTACGGCACGGTGGTCGAGATGCACGAATCAGTGACAGCACCCAACGCCTGCAACGTAGGCCGGACTCCAATTACAAAGAGTTACTTTGGCTGGTGACATGGACCCTAGCGGGGGCCGTCACCGTAGGCGCCAGGAACGCCCGCCCAGTCGCGGCGTGTGCACGGGCAGGTCGTGGCCTAGCGCGGTATCCACAGCCGCCACATCATCCCAGTGGATCACATTGCGCGTGCTGTAAACCTGTGGCGCGCTTACGAGGCCATCCTTGCACCAGGGCGACCGTCGAGCCGTCCAGGTCAGCCCTTCATCCCCTGGCGCCACCGGTCGAGAGCGGCCTCGGCCCGGGCGGCCTCGCCTGGGAAGCCGCGCACCTTGGCGAGCATCCACAGCGCTCCCTGAAGGCGGCGCGCCCGCAAGAACGGCCGCAGCTCCGCGCCGTCGGGGTCCGCGCCGTACGCCCGCAGTGCCGCGCGCCCGTCGAGCCGCCCCGTGCCACGCAGGCAGGCCAGGTCCCAGCCCACCGGCCCGGCGCAGGTCTCCTCGAAGTCGATCCAGCGCCACCCGGCGGGCGTGGCGAGCAGGTTGCCCGGGTGCGCGTCGCCGTGCAGCGCCTGGGTGGGACCGTCCATCGCGCTCAGCTCGGCGGTCACCCGGCCGAGGTCGTCGCGCAGCTCGGCCAGGGTCTCGGCGCCGGCTCCGGGCATCGGGTCCAGCCGGTCGAGCAGGTGGGCGGTCTCGTCCAGCGCCGGGCCGAGGTACGGCAGTCCGCCCGGATACCCGCGCAGAGCGTCGTGCAACTCGGCGAGAAGGCGGCCCGCCACGGCGGCGTCCGGGCGCGCGCCCAGGTCGTGCTCGGCGTACGCCCAGAAGGAGACGGCGTATCCGTCCCGTTCGAAGGGCCCAGGGGGCAACAGGTCGCTCGGCGGGACGACCGGCGCGCCCCTGCTCGCGAGGTAGGAGACGACGGCGACCTCGCGGGCCAGCGCCTCAACGGGGCGCAGGCGGCCGAGCGCGGTGACGGTCGGGACGCGCGCCACGACCGGGGCGGGCCGGAGGTGCACCCGCAGGTTGAACGAGTCCTTCAGGATCTCGGGCTCGGTGACGCGCACGCCGCGGCGAACGGCGATCGACACGGCGGCGGCCACTGCCGCTTCGGCGGAGATCACATGGAGATTGTGCCGCTACCGGAGTGACGGCGCGTCAACCACTGCAGCCGCCTAACTGCCACGCTGTCGGTAGAGCACCCACCCCTCGAGAGAATCAACCGATGCGTGACCTGCCCACCCAGCCCGCCACTGCCGAGCGATTGAAGGTTCTGGATCGGGCGCCGGCCCGGTTCTCCTCCCAACCGGCCCGAATCGCCGACCTGCCGCCAACGCCCCTGGCGTACCTGACCGCCGAGATTCACACTGCGCCCGCTGCGCGACAAGGACACCATCGAGAAGGGATGCCGGCGAGACCCCTGAACCGGGGAAGATCGGCGGGCCGCCCAGCTACCGTTGCTGCGCTTCGACGGCTCGGCGTTCGATGAGGCAGCTCATCGACGGGCTTCGCCGGCGGGTTCGTGGCTGGGCGCCAGAATCGGCCTGCCCGTTGCTGGCTATCCTGTGGCACGTCGAGCCAGGCACGGCTCCCCACCACGAGCCCACCGGAAGGCGACGACCGTGACAGCCTCCCAGCGCCGGAGCACATGGCCGGTGACGACGGTGGTGGTGCACGTGGTCCTGGCTCTCCTGACGGTGATCATCCTGGCGGGCGTCTGGCACCTCGGCGCGGACCTGTGGCAGATCTTCGCCGCGGCGGGTGCTGCCGTCCTGCTCCATGTGGGAGCGGTCGTGGCCCATCGACGGCCTTGGGTGGGGTACGCGATCGGCGCGCTGGCAATGCTCGTCCTGGTGATGACGCCCTCCCTGGGTTGGTCACCGAGCATGCTGCCCTCGGCTGTGTGCTTCCCCCTCACGTTGTGGCGGCTGACCAGCCTGGTCTCGGTCAGGTCCTCGGTGGTTGCGTTGGCCGTCGCCGCGCTCGGGATCGTCCTCACCGAGCTGGTGGCGTGGGCCCGGCCGCCCCCTGACATCCCTGGGTGGACCCGCCTGGTCGAGGGCGGGCTGCTGATGCTCCTGGTCGGCGGTGTGTGGCTTGCGGCCCTGCTGGTACGTCGCAGGCACGAGGCCGGCCGGCGAGCCGAGAGCGAACGACTGGCCGCGGCGGTCGCGGACGAACGGGCCGGCATCCGCCGCGACCTGCACGACGTGATCGCCCACACGGTCACCGTCATGGTCGCGCGGATCGAGGCCGCGGCGGTGACGACGGCGGATCCGGCGACCCGCCGCGAACTCGGCGACATCGCCGAGGTCGGCCGGGACGCCCACCAAGGTCTGCGAGCGATGCTGGCCACCTTGGGCCCGGCCACCGTGGCGCCGCGCGCCGATTCCCGGCCCAGAGAGGTCCCGATCTCGCTCGATGCCCTCCCTGACCTCGTGGCCTCGGCGGCGAGCCCGCTCCATGCGATGACGTTCGCGGAGGTGGGTAAGCGACGGCCACTGAGCCTGAGTGCCGAGGTCGCGGCGGTCCGGACCGTGCAGGAGGGCATCACCAACGCGCTGCGCCACCTCGAACCACCGGTCGAGGTGACCGTTCGCCTGCGCTGGACCCCGGCCGAGGTGGTGGTGGAGGTGCGCGACGACGGCGGCAAGGCGCTTCGCGATGTCGGCAGCCAGGGGACCGGCTTGATAGGGATCGAGGAACGTGTGCGTACCGCAGGCGGCACCCTGTCGATCGACGACGGGGACGACGGGTGGGTGCTGCGGGCGCGGCTCCCCACGAAGGAGGGGGCATGACCGGGATCCATGTCATGCTCGTCGACGATCAGGAGTTGCTGCGGGCCTCGCTCCGTACGGTGCTGTCGGCCGACGAACGCATCGAGGTCACCCACGACGTCGCGAACGGCAGCGCCGCGATCGAGGTCGTCCGGCGGCACCGCCTCGACGTGGTACTGATGGACATCCGCATGCCGCGCATGGACGGGGTCGCCGCCACGGCGGAGATCGTCAGGATCGCACCGTCGACCCGGGTGCTCATGCTGACGACGTTCGATGATGACGAACTGGTCGTGGCTGCCATCCGGGCCGGCGCGAGCGGCTACCTGACCAAGGACGTCCGGCCCGCCGCCCTGGCCCAGGCCGTGTGTGACGTCGCCTCCGGGACGTCGGCGCTCGCCCCGGGGGTGGCCGCGACGATCCTCGATCTCGTACGGCAGGTGCCGATGCGGAGGACGGCAGCCCTGGACGGCCTCACCCCACGCGAGGTCGAGATCTTCGGCTTACTCGCCCGCGGCAGGTCCAACAGCGAGATCTGCGCGGAACTGGTGCTGAGCGAGAACACGGTGAAGTCGCACGTCCGGGCCATCCTGCAGAAACTGGACCTGCGCGACCGCGTGCACGCGGTGATCCACGCGTACGAGAACGGGCTTGTGGGTCGCAACGATCTGCCTGACTGAGATTCCATCCTGCCGGGTGGTGCCGTCTCACCCCTTGGGGTGATGTCGGCCGGTGACGCCCGGCCTAGGTTCGACGTCGTGCATTTCCTACGTCTGCGCTTTCCTCGTGTGACCTCCCTCCTCGTCCTCGGCGGTGTGCTCGTCGCCGTGCTGCTCGGCTGGACGGCACCGGCCCATGCCACCGGCGAACGACTGGTCGACGACTACCGCTCCGTCTACGGTACGCCGGGTGTCGCGGCGGCCGTGATCGACGGGTCGTCGGTCGAGACGATCGTCCGCGGCCAGGACGGGGACGGCAACGCGGTGACGGCGCGGACTCGGTTCCGGATCGCGTCGATGAGCAAGTCGATGACGGCTGCGGCGATCATGCTGCTGGTCGACCGTGACCGCGTCTCCCTGGACGACCCGGTCATCAAGGTCCTGCCCGACTTCAGGATGGCCGATCCGCGCTTCACCGGGATCACCGTGCGCCAGGTCCTCAGCCACACCTCGGGGCTGTCGAACAGCACGAACAACGAGTACGTGTTCCCGCCTCCGCGCGGCGCGCAGGAAATCGTGGCCGGGCTGGCCGACAAGACCCTGGCCGCCGATCCGGGCACCCGCTCGGAGTACCACAACACCAACTACTCGATCGCGGCGAGGATCGTCGAAGTGGTGTCGGGGAAGTCCTTCGACGCCTTCCTCCACACCGAGCTGTTCAGGCCGCTGGGCATGACCGGCACCAGTTCGACGCTGGGGTGTTCCGATCGTGCCGAGGGCCTGCCGTCCGGGTACGAGGTCGTTCTCGGGGTTGCCGTCGCGGCACCGGAGATGCCGGGAATCTGCGTCGGCAACGGCGGGGTGATCTCGACCCTGGACGACATGGTGCGGTGGCTGCGGTTCAACCAGGGAACCTTCGGGGCGGACCTGCTGAGTGCCGGCTCCCTGGCCGAGTTGCACACCGTCCAGCCGAAGGCCGGCGACTACGCCCTGGGCTGGCGGTCCCGCCCCGTCGCGGCAGACGCCCCGCCGTCGGTGATCGGCCACGGCGGAACACTGGCGACGTGGACCGGGGACATGGTCTTCTCGCCCAAGACCGGTGTGGCCGCCCTCGTCCTCACCAACAGCGGCGGCGATCCCAGCCTGCTCTCGACCAACCTTCTCGCCGAACGGATCGGGGCACCGGCAACGCCGATGAGCAACCCGCTCACCGTCGTGAACGCGGTCCTGCTCGGGCTCACGGTGGGGATGGCCGCACTGCTGGTCACCGCGGCCGTCCGAGCGCGCCGCTGGGCCTCGCGACGCCGCGCGGCGCGCCGGCCGAGGCTGGTTCTGCGGCTCGTGCCCCTTGCCCTGGTGACGGTGCTGGGCGCGGTGCTGCCGACGCTGATCTGGGGGGCGTTCAGCTTCCAGTACTGGATCGTCACCGCCTGGCTGCTGCCGCTGCTGGCGCTCTTCTGCATCACCTGCTGCGTGCTCGGGGCGGTCGCACTCGGCCGTCGCCTCTGGTGCTTCCGCCGCGCCGGTCAGGCGACCTTCGCACCGGTACGGCCGGCCACGGCGGACAGCTGACCTGGGCGGGAACCTGGCCGGAGCCGCCAAGGACTGAGGATTCATGAGGCGTTGCCGGTCAGAGTCCGTCGTTCTCGGCCCAGTGGTTCTTGACCGCCGGGCCACCATGCCGGATTCGCCCTGCAACCGCACGGGCCCGTTCGGAGTCGTGATCACGTGGCTGGGAAAGGATTGGACGGGGTGATGCTCGGGCTTGTAGCTTGCAGTTGACCGTGACACCGCCCGAGGAGGTGAGACCCATGAACGCTGTATCGATGTGGGTGCTCCCCCTTCCCGTCACGGCCGGCGATTGAGGT
>NZ_JBFBCI010000052.1:0-60501 GCF_040683095.1 Sphaerisporangium sp. NPDC051017
TGACCGCACCCCACCGCCGGTCGACCCGCTTGATCTGCAGATCGCGGGCCTGGGGCACATCCACAGCGGGCCGGGATCGCAACCGGGCCTTGAACGTCGGGCGCCCCGCGGGGTGATCAGGGTCGAAGAAGTTCGCCCACGCCTGCCGGTAGGTCTTCAGCACCGCTTGGGCGGCCTGGGCGGGCAGCCGGCCCATCCAGTCGATCTCACGACGAGCCGCCCGGATCGCCTCGTCGCACTGCTTCAACGTCGCCAACCGGCCCTGCCGGAAGGTGGCGTACTCGTGCAGCAGGTTCCACAGCGCGCGGGCGGTGTGCGCCTGACCGTCCAGCACCGCCGCCTGGGCCGTGCTCAACTCCAGGCGGGCCACATGCGCCCGCGCCTGCTTTACCTTCGCCACACCGTGATCGTATCGTTTCGTTGCGTCACCGGGATGGAAACCGGACCCGGATGTGCGCGGCGGGCGGCATGTCGTCTGCAACCTTCACGCGCACTTGGTGTTCGTCACTAAGTATCGGCGGGGGGTGTTCACAAACGACGGCCGGTCACGGCCGAGGACGGGCCTCGTCGACGTCTGCCGCGCCGTCCCCTCCGCGTGAGGAATGAATGCCAACGAGGTGACCCGAGTCCGGCGATGCGGAGTTGTGTCGGAAATGGAAAGTGTGCGGCAACCGGGTTGTAAGCGGGCTCTCCAAGAATGACGGACATGACGAACTTCTGCGCATCGCGCCTCCTCGCACCGGTTCGGCACGGTGCCGTCGTCCTCGCGCTCACCGCCCTCGCCGGGTGCGGCCTCGCCGGTATCGGGACCACGGGCGGTGACGCCACCCCCTCCGCGCAGGTGAGCGGAGGCGTGGCGACCGCGCCCGTCGCGAGCACCCCCGCCCCGAGTGAAAGCACGCCCGTCGTGAGCACTCCGGTGCAGGCGGAGAACACGCCCGTCCCGGCCGAGAGCACGCCTCCGCAGAGCGAGAGCACACCCCTGGAAACCGGGACCGCGGAGAAGGCCGCGGCACCCGTCGCGCCCGGCGGGGTCCTCGTCGACGGCAGCACGGTCTCGTCCGAGCTGACCCGTGCCGGGCAGCGGGACAAGTTCACCCTGGACCTGGGCGACGCCAGGGAGTTCTGGGTCACCGACATGGAGGGCGCCGACATCCAGTTCCAGGTGTACTCCGAGGTGGACGGTGAGCCGCTGGGGCCGGCCCCCGCCAGCCTCAGCTACGGCACCTCGCTGTTCAAGCTCACCAAGGTGGGCAAGCACCGGCTGGAGGTCTGGGGCAATACGAACGTCGTCGGGGCGTACAGCTTCCGGATCGCGACCGTGAAGGTGCGCACGTTCCCCGCCGCGATCGGCCTGAAGATCGGTGAGGGCAGCCCCGGCGGAGCGGGACGGCTGGACCCGCCGGGGCGGATCGACCGCTTCGAGTTCGACGCGGACGGCGCCACCGCCATCAAGATCATCGGTGGCCAGTGCGGCAACATCGATATGGAACTCTTCGACGCGGCTCAGAAGAGCGTCGCCGAGGCCCGGCAGCCCTACCCGCTGTGCGGCAACGAGTTCGAGATCCCCCTCGCGAACGCAAGCGGACGCTACGCGCTCGTCGTCAGGGCAGGCGCGGCGAAGGCCGGGACGTACTCCTTCCAGATCGCCCGCGCCAGCTGAACGGTCGATCTCATTCCAATCGCCCGTCGGCTGAACGGGTGATGTGCGCGCCGCTCGAACGGGCGGCGCGCACGCGGCTTTGACCGCACGGACCGGCCTTGAACGTGGGGGGCGGTCCTGACCGCGCGGGCTAGTCCCGAACGTGCGGGCCGGTCCTGACTGCGCGGGCTCTTGAACGTGCGGGCCGGTCTCGAACGCTCAGGGCGGTGCGGACCGGCTGAACGGTCAGGAATGGCGGAGGCTTCCGCGGTACTCCAACCCGCCTTCGCCCTCCTGCCATACATTGTCCAACCAGGTCTGGGAATCTCTCAGCTTGAGGGTCGCGTCTCCGCCCGGGCATGGGTAGCTCTGCTCGACCCTCAACAGGAGCTCCGTGCCGCTGGTAACGCTGGTGAGCGTGGCCTGCTGACGGCAGTCGTCGTGCGCCCACTGCGCGATGCTCTGTCCGGCCCGCATCGTGATTGTCAGGTTGTACGTGACCTTGCGGCTGTCCTGGGACTCGATCTGTCCGGTCCAGGTTCCCGCGAAGGTCGCCGGGATGCCGCCGCCCTGGGCGGGCGGCGGAGCCGACGTCGGTCCAGACGCCGGTTCGGAGGCGCCGGTCGGGTCGGATGCCTGCGTGGGCGCCGGCGCTTCCGTGGTCGCGGCCGGAGCGGACGACGGTGCCGAGGCTGGTGCCGTCGATTCCTGGCCCTTGGTCTTGCCGGATGTCGCCTGATCGGTCGCCTGGGTTCCACCGGGCGAGCGGCCGATCGTCCCGTTCGCGTACAGCACGCCCGTCGTGGCGACCCCCGCCAGGGCCACGGCCGCGATGGTCAGCGGTACGGCGCGTCCGGTCCTCCGCGTGCTGCGCTCGCGGTACGGCGTCGCCGGATATGTCCCGACAGGCTCTGGGGGCACGGTGGTGGCACGTATGGTCGTGGGCGCTCCGGGGTCAGCCGGGAGCACCTTGGTCGCACCGGGTCCATTCGGACCGCTTGGCCCGAGGCCGTGCAGACCGCCGGGCCTGGGTGGCCCCGGGACCTGATGGCCGGCCGGGTCGGCGCCGGGCGCATAGGAAACGGTCCCCTGTCCGGCAGGCCCGGCGCCAGGCGCGTAGGGAAGCGTTCCCTGACCGGCAGGGCCGGTGCCGGACCAGCCGGCGGGGACGTACGCGGTCGGGACCGGGCCGACCTCGGGGACCGTGACGGTGGCGGCTCCCGGGTCGACCAGGCGTACCAGGAGCGACCGCGCCGAGGGGCGCGCCTGCGGGTCCTTGGTGAGGCAGGTGAGCAGGGTCGCGCGCAGGCCCTCGGGAACGCCGGTCAGATCGGGATCCTGGGTGAGGATGCGGTTGAAGACGGCGGCGATCGTGTCGCTGCCGAACGGGGGCCGTCCGGTCGCGGCGAAGACGATGGTGGCGGCCCAGGCGAACACGTCGGCGGCAGGGGACCCGTGCACGCCCTTGAGCTGCTCGGGCGCCATGTACGGCGGGGTGCCCGACAGCGCCGAGGGCGCCGTGCTGGCGTCCAGCGGCCGGGCGATGCCGAAGTCGACCACGCGGGGGCCGTCCGGGCCGAGCAGCACGTTGGCCGGCTTGAAGTCGCGGTGGACGACCCCGGCGCCGTGGATGGCCGCGAGTGCGGAGGCCGTGCCGACCGCGAGCCGGTCGAGGTCGCCGTCGCGCAGCGGGCCGCCGTCCCGCACCCGTTCCTGTAAGGACGGGCCCGCGACGAACTCGCTGACGACGTACGGATCGGCTCGGTCGAGGTCGGCCGCCAGCACGCGGGCCGTGCAGAAGGGCGCCACCCGGCGCGCCGACTCCAGCTCTCTGGCCAGCCTGCGGCGGGTGTCCGGATCGGCGCCGCCCTTGAGGACCTTGACGGCCACGCGCCCGCCGGACGGGTCCAGCCCCTCGTAGACGACTCCCTGCCCGCCCTCGCCCAGGCGCCCGACGAGCCGGAACGCGCCCAGCGCGGGGGGATCCCCCGACTGCAGGGGGCCAGGGGCCATGAGCTCCTCCATGGACGTCGAGCGCGGGCTCCAAGCGTATCGACGCGAAGCCCGCGCCACTATGGACCTTCGCCGCGCCCAGGAGGTCGAGCAACGCGCGAAAACTCCCGTTCGCGCACCGTTCCGCCTACGGACATGTGTACCGTCCCGCGTGCGGGCATATCCACCGTTCCGCCCGCGAGAATGCGTGCTCGCCGATCTGGGCCGGACGCGTCGGAAAGCGTGGAAGAGTGATTTCGCTCGGCTCGATCGTGTGCCCTGCGAAGCGGTGGGAGGTCGTCCGGTGCGGGGCCGATCCTTGAGTCTGCAACCTTCTGTTTGACAACTCTTCTGTTTCACATACTATCTCTCGCGTACCGACCACCTGACTGAGACGGCGGGAAGCGACATGGCCGACTACGGGCACGAGTTGCTGTTCGGAACCTTCATCACCCCACAGGCGGACCAGGCCGACCGCGTCGTCGCGCTCGCCCAGCTCACCGAGCAGGTGGGCCTGGATCTGGTGACCGTCCAGGACCACCCCTACCAGGCGCGGTTCCTGGACACCTGGACGCTGCTGTCGGTCATCGCCGCCGCCACCTCGACCGTGCACGTCTCCCCGAACGTCGCCAACCTGCCCCTGCGGCCGCCGGCCGTGCTCGCCCGCAGTGTGGCCACCCTCGACATCCTCAGCGGCGGGCGGGTAGAGCTCGGCCTCGGCGCCGGGGCGTTCTGGGACGGCGTCGCCGCGATGGGCGGGCGGCGGCTCACCCCGCCGCAGGGCGTCGAGGCCCTGGAGGAGGCCATCGAGATCATCCGGGCGATCTGGGCGGCCGACGGTGGGACGGTCCGGGTGGACGGTGCGCACTACCGCGTATGGGGCGCCCACCCCGGCCCCGCGCCCGCCCACGATGTCGGCATCTGGGTGGGCTCGTATAAGAAGCGCATGCTCGCGCTGACCGGACGGCTCGCCGACGGATGGCTCCCCAGCAGCCCGTACGCGGGGCCGGACGAGCTGCCCGCGATGAACGCGATGATCGACGAGGCCGCGTTGGAGGCCGGGCGTCAGCCGTCCGACGTGCGGCGGCTGTACAACATCGCCGGCACGTTCGCGGCGCGCGGGACGGGCTTCCTCAACGGACCGGCGCACGTGTGGGCCGAGCAGCTCGCCGAGCTCACCCTCACGCAGGGCATGAGCGGCTACATCGTGATGGGCGACGACCCGGACGTGATCCGCCGCTTCGCCGCCGAGGTCGCCCCGGCCGTCCAGGAACTGGTCGCGACCGAGCGCGCGGGACGGACGAACCCGCCGCCGTCGGAGGGCTCGCAGCCGGGCGGCGCCGCCGATGACCGAGAGCAGGCCGCGGTGTCCACGACCTCACCGAACACGGCCTCACCGAACACGGCCTCACCGAACACGACCTCACCGAACACGGCCTCACCGAACACGACCTCACCGGGTACGACCTCGGCGGTCACCGCTTCAGCGGCCACCACCCCGTCCAGCTCGCCTACCCGTGCCCGGCCCGCCGTCCCCACCTCGGCGCTCGCGGTCGTGCCGACCCCCGACGACGGCACCCGGCTCAGCGACGTGCGGGTCTGGGATGAGACGACCCGCCCCACCGGCCCCGCGCCCGACCTCGGCCGCCGCTACACCGCGCACGAGCAGGCCGCCGGCCGTCACCTCATCGACGTGCACGACCACCTGCGGGAAGAGCTGCGCAACCTGCGCGGGCTCGTCGAGCAGGTCGTGGCCGGGACGATGGACCCCGGGACCGCCCGCTCCCAGATCAACGAGATGACCATGCGGCAGAACAACTGGACGCTCGGCGTCTACTGCCAGTCCTACTGTCGGGTGGTCACCACCCACCACACGCTGGAGGACGCCAGCGTCTTCCCCCACCTGCGCCATGCCATGCCCGGCCTCGCGCCGGTCGTCGACCGCCTGGAGCAGGAACACCACGTGATCCACGAGGTCCTCGAAGGCGTCGACCAAGCGCTGGTCGCCCTGGTGACCGAGCCGGACGGCCTGAAGTCCCTCCAGGCCGCGGTGGACCTGCTCACCGACGCGCTGCTGTCCCACCTCTCCTACGAGGAACGCGAACTGGTCGAACCCCTGGCCCGCCTCGGCTTCTCCTGACCGCCCGCTCACCAACACCGCTCGTTCCCGCTTGCGGACGACCCAGGTGAGGGCACCGGCGACCGCCAGGGGAAGGGTGAGAGTGAGTTTCTCCTGGACGAACCACCAGCCGGCCCCCGCGAGGGGGACCGTGAGCGCGCAGCGGGCGAGGGTCGCGGCGAGGGCCAGGCCGGCGGTCATGTCGATCGAGCCTCAGCGGGTGTACTCCAGCGCGGCGGGGCCTCGGCGGCTGCGGGATGGGGAGTGGTCCGCGCGCGGCGTCAGGGGCGTCCGGAGTACGTCCGGTAGATGTTGACCTCGGGCGGCAGGCCCAGCTCGGACGGGTCCACGCGGCCGGTGGCGACGAGGACGAACCGCAGCGGGTCGGTGAGCGGCGTCGCGGGCGCGCCGTCCGCGTCCCCGAACACCAGCTCCAGCACGCCACCGGGAACGTCCGGCGCGGTGTCGCCGGGAGCGTGGAGAAGGACGCGGGCGGGGCCGAAGCCGGCCCGCTTCAGCCGGTCCTCCATGTGCGCCACGCTGGCGGCCAGCGCGGGACCGCGGCCGGAGGGCAGGCCGAGGGCCGTCCGGATGTCGTCGGTGTGGACGTACAGGTCGTTCCATAGGCGCCGGTAGCTCTGCTCGAAGGTGTCGGTGCCGATCCCGCTCGGCGCGCGCCACGTGTCCTCGCCGAGCCCGTCCAGGAACCGTCCGATCGCCGCGGCCGAGCCTCTGAGGCTCTCCGCCATCTCAGGCGGGGACAGCTCGCGCAGGTCGGCGGCCTGCTGGTCGCCGGTGCGGCTGCCGACGGCGCCGTTCGCGACGTCGGACGCGAGGCCGGTGACGTGCCCGGCGACGTCGCGCACCTCCCAGCCCGCGCAGCGGGTCGGCTCGCGCCACTGGCCGTCGGTGAGGCCTTCCATGAGAGCGGCCAGTTCCTCGTAGGACGCGGCGAGCCCGTGGGCGATCCGCGCGCCGCGCGGGCCGCCGGCCGTGAGCGTGGGGGACATCTGCGCCTCCGCCGGTACGGATGATCGGGCACGCTCATCGTAAGCCGGGGTCCTGGCCCGCGGACAGGCGCGCGGGCCGAAGCCGGGGCCCCTAAAGTGCCGGGCCCCGGCACGGCCGGGCCTCCACAGGGCCCCTCCGTAGGGGCCCCGGCGTCGGCGATGGTGCCGCTCAGGCCTTCGGCGACGGCCCCAGACCTCCGGTGGCGGCGGGGGCGTCGCTCAGACCTCCACGGGGAGTGTCTTGATGCCGTTGATGAAGTTGGAGCGCAGCCGCTTGGCCTCGCCGGTCTGCCGCAGGTTGGGCAGCCGCTCGGTGACGACCTCGAACAGCACGCGCAGTTCGAGCTTGGCGAGGTGGTTGCCGAGGCAGAAGTGGGCGCCGCCGCCGCCGAAGCCGATGTGCGGGTTGGGGTCGCGGGCGATGTCGAAGGACGCCGGGGCCGCGAAGACGTCCTCGTCCCGGTTGGCCGAGGAGTAGAAGACGACGACCTTGTCCCCTTCCTTGATCTGCTTGCCGCGCAGGACGGTGTCGCGGGTGGCCGTGCGGCGGAACATGTTCACGGGGGAGACCCAGCGGACGATCTCGTCGGAGGCCGTGCCAGTGAGGGCGGGGTCGCGGACGAGGCGCTCCCACTGGTCGGGGTGCTCGAAGAGGGTCAGCATGCCGCCGGAGGCCGCGTTGCGGGTGGTCTCGTTGCCCGCGACGACGAGGAGCAGGACGAACAGGTCGAATTCGTTCTCGCTGAGCGTCTCGCCGTTCTCGTCGGGCTGGAGCAGCTTGGTGACGATGTCGGGGCGCGGCTGTTCGCGGCGCTCGGCGGCGAGCTTGTTGGCGTACGCGTAGACCTCCATCGCCGCGTCGGCGCCGTCGGTCGGCCCGCCGGCGTAGTCCGGGTCCTCGGCGCCGATCATGCGGTTGGACCACTCGAACAGCTGGTTCCGGTCCTCGACCGGCGCACCGAGCAGCTCGCAGATGACGTACAGGGGGAGGGGCGCGGCGACGTCGGTGACGAAGTCGATGGCGCCCTTGTCCGCGACCTCGTCGATCAGCTCGTGGCAGATCTCGCGGATGTGGGTCTCCAGGGTGTTGATCTGCCGGGGCGTGAAACCGCGGTTGACCAGCGACCGCCTGCGGGTGTGCTCCGGCGGGTCCTGGTTGAGCATCATCATGCGCTGGAGCAGGAGCTGCTCCTCGGGGACCTCGTTGAACAGCGCGAGCCTCCTGGCGGAGGAGAAGATCTCCGAGTTGCGGGAGACGTGGACGACGTCCTCGTGCTTGGTGATCGCCCAGAAGCCCGGCCAGCCGCGCTCCTCGTCACCCTCGTGCCAGAAGACCGGGTCGTTGTCGCGCAGCCACTTGAGCTGCTCGTGCGGTGCGCCGTACCGCGCGTAATGGTCCTGGTCGACGAGGTTGATTTCCATTTGACCACCCAGAGACTCGATCGGCAGCGTGCTCGAGAATTCTAGAACGTGTTCTATGCCGCGGGTACGGGCGTGCCGGGCCGCCCTCGTGGCGCCGGGGCCGCGACCACCGCGCATGGCGGACCGTATCCAGCATGTCACCGTACGAATCTCGTGGAGCGCCTTCGTTATGAAATGGGCATCGGATGAATGTTCCGAGTGTCGACCTGCGCTCTTGGTGCTGGCCTATCTCCGCGTAATCTTTCCGCTCAAGACGTCGGATGATTGCGAGGGGGACGTGTGAAGCTACTGCGAGTCGGACCGCCCGGGGAAGAGCGCCCGCCGTCCTCGACGAGGCCGGACGAGCTCATGACCTGCGAGGACGGCTCGGCGGCGATGCAGACTTCGACAACGTGATGTGCAAGCTGTCCGGGCTCGTCATCGAGGTGGACTGGCGGTCCTGGGACGTCGCCGCCCTCGCACCGTACGCCGGCCATTTCCTGTCCTGCTTCGGGGCCGAACGGGTGATGTTCGGGTCGGACGGGCCGGCGTGCGAGCCGGCCGCCTCCTACGGGCAGGTTGTGGAGCTCGCGCGGAGCCTCACGGGTGGGCTGAGCATGTCCGAGCGCGATCTGGTCTTCGAGGGCACGGCCCGGGCGGCGTACGCGTTGCACGTGTGATCCCGGGGTCGGCTTAATGGGGGACTTTTCGGGATTTATCCCTTTTCTGCCCTCTGGGGGCGGCCATTGCCGGTGGAGTGCGGGAAATGCGCGGGATTGTCCGGAAACGGGGGACCGTGCGGGGGGGGGCGGCATTCTGGACGCCGTCGATGCGATGACACCTGCCGCTGGGCGGTGATTTCCTTTCCCTGTCCGGCCGTCGGTGGGATCGGTGTTCGCGCTGCTCAGGGGCATGCATTGTGGACTTTTAACGCGACATTGGCCCAACCCAGCGTGATGTCCGGGTATATCGGCAAAAGCCGACGACTAGGCGTCGGCCCCGGCGAGGAAAGGGAGATGTCATGATGGCGGTCCGTGCGGGAATGGTGGCATTGCTCTTGCCGGTGACGTTGCTCAGCACGGGCGCCGCCCTCCCCGGCGCGCACGGTCGCCAGGCCCCGGTGCGCTCCACGAGCGGCCAGGACCCGATCCTCGCGCTCGGCCGCTTCGGACCGTACACCGCCGGGCAGGTGGCCACCACCTACGACCAGAAGCTCGTCCCGGCGGGCGCCGCGGTGGCCGTCGGGTACCTCCCCGGCAACGACGGGCACTCGATCGTCCAGCTCCGCGTCAACGGCCTGCTCCCGAACCACTCCTACGGCGCGCACGTGCACATGAAGCCGTGCGGGGCCAAGGGAGAGGACGCCGGCCCGCACTACCAGCATCAGCAGGACCCGAAGACCCCCTCCACCGACCCCAAGTACGCCAACGCCCGCAACGAGGTCTGGCTGGACTTCACCACGGACGCCCACGGCGACGCCTCCGCGCGCTCCGCCCTGGACTGGAAGTTCACCGACCGCCACCCGCGCTCCGTGGTCATCCACGCCGAGCACACCCACACCGACGCCGGCCACGCCGGAACGGCGGGCCCGCGCCTCGCCTGCGTCAACGCCGACTTCTGACCTCTGACGCCCGCCCGGTCGTGCAGCGACGCGCCGGGGCCGGTGTGACGCCGGCTTCCCGCGATGACGCGCGAGGGGCCGAGCGTCCGTTCAGGACGTGCGGGCGAGCGTCCCCGAGTAACGCGGGACCGGCTCGTCGTCCCGGGTGACCGAGAACGTCGCCCGGCCGTCGGCCGTGGATCTGAGCGCGAGCGTGCCCGGGAAGCACTGCTTCCCGCGCACCTGGTCGAGCCTGTAGGTCGCCGTCACGCCGTTGTCCTCCGTCAGGGAAAGCCGCCCGGCGCAGCGCAGGTCCTCCCCCCACCGCATGCGGCCCGGCCCGTCCCACGTCGAGGTGGCGTCGCCCAGCCGCACCTCCACAGGGAACACGCGCCCCGCCGTCGGATGCTCGGCGCTACCCGTCCACCGCCCCGCGTACGCGCCCGGCGTCGCGCCGCAATCCCGCCACGCCACCGCGGCCGCCGCCACCCCGGCCACCAGCACGGCGCTCCCGGCGATGACGGCGGGCCACCACAACCGCCGCCGTCCCACGGGCGGCAGGGAGGTCAGCGTCGCCGGCCCCTCCGCTTCCCCGGCGCCCTCCGCCGCCAGACCCGCGCCCGCCTTCAGCACCTCTCCGGACGAGGCGACCCCGGCCGCGCTGCGGGCGATGAGCCGGCGCAGCACCTCGTCGGCGGTCGGCCGCCGCGCCGGGTCCTCGACGAGGCAGTCGGCGACGAGCTCCCGCAGCGGCCCGCTGAGCGGGTCCAGGTCCGGCCGTCCGAAGAGGATGCGGCCGAGGATCGCCTCGAAGGTGCCGGCCGCGTACGCGTGCCGGCCGCCCGCGGTGAACGCCACGGTGAGGGCCCAGGCGAACACGTCCGCCGGCGGGCCCGCGCGCTCCCCCTTGAGCTGCTCGGGTGACAGGTACGCGGGCGTGCCCACCGGCACCCTGCCGGTGGTGGCCGTCGTGTCCATTACGCGCGAGATGCCGAAGTCGATGACGCGCGGCCCGTCGGGGCCCATCAGCACGTTGCCGGGCTTGAAATCGCGGTGGACGACTCCGGCGCCGTGGATCGCGGCCATCGCGGTCGCCGTGCCGACGGCGACGCGGCGACGCGGCGGGGCGTCCGCCTCGGTTCACCGTGGAACATGCTTCATCGGCCAAAGAGCCCTTGCTCTGGTTGCCGGACATCGTCGCGGGAGCCGTCGCCGCTCGCCTGCTGGGGCGTGGGGGTGAGTATGTGGAAGCGCTAGGGCCGGTGCTCGCGTGGGTGCGGGCGGAAGGGTTTCGGGGATGGGGGTGAAAACGCGATGGCCGGGTGCCCGTCATCCGGCGGGAAGCCCGGCCTCACTTCGCGGTTCGAACCCGACCGCGCGTGACCTATCGTAGTCGAACGACTGCGGAAGTCAATCGCGGTTACGCCGGGTGGGGCCTCGTCCTCGCAGGTTCGCCGGTGGGTGATTCTGGTCGGGGCCGAGGTCGTTCAGGCGGGTGGTGAGGAAGGTTTTTTCGAGGGTGTTGTCGGTGAGGGTCAGGGCCTGTTCGTAGGCGGTGCGGGACTCGGCGGTGCGGCCGAGGCGGTGGAGGAAGTCGGCGCGGGCGGCGGGCAGGTACGGGTAGCCGGCGAGGCGGGGGTCGGCGGCGAGGTCGTCCAGTTCCTTGAGGCCGTAGGCGAAACCGTCGGCGAAGCCCACGGCGACGGCACGGTTGAGGGCGACGACCGGGGACGGCCAGACGCGTAGCAGGAGGTCGTACAGGCAGACCACCTCGTGCCAGTCGGTCTCCTCCCAGGACGGCGCCTCCGCGTGCAGGGCCGCGATCGCCGCCATGATCGCGTAGCGGCCGATGGGACGGCTCTGGAGCGACTCGCGGACGAGCGCGACGCCCTCGTCGATGGCGGCGTGGTCCCAGCGGGTGCGGTCCTGGTCGGCGAGCAGCAGCATGCGGCCGTCGCCGGCCACGCGGGCGGCGCTGCGCGCGTGGGTGAGCACGATCAGCGCCAGCAGGCCGGTGACGTCGCCGTTTCCCGGCAGCAGGGCGCGCAGCATGCGGACCAGGTCGAGCGAACGGTCCAGCAGGTCGTGGCGGACGAGCGTGTCGCCGGCCGGGGCGGTGTGGCCGGTCGTGAACAGCAGGTGGACGACGGTGAGGACGGCGTCGATGCGCGCGGGCAGGTCCTCGGCGGGCGGCACGCGGTACGGGATGCGGGCCGTGGCGATCTTCTTCTTGGCCCGGGTGATGCGGGCGGCCATGGTCGTCTCGCTGACGAGGAACGCGTGGGCGACCTCGGCGGTGGTGAGCCCGCACAGCAGGCGCAGGGTCAGGGCGACCTGCGCCTGCTCGGACAGCGCGGGATGGCAGCAGGTGAAGATCAGCCGCAGCCGGTCGTCCTCGACCGGCGAGCCGTCGGGTTCGGGGGGTTCGGGGGTGGTCTGTTCGTCGAGCAGCAGGGGCAGCGAACGGCGCATCGTCGCGTCCCGGCGCAGCAGGTCCAGGGCGCGGTTCTTCGCCACCGTGGTCAGCCAGGCCCCCGGGCTGGCCGGGATGCCCCGTTCGTCCCACGTCGCCAGGGCCTTCGCGTACGCGTCCTGGACGCACTCCTCGGCGAGGTCGAGGTCGCGGGTGACGCGGACCGTCGCGGCGAGCACGAAGGCCCACTCGCGACGGTGCGCGTCCGCGACCGCGTCGGCGACGGCGGGGTTCACGTCCCGGTCCCGGGCGTCGTGGCCGGGGATCCGGGCGGGCCGGACCCGTGAGGCCGAGGTGCGTGAACGATCGCCCGGGACATGGGAACTTGTCTCAGCTGAAGACCATGACCGGGCGGACCTCGACGCCGCCGTACGGGGCGGGGACCTGCTTGGCGACGGCGATGGCCTGGTCGAGGTCGTCCACCTCGATCAGGTAGTAGCCGCCCAGACCCTCCTTGGTCTCGAAGAAGGCGCCGTCGGTGACCACGAAGTCGCCGGAGGCGTCCTTGCGGACGCTGGTGCCCATCGAACCCGGGTGCAGGGCCTCGCCGCCGCGCAGGACGTCGCGGTTGTTCTCGCCGAACGCGGTGTGCTCCTTCATCGCCCGCTCGTAGTCCTCGGGGCCCGCGTTGGCCCAGGAGGCCTCGTCCTCGTAGATCAGGATCAGATATTTCGCCATGTCAGTTCCTTCCGGGTGTTTCGCGATGCCCTGTCCGGGCTCGGTATGGAGTCCGACGCGCGAGACCCGCCCGGATCGACGTGCCGTGCGATGAAATCACGGGAGATTTTTCTTTACCGGGCGCTCGGGGCGTTCGCCCTGGTCAGGATGCCATGCGGGGACGGTGGCGGGCGCCAGGCCGGCGTGAGCCGTAAGGCATGGGGGAGGCGGGACCGGGTCAGAGGGCCCGGCGGAGCCATTCTTCGCCGCCCGCCACGTGGACCGTCGCCCAGGCGCGGGCGATGTCGGGCTGGCGGGCGGAGATGGCCTCGTAGATCGCGGTGTGCTGCTCGCGGGTCTTGGCCGCGGCGCCTTCCTGGGTGAGACCGCGCCAGATGCGGGCCCGGGTGGTGGGGCCGGACAGGCTCTCGATCAGCGAGGCCAGCACCGTGTTGCCGGAGCCCTTGGCGATGAACTGGTGGAACCGCAGGTCGTTGGCCACGAGCTCTTCGATGCTCGGGTTCTCGGGCAGGGCGTCGAGGATGGTCTTCAGCTCGGCGATGTCCGCGTCGTCCATGTTGGTGGCCGCCATGCCCGTGGCGGACGGCTCCAGGATGCGCCGGACCTGGAAGAACTCCAGCACGGTGTCGTCGCGGTGGAAGTCGACCACGAACGACAGCGCGTCGAGGAGCAGCCGGGGCTCCAGGCTGGTGACGTACGTGCCGTCGCCCTGGCGCACGTCGAGGACGTTGATCAGGGCGAGCGCGCGGACGGCCTCGCGCAGCGAGTTGCGGGACAGGCCGAGCCGTTCCGCGAGATCGGCCTCCTTGGGCAGCCGCGCGCCGGGGGCGAGCTCGCCGGAGACGATCATTCCTTTGATCTTTTCGATCGCAGCGTCTGTGACCGCCACGAAGTCACCACCCTATATACGCGCGCAACAACGCTGATGCTGCCGAGACATCGGATGTCTATGAGTGTAAGTGGTCAATGTGACCCTGTCGTGAACAGGACCGCGCACCGGGGGCCTCAGATGTGGCCTGTGTGTCGCGGGTGTTCCAGGCCCGGTCGGCATGCTCGTGGCCCCGCCGGGCGCCGTTCACCTCAGGCGCCGAGGCCGGCGAACAGACGGCCCGCCGCGATCTCGATGCGCCGCTGGACCTGCTCGTACGTACGCCGGCCCCGCAGCATCTCCAGCAGTTCGTGCACCCACACGCCCGCGAGCGACCCGGCCAGCGCGTACTGTTCTTCGTCGGCGGACTCCAGGCTGAGGCCGTCGGCCGACACGCGCAGCAGCAGTCCGGCCATGCGGTCGCCGAAGGGGGTCTCGACATCGGCCATGATCAGCGAGCGGATCAGCGCGTCGGCCAGTTCCGGCTCGCGCATGAGCCCGCGCGTGGCCCGCATCAGCACGTCGACCGCGCGGCCCGCCGGGGTCGCGGCGCTCGGCGGCCTGCGCTCGATGCTGGCCTCCAGCAGGTCGATCTCTTCGCTGACGACGGCGACCACGAGATCCATCTTGGAGGGGAAGTAGCGGTAAAGAGTGCCGAGGGCGACCCCGGCGCGCTCGGCGACCGTCCGCATCTGCATGGCCTCGACGCCGCCCCGGGACGCGAGCGCGGCGGCGGCCTGGACGATGCGCTTGCGCCGCTGGTGCTGACTGCGCGTGCGGACGCCGGCGGCCGCCGAGGCCGTGGGAGGCGCCGGGTGCTCGCCGCCGTCGGGGGCGGCGGGGGTGACGGGGGCGGCATGCGGGGATCGCATGAGAACACGTTACCGGATAGGACGCAAGCGGGCTTTGTTACCGACCGGTTGTGGGGAATGCCGGTCTTCCATGCGGTTTGGGTGGGGGGCCGGGCTCCCGAAGCGTTCCCAAAAGCGGCCTCGGGTGCAGATTGGAATCTGTTCTAGTTCGAGGGTGATCTGGTGGCGTGGCCGGTGCGCGGCAGAAGTCGTCAGGGTGGGATATTTCATGGCATGACCGGTTGTGTGGTGTTCCGACGGCGAGCCGGTGAGGGAAATGATGTTCCGGGTATTGAAGTTTCTTCTCCGGGAGAAGAAAGCCGGGTCTGAGGAGCGGCCGTCATATCCTCTGAATGCCGTGGTCAACCGTGATGCCGCGATTTTCTGGGACGGTGGACGGGCAGGCGAGCCACAGATCCAGAAATTCCCGGCCTGCGGCGAGTTCCGGCCCCCGCCGGGACCGGTGTGCCCTTCGCGCGGGACGGGAGGCCGGAAAATGGGTGGTGACGAGCGGGTTCGGTGAGGCTCGCGGGCTTCGCCGGGCACCACGGCTCGCCCATGCCGGGCACCGTGCCGCCTTTTGTCGTGACCGTAATGGAATTACCTGAAGGTCCGTGAATTGCCGGAAACATTGCTGAATGCGACGCGGAGAAGGTGGGTATAGATATGCCGGTGCGGGTGACCCGCCGCGAGGCGGACGAGGAGCTGGTATTCGCCCCTGCGGGCGCTCCGGGAGCCGTGATGCGCACACTGACGGAAGACGACATCGAGTGCGGCGCAGCCCTGCCCCCGCTGCGCATTGACGTCACCTCCGTCAACGTCCTCTCGGCCGCACCCGAGGGCATGGACGACAGGCGGGCGCAATCTGAGGACCCGGGCGCGCGGGACGATTTCCTGAACATCCTGACCACCATGGGCCTGGTCGAGCGGTACGTCACCGACTGGGCAGGCCCCGAGGCGCTGATCCGCAGCATCAACGTCCGGCTGGGCGTCCCCGCGTACGCCGGCGACACGCTGATCTTCAACGGCACCGTCGCCGCCTACGAGGCCGGTGAGGTCACGGTCGAGGTGCGCGGCACGGTCGGCCTGGGCGACCACGCCACCGGCACCGTCCGCCTCCACCTCCCGCGCTGACCCCACGCTCCCGCGCGCCGGGCGCGAGGAGTCTCAGGGGGTGACGAGCGTCGGGACCGCGAAGAAGACGGCCAGCGCGATGGCGACGCAGATCAGGAAACCGACCAGCTCCCACAGCCAGTCGTAGTGGTGCTCGCCCACCTTGATCGGCTTGGGCCGCTTGTGCCGACGCGCCTTCGTCCTGACGGACCGCGCCTTCGCCGGCTCGCCGGCCTCCTCGGCGTCCGCGCCCGGTTCGGCGGCGATCGTGGCCACCGACTCGGACGCCGTCGCCGCCGCGTCCGCCGGCACCGTCGCGTCCGGCTCGGTGGCCGTAACGACCTCGGCGACGGCCTCCGCGACCTCGGGCGCCTTGGCCCCGATGGGCGTCTTCGCCTCGACGGGCGTCTTCGCCTCGACGGCGGCGGCGCTCACAACCGTCTCGCCCACCGTCACCGGCTCGGCGTCGTCCGTGAGTATCACGATGTCCATCGGCTGCGTGGCCGTGAGAGCGTCGGCCGGGTCGATCTCGGGGAGCGCCACGATCGGTTGCCCGGCCACGAGCACGTCGCCGGTCGCATGGACCGCCGGCTCGGGTGCCGAGGTCCGCGCCTCGCTCGCGCGGGCCTCGGCGGGCCCGGCCTCGGCCGGGTGGGCTTCGGTGGTGGTGGGGGCCTCGGAGGGCTCCGGCTTCCTGGACGGCTTGGGCCGCGCCCGCCTGCGCGTGCGCTGCAACGTGGGCCACTGCCCGGTGGCCAGCGCCCTGCCGAACGCCGACTCGGATGCGGGCGTGGACACGTGCTCGGACTTCGAGGGCACGGTGTCCGGGGGCGCGGTGTCCGAGGGCACGGCGTCCGGGGGCGCCGGCGCGTCCAGCACGTCCGCGGGCACCGGCGCGGCGAGCACCAGCGGCGTCTCCGGGGGAGCCGCGTCGCGCACCTTCGGCATCGGCTCGGTCGTGGCCTCGTGCTTCGACCTGCGCCCGCGCTTGGGAGGCGTCAGCTCCGCGGGGAACACCCCGGCGTTGGTGACCGGGTTCGGCTCGGCCAGCGGGAGCGGCCAGCGGGGCGTCGTCGGCCAGAGGTGCTTGACGTCCTGCCGGCTCGCGGGGACGACGCTCGCGTCCTCCGGGATGCCGTTGAGCACCTGCGTGCGCAGCGCGATGGGCGGCGTGCGCCAGGGCAGCCGGGCCAGCGCGTCCTCCGCCGGAGCGATCACGAGTGCGTCGTACACCTCGGACACCGACGTGGGCACGAGCGGCCCGGACCGGGCGGAGGCGATGGCGGCGGTGAGCGACCGGGTGAAGCGGTGGCGGGCGCTGATCTCCAGTTGCTCGGCGGTGTCGGCGGCGACGTCCAGCACCCAGGCCAGCTCGGGGGTGTCCAGCCCGCAGACGGCGGACAGCAGCAGCACCTCGCGCTGGTGCGGCCGGACCTCGCGCACGACCCGCTCGACCAGCGCGGTCACCGGGTCGGCGGCCGGGTCGACGCTGGGGAACGCGTAGGCGACGTCGCGCCGGTAGATCTCGCGGCGGGCGAGCGCGTACAGCGCCGCGCGCGGGGGCTCTATGGCCGGCACGGCCGTGAGAACGGCCACCAGCGCGTCGGCGGCCGAGGCGGTGTCACCGAGCTGGTCGTGGCAGTACGCGAACAGCCCGGCGGCGTGACGGTCGTAGAGCTCGGCGATCAGCTCGGCCCTGGGGCGGCGATCGATGAGCGAAGGGGTCACAGCCGGATCCTCTGGAATTCTCGTGCGGGCGTGTGGGTTTGGCCTGGCTGAGGAGGATAGAGGGAAGCCTGGGAACTCTGGGAGGCGTGATAGCCAATCATGCCAAGGCTGTCACGACCGCCGCGCCAATCGATGCAAGTTTGATAGATATCGCGAAAGTACCAGCTAGACGCGGTGTCCCGGTGGCCGTTCCCCCTTTTCGGTAATCCCGACAACTTTGGTATGAGTAGTGTCCTGGGACAGATGGTGCCGATCACCGTAGGCTGTGGCCGGGGGAGATCAAGTGGACCCGCGGTCGGGCCGTCACCTACCGTGGGGGCTGCCGAGCGGGTGGTAGCCGGGTGCAACCGGCTCGACGATTCCGGGCCTGATGGACCCGGCCGAGAAGCACGAGGTCGTGCGTGATCACATTCGAAGGCGTCACCAAGCGCTATGGGGACGGCACGGTGGCCGTCGACAATCTCAGCCTCCAGGTGCCCGACGGGGCCATCACGGTGTTCGTCGGGCCGTCCGGCTGTGGCAAGACCACCTCGCTCCGCATGATCAACCGCATGATCGACGCGACCGATGGGCGCATCCTCCTGGACGACCAGGACGTCCGCACGATCGACCCGCCGACCCTGCGCCGGGGCATCGGCTACGTGATCCAGCAGGCCGGCCTGTTCCCGCACCGCAAGATCGTGGACAACGTCGCCACCGTCCCCTACCTGCTCGGCTGGGACAGAAAGAAGGCCCGCGCGCGGGCGATGGAGCTGCTCGAACGCGTCGGGCTGGACACCAAGCTGGCGGAGCGCTACCCGTTCCAGCTCTCCGGCGGGCAGCAGCAGCGCGTCGGCGTGGCCAGGGCGCTCGCCGCCGACCCGCCGGTGCTGCTCATGGACGAGCCGTTCAGCGCCGTCGACCCCGTGGTGCGCACCAGCCTGCAGGACGAACTGCTGCGCCTTCAGTCCGAGCTGAACAAGACGATCGTGTTCGTCACCCACGACATCGACGAGGCCATCAAGCTCGGCGACACCGTCGCGGTGATGCGCGTCGGCGGGCGCCTCGCGCAGATGGCCGCGCCCGCGACGCTACTCGCCGAGCCCGCCGACGCGTTCGTCGAGGGCTTCCTCGGCAAGGACCGCGGCATCCGCCGCCTGTCGTTCGTCCCGGCCTCCGGCCTCGCCGTGAGCACCGAGCGCGGCGTCCCCGGCTGGTCGGTCGCGCTGGACGAGGACGGCCGCCCCATCGGCTGGCGCGCGGACGGCGGCGACGGGCTCCAGCCGTTCGGGACGTTCGACCTCAAGAAGGACTCGCTGCGCGCCGCGCTGGACGCCGCCCTGCTCGCGCCGCCCGGGTCCGCCATCGCGGTCGACGGCGACGGCCGGTTCGCCGGCGTCGTCACCCGGGAGGCGCTGGACGAGGCCCTGCGGCGAGCGGGGCGGGTGCCGGGCGATGGGTGACACCGAGCCGCTGGTCCGCTGGGACTGGATCGGCCGTAACTGGCCCAGCATCCAGCAGCTCCTCATCGACCACATCGTGATGGCGCTGATCCCGGTGGTGCTCGGCCTGGTCATCGCACTTCCGCTCGGCCTCGCGAGCGCGCGCTGGCGGGTGCTCTACCAGCCCACGGTCGGGCTCATGAACGTCGTCTACTCCCTGCCGTCACTCGCCGTCTTCATCGTGCTGATCCCGATCACGGGCCTCGCCGAGCGCACCACCGTGATCGTCCCGCTGACGTTCTACTCGCTGGCCGTGCTCATCCCGGCGGTGGTGGACGGGCTCGGGGCCGTGCCCGACAGCGTGCGCCAGTCGGCCGTCGCCATGGGGTTCGGGCCGATGCGGCGGCTGCTCCAGGTCGACCTGCCCATCGCGGTGCCGGTCGTGCTCGCCGGCCTGCGGGTGGCCACGGTGTCCAGCATCAGCCTCGTCAGCGTCGGCGCGCTGATCGGCCGCGGAGGGCTCGGCTACCTGTTCATCGACGGCTGGCAACGCCAGTTCTACACGCCGATCGTCGTCGGCATCGTGCTGGTGATGGCCCTGGCCGTGCTGGCGGACGGGCTGATCGTCCTCGCGCAGCGTCTGCTGACGCCCTGGGCCCGCGCGAGGAGGACCGCGTGAACTGGCTGATCGACTTCTTCGGCGACTCCGCGAACTGGTCCGGCTCCGGCGGCATCCCGGTCCGCCTGCTGGAGCACGTCGAGTTCTCCTTCGCCGCGCTGCTCCTGGCCATGGCCATCGCGATCCCGCTCGGCCTGCTGATCGGCCACACCCGGCGCGGGGCCGTCCTGGTGGTCGTCGCCGCCAACGCCGCCCGCGCGCTGCCGACCCTCGGCCTGGTCGTGCTGATCGTCCTGCTGGCGGGCGTCGGCACCACATGGCCCGTGCTGCTGCCACTGGTCGCCCTCGCGGTCCCGCCGATCCTGGTCAACACCTACGAGGGCGTCCGCGGCGTCGACGAGGACCTGCGCGACGCCGCGTACGGCATGGGCCTGCGCGGCGGGCAGGTGCTGCTGCGGGTGCTCGTCCCCGTCGCGCTGCCGCTGATCCTGCTCGGCCTGCGCATCGCCGCGATCCAGGTGGTCGCGACCGCCACCGTCGCCGCGTACGTCGGCCTCGGCGGGCTGGGGCGCTACATCATCGACGGACTCGCGACCAAGGACTTCCCCAGCACGATCGGCGGCGCGGTGCTGGTAGCCGCGCTGGCGCTCGTCGTGCAGCTCGCTTTCTCGCTGTTGCAGCGAGTCGTCGTCTCACCGGGGGTGAGCCAGCGGGCCCGCGTCCGCTAGTCTCATTACCTACTGAAATGGAAGGAAATTGCACGATGAGGCGAATCTTCGCCACCGTGGCGGTCACGGCCGCCGCGGTGTTAACTCTAGGAGCGTGCGGCGGCGGCGGGGATCCGCTCAGCACCACGAGCGCCGGCTCTGCCCCGAGCACGTCCGGCTCCCCCGCCGAGGCCGCCAAGGTCGTCGTCGGCTCCGCCAACTTCCCCGAGAACGTCCTGCTCGCCTCCATCTACTCCCAGGCCCTGCAGGCCAAGGGCGTCCAGGTGGAGGAGAAGTTCAACATCGGCAGCCGTGAGGTCATCTACGACCAGATCAAGTCCGGCGCGCTGACCATCCTGCCCGAGTACAACGGCGGCCTGCTGAGCTTCATCGACCCCAAGAGCACCGCCGCCAGCAAGGACGACGTCGACGCCGAGCTCAAGTCCAAGCTGCCCGCCGAGCTGGAGCTCCTGGACTCCTCCGCGGCCGAGGACAACGACTCGCTGTCCGTCACCAAGGAGACCGCCCAGAAGAACGGCCTGACCACCATCGAGGACCTGGCCAAGGTCTCCAAGGACTTCGTCGTCGGCGGCCCGCCGGAGTTCAAGAAGCGCCGCGAGGCCCAGTTCAAGGACGTGTACGGCCTGACGTTCAAGGAGTGGAAGCCCACCGGCGATACCACGGCCGACGCCATCAAGAGCGGCGCCGTCCAGGTGGGCAACGTCTTCACCACCGACCCCAAGATCCTGATCAACGGCCTGGTGTCGCTGCAGGACCCGAAGAGCGTCTTCAGCGCCCAGAACGTCACCCCGCTGGTCAACAAGGCCGGCACCGACGACACCGTGCGCACGACGCTCAACGCCATCTCCGCCAAGCTCGACACGACCGCGCTGGTCGACATGATGAAGCGCGTCGCCGTCGACAAGGACGACCCGCCGGCCGTCGCCAAGGACTGGCTGACCCAGAACGGCCTAAGCTGACCCCCGGGCCGTTCGCGTGCCGGTGGCCGTCTCGCCTCGCCTCGTCGATGAGACCGGTCGCCGGTGCCCACCCCTGACGAAGCCGATCTCCGAAAGGTCCTTCCGGAAGCCCGGGAGGACCTTTCGCGTATTCGCCGGTCCGTGACGGCTCTCGTGCCGGATGATCGTCCTATGCGGGGGGTCCCGAGCGCGTCCGGCTCGCCCGCCGTCAGGGTGCTACGTCGGGCCATTCTTCTGGTATGACGCTGTAGTAGATCGAGTGGCGTACGTGGCCGTCACGCAGGATCCGGTGATTGCGGAACGTGCCTTCGCGGGTCGCCCCCAGCCCTTCTAGTGCCCTTTGCGATCGGATGTTGCGGCTGTCGGTCTTGAACGCCACTCGGATCGCGCCGAGGGTTTCGAACGCATGCCGGATCAGGAGAACGGCCGCCTCTCGTGCGACCCCCGCGCACCAGTGACCGGGTGTGACCCATGCCCAGCCGATCTCCACAGCGCGGTGCGTCCGCTGGATGTCGATGTAACTGATGCTGCCGATCGCTCGTGCGTCGGCGCGTTCGATGATCGCGAAGGGCAGTCGTAGCCCTCGCGCCTGCTCGTCCAGAGCGTCCACGATCAGCGCGGCCATCTCGTCCTCGCCGGGTGTCGGCTCGTCTAGATACGTCCAGATCTCGTGGTGGTTCCCCGCGACTGACAGGTCGGCGAGGTGCTCCATGGTCAGCGGTTCGAGCCTGACCAGTTCACCCACGAGGGTGACCGGCCCGATCTCGATGAAAGGGGTTGTCATTCCGCAGGCACCCTGTAGACGAGCACGTGCTTGTCACCGGCCATGAGTTGGTCGAATGCCTCGATTGGCCTGTCGTAGGCGTCAAAGGCGACCCGGATCACCCGGACGACGCAAACGCCTGGGGCCAGGCGCAGTGCGGTGGTTTCCTCAGGCGTTGGCATCCGGAAGCTGAGTTCGTCGACGAAGTGGTCGATCGGACTTCCGTGGGCTTGTTCGAGCACACTGAGCACCCCCTCCTCGACGGGTGCCATCTCCGCGATGGCCGTGTCACGGACCAGTTCGTAGACGTAGTAGCTGTCTCCGAGTTGATATGGCTCCTCATCCACGAGCATCACCCTGCGCCGGGCCAGCAGCATCGTTCCCTCCGGCACCGCGAGCCATTTCGCCGTCTCTCCGGTTGCGGGCACAGGACTGACGCTCACGATCTGCTGGCGTCCTATGCCGCCCTGGCGTGCGATCTCCGCGTTGAAGGTGGCGGCGTCATTCTCCGCTCTTCGATCACGCCGATCCTGGTCCATGGCCATCACCCGGATTGGACGCGGCCGACGGACATAGGTGCCCTGCCCATGTCCTGATCCGATCAGGCCCTGCGACTTGAGAGCGGAGAGCGCCAGACGCACGGTCGTCCGTGAGGCGTTGAAACGCTCGGCGAGGTCCCGTTCCGGCGGCAGGCGTTCGCCCGGACTGAAGTCGCCACGGGCGATCGCCTCGCGAAGCGTGGTCGCGAGGATCACATGGCGTGGTTCAGCCGATGTTCGTCCGTCAGCACGGTCAGCCTTGTTCCTCATCGCGTCCCTGCCTCCCTTTACCGATGACGTCCACACCCTACGCCACTTGGTAGGTACCAAGCGTTGACAGGCGTGGTTGGTCATGCTGTTCTTGGTACCTACCAAGACTCACCGACCGGCGGGCTCGACGGGTGAAGTCGTCGGCTTCGCCATGCCAAGAGTCGATCACGTAGTGCGATCAATCGATCGCGCAAGGTAGCGAAGGGGTTCATGTTCATGGGAGGTACTACCGAAGGCGGGCTTCGGTCGTCACGCCTTGTCAGGGAGGGGGCAGCGCCAGAGATCCATGCGATGGCGTCCTTTGCCGGAGTGCCACGGCAGGTCGCACATATACGGACGTTCGTACGCGAGACTCTGAAGGATCCTCGGTACAAGGAGGTGATCGGCGATGTCGAGTTGCTGACGACAGAGCTCGCCACCAACTCCATTCGCTATAGCCGATCACGCGATGTGGGCCAGGTCCACGTAGTGATCAGTGTCAATGGCACGATTCGGGTCAAGGTCGTGGACGACGGCGTACGATTCTGTGCCGGAGATGGGATCCGGTGACCCGATGGCACTCGGTGGACGAGGCCTTCTGCTGGTACAGGCGCTCGCGAGTCGGTTCGGCGTTCGTGTGGGTGACGCGGGGACTACGACCTGGTTTGAGCTGGTCTTATGATCGGCTTCTCGCGCTGAGCGCGATCAGGGGAGAGGGAGCCATGAACGAGTTCACGGAGGCGATGAGGCAGCTTGTCGCGGGGGTGGCCGTGGTCACCATCCGTGATGGGCGCGACGATATCGGGACGACCGTCACCACCTTCGCGTCTCTCTCCGCGGACCCGCCGATGGTGCTGGTCAGCCTCACCGCCTCGGGGTATCTGTGCGAGGTGATGTTGCGCCAGGACCGCTGGGCCGCGAGCCTGCTCTCCGGCGGCCAGGCCGTGATCGCCAGTCGCTTCGCCACGCCCGGCCGCCCGAGTGCCCGTCTCCTCGTCGCCGGTACCCCCCACCACCGGGGCCACCACACGGAGGCGTTCGTCATCGACGGTGGTGTCGCCGCGCTGGAGGCCGAGACTGCTCGCGTCATCCCCGCCGGCGACCACACCCTCTTCCTGGCGCAGGTCCTCGCCGTCGACTACGTGGACCCGTCCCTCCCACCCCTGGTACGCATGCGCGGCCGCTACAAGCCCGTCACATGACCGTTCGGGGCGCCGTCGCCGCCGTTTCGACCGCCATGCGCAAGGCCGAGCCGGCCTACCGGCGCGCGCTGGCGGCGCAGACGCTCGCCGAGGTCGCGGCGGCGGCCGAACGTCACGTGCCGAACCTGGGCGAGGGCGTCCGGCGCTGGTACGGGCGGGGCTGATCAATGCACATGGGGACGATCGGCGCACACGTAAGCGATGAAAGTGGATACAAAACGTCCAGGTTTCGACCGGCGTACATCACGAAATGCGGGCGAATGCTCGCGGGCCGGACGGTGGCGACCGCCGGGCGCGCGAGACTGCCCCACACCCGGACACATCCGTACGGCGGCCCGCCGTGCGGAGATCACGAATGACAGGAGACCGCAATGCAGCCACGTGTGAACAACTTCGCGAAGATCGCCGCCGGTGGCTACCGCGCGATGCAGCAGGTCGAGGCGTACCTCGCGCAGAGCGGCGTCCCGCACAGCACGCTGGAGCTGGTGAAGATCCGGGCCAGCCAGATCAACGGCTGCGGGTTCTGCCTGGACATGCACTACCACGATGCCAAGCGCGCAGGCGAGACCGATGAACGGCTGTACGCGCTCGCGGGGTGGAGAGAGGCGCCGTACTACACCGCAGAGGAGCGCGCCGCCCTGGCCCTGGCCGAGTCCATGACCCGGCTGGCCGACAGCGAGGGCGTGCCCGACCATGTGTGGGACGACGCCGCCGACCACTACGACGAGCAGTCCCTGGCCGCGCTCGTCATGGCGATCGCCCAGATCAACGCCTGGAACCGCATCAACGTGACGATCCGCTCGGTCGCCGGCTCCCACCGCCACGCGAACTCTTCGCGGTGAACAGGCGCCCCATGCCGGAGGCCCGCGTTGGCGATGCCGATGCGGGCCACACAGCAACGCCATGACCACGGGATCAGGCTCAGCGGCCCGACGTCATTCGAGGATCTTTGTCCGCGTGGATTTGCGGCCGGTGCTACGGGGATTCCGTTTCAGATCACCAGCCGAACCGGCTTCTCGATGCTCTCCCGCAGCGCGGCGAACCATCGGGCCGCCAACACGCCGTCCACGGGCCGGTGGTCTACGGAGAGGGTCAGTGCCATTACCTGCGCGGCCTCCAGGCCGCCGTCCTCGGCGACGACCGGCGTCCACGTCGTCGTACCGACGGCCAGGATGGCGGCCTGCGGCGGATTGATGATCGCGCTGAACTCCTCGACCCCGTACATACCGAGGTTGCTGATGGTGATCGAACCTCCTTCCAGGTCGTTCTGGCGCAAGACGCCGCTACGTGCCTGCTCGCCGAAGGCACGGACCTGGGCGGAGATGGCCGACAGGGACAGCGACTCGACACCCCTCAGTACCGGTGTGACGAGCCCGTCGTTCGTGGCGACGGCGACCGACACGTCAACGGTGCGAAAACGGTGCACCGCGTCAGCCGTCCAGACGACGTTCATCTCGGGCACCTGCACGTGAGCCGTGGCAACGGCCTTGATGAGCAGGTCATTGACGGAGATCTTCACCCTGCCTTCCGCGTTGATCCGCTGCCGGAGGGCGAGAAGCTCACCGACGCGGACCCGTCCCTTGACGTAGAAGTGGGGAGCGTCCTGCTTGCTCCGCGCCAGTCTGGTGGCGACGGCCCGCCGCATTCGCGAGTGCGGAATCGCGTCGTACGCCACGCCGGCGTCGGACGCGGTGACCCGCGGAGCGGCGGACGGCTCGGCGACCACGGCCGGAGCTGGGTCGGGAGCAGCGCCGGCGGGCGGCGATACCCGGGCGGCGATCGCGGCGTTGACGTCGTCCCGCACCACTCGTCCCCCTGGCCCCGTTCCGGTGATGGTGTCGATGGAGACACCCGCATCGCGGGCCAGCCGTCGTGCCAACGGGCTGGCGAAGAACCGCCGGTCTGTAGGCCGGACGACGGGATCCGGTGACGCTGCGGCTCCGGCGGTCTGCTCGGCTCCGGGAACGTCCCTCCGGACGGCCACCCTGGCCTCCGCCGGTCCCGCGACACCGAGTTGCGCGAGAAGGTCGCCGAGGTCACCCACGTCCTCGCCCGGTGCGGCGATGACCGCTATCGGGCTGCCCACCTCGACCTCGCTACCGCTGGGAACGAGTGTCTTGATCAGAGTGCCGTCCGTGTGGGCCGGAACGTCCACCTCGGCCTTTTCGGTCTCGACGATCGCGATCGCGTCACCCACGTGGAACGAGGTGCCCTCGGACACGGGCCAGCCGGACAGGACCGCTGCTGTCGAACCGGCTGCGACCTCCGGCATGCGGAGCAGCTCAGCCATGGTTTCCTCCGTAGTGTGGATGTCGGCGGTTCAGTGACCGGTGATCTTCTTGAGTTCGGCGACGACCTCGTCGGTCTGGGCTATGGCGGCCCGCTCCAGCACCTTGCTGATGCTCGGGGACGCCTCGCCTCCGGTGACGCGCTGGACGGGCTGGTCCAGCCAGTCGAAGAAGCGACGCTGGACCTCGTCCGCCAGCCAGCCGCCGTAAGAGGTGCCGACGGCCCCCTGCTCGGCGATCAGAACGCTGTTGGTCTTGCGGATGCTCGCGCCGATGGTGTCCCAGTCGATGCTCGCCCGGTCCAGCCAGCGCAGATCGATCACCTCGACGTCGACGTCGACGCTCGCCACGGCCTCAAGGACGTAGTTCGTCATGGCCAGGTAGGTCAGCACGGTGAGGTCCGAACCCGTCCGCCTGACCGCGGCCTTCCCCACCGGCAGGCAGAAGTCCAGGTCCTCCGCCGGGACCTGTCCCGTGGTGGGGTAGAGGTCCACGTGTTCCAGGACGACGACGGGGTCGTTGCAGCGCAGCGCACTGTTCATCAGGCCGATGTAGTCGAAGGGCGTGGAAGGCGCGACGATGCGCCAGCCCGGCGCGGTGGCGAAGATCCCGGCGGGGTCCATGGAGTGCTGGGAGCCGTACCCCGTGCCCATGGCGACCTTGCTGCGCAGGACGAGAGGTACGTCACCGCTGCCTCCGAACATGTGCCGGGCCTTGCCGATCTGGTTGAAGAGCTGGTCGGCGGCGACCCACATGAAGTCCGCGTACATGAACTCCACCACCGGCCGGTAACGCCCCTCGATTGCTATGCCGCCGGCCAGACCGGCGAACGCGTTCTCACTGATGGGCGTGCCGAGAACGCGTTCGGGGAACGCCTCGGCGAGGCCCCGGGTCGCGCCGTTCGTACCGCCCTTGAGACGGTGGACGTCTTCCCCGAGCACAACGATCCGTTCGTCCTCGGCCATGCCCCGGGCCATGACCTCGGCTACCACGTCGATGAACCTGCGCTCTTCCAGCTTCCCCTGGAAGGACGTGAGATCGGCGGTCCGTACCCCGTCGAACTCGTTGAGGTCTCCCCGAATACCGACATTCCGGAAATCGGGGTCCGGCCACAGGTTCTGCTTGATCCGCCGGCCGGGCTTTCCTCCGGGCACCGGCTCAAGGAGTTCGCTTGCGACGGCCTCCATCTCGGCCTCGGCACCTTCGGTGCACCGGGCCACCTCCGCCTCGGTAAGGAGCCCGCGGCGCAGCAGATGGGACGTGATGAGCGCCAGCGGGTCCCGCTCCCGCCACTCCTTCTCTTCTTCCTTGCTGCGGTAACCGAAGGCGCTGCCCGGGAAGGGGCCGTTCTGGTGGAAGTAGCGGTAGACGTCGGCCTCCACGATCGTGGGACCACCGCCTGACCGCATGTGGGCGACCGCTTCGCCGGTCGCCAGGTACACGGCGAGCGGATCCATCCCGTCGACGCGCCAACTGGGGATGTTGAAGCCCAACCCACGTGCGGACAGCCGCGGTTCGGCGGTGACCTCGTTGACGTGCGTGGAGACGGCGTACTGGTTGTTCTCGATGAAGAAGCACACCGGGAGATGCCACGCCCCGGCGAGGTTGAAGGTCTCCAGAACCGAGCCGATGTTGACCGCGCCGTCGCCGAAGTAGGAGACGGAGACCGCGTCGGTGCCGGCATACCGGGCCGACCAGGCGAATCCGGCGGCCTGGGGGACGCCTCCGCCCACGATGGCGTTGGTGCCCATGGCGCCGGCCTCGCGCCACCGCAGGTGCATGGATCCACCGCGCCCACGGCAGAAGCCGTCCGCGAGGCCGCAGATCTCCGCCAGGGTGCGGGAGAGCACCGTGTGGACCGCGCCGGGAAGAGGGGTCCTCAGGTCGATGCCCTCGGGAGCCACGTAGCCGAACGCCTTGGCGAGGAACTGGTGGTGCCCGCGGTGCGAGCCGTTGACGTAGTCGCTGCCGGTGAGCGTGAGCACCGAGCCGACCGCGCCGCCCTCCTGACCGATGCTGGAGTGGGCGGGTCCGTGCACCAGGCCTTGCGACGCCAAGGACAGGACGTGTTCCTCGAAGGTCCTGATGAGCAGCGTCTGGGTGAACATCGAGATGAGCAGTGCCGGATCGGCTGCGTCCCAGTCCTTCCTCGTCGTGACGACCTCGACCCAGGGGGCATCTGGGCTGAGCTTCTTGTGTGTGGGCACGAACGCCTCCAAGACATGAGCACCCGGCTCGCCGGGCTCGGCCGCCCAGCTCTTGCGGTTGTCCCACGATCCCGATGAATGGATCCATAGACAAGATTGCGTTATTGCTTCGTTATAAAGCTCGGATGGATGTGGCTATTGACTGGGAGCGTTGCAGGCGTGAAGGTCTGCCTTGAAGAAGCATGGATCCAAGGAGAACGGTCATGGCTAAGACACCGAGCGGCCCCAGCGACCTCAAGGAGTTTGAGCAGGAGTCCTGGTGGGAGGCGGTTCAAGCCGAGCTCAACGCGGACTCCGAGTGGACGGAGGCGGCCAGATATTTCCCCGCCCGCATCGAGTTCCGCGGCGACCACGCCTCCTGGACGATGGACACGCGCGACGGGCGGGTCGTCTCCGTGCGGCAGGGAGCTCACCCGCAGGGAGCCGACATCACCATCGTCGCCCCGGACGCGGAGTGGCGCCGCGTGATCGACAGGGAGACCGACTGGTTCGCGGGCACGTCGCCGGGGCTGGGCCGCATCACCGTGGAGGGCGACGGGATCGCCGCCATGCGCAACGTCAAGGCGATGTGGCGGCTGCTCGGCGCGCTGTCCACGGCCGGCAGGCCCGCGGTCGAGGGCGGGCCTTACTCTCCCGACCCCGAGACGGACCGCCACGCCGTCATCACCGGACGCTACCTGCGGGTCAACGGTCTGCGGACGTACTACGAGGAGGCCGGTGAGGGCATCCCGATCGTCTGCATCCATGCGGCGGGCCAGGACACCCTGATGTACCGCCACGTCGTGGAGGGACTGTCCGACGAGTTCCGCGTCATCTCCATCGACGCCCCCGGCCACGGCAAGACCCTCGAACCGGCCGGCGGCGCCTTCCGCGACATCAGCGACCACGCCGACTTCAACGAGGCGTTCATCGAAGCTCTCGGCTTGGAGAACCCGGTCATCGTGGGGTGCTCGATGGGCGGCAACATGGTTCTCGAACTGGCCTCCCGGCGGCCGGACTTCTACCGCGCCGTCATCTCGGCCGAGGGCTCCGACTACACCCCGACCGTCAGCGACACGCTGCTGGAGATGCTGCTGCTGAACGGGCCGCAGATCCTGGAAGGCTGGTCCCGCTCCATGACGGGCCGCCGCACCCCGCCCGACCGCGCCCGCGAGGTCGTGTGGCAGCTGCGCAGGGTGTGCCCGGAGGTGATCGCCGCAGATCTCACCGGCTACGCGGGCTTCGACCGCCGGGGTCAGGTCGGCCGGATCGAGAGCCCGGTGCTGCTGCTGCGCGGTGACGCGGACTGGCTCGTCCCGCAGGACATGGTCGAGCAGGTCTCCAGCCGCATCCCCGGCAGCCGGATCGCCGTCCTTGAGGGAACCGGCCACTACCCGATGATCGAGAACCCGGTCGAGTTCAACCAGACGGTGCGCGACTTCGTACGGGGGACTCGGTGATGAGCGGTCTCTCGGCCGGCATCCCGGATCCCGCTGTGCTGCCGGCGCCCCTGGCGGGGCTGCCGGTGGCCCAGGTCGGCATCCTCGTACCCGACCTTGCGGCAGGCGTGGCCACCTGGTCGGCCCTGCTGGGAGCGAACGACTGGCTCATCTACACCTACGCGCCCGACACCGTTCCCCACCTGGCCTACCGCGGCAAGCCGGGGACGTTCCGGATGCGGGTCGCCCTCGTCGGGAACGCCCCGCAGATCGAACTGATCGAGTCGCTGGAGGGGCCGAGCATCTACACGGAGTGGATCAGTGAGCACGGCTACGGCCTTCACCACCTGGGCTTCCGGGTTCCGTCCGCGGAAGCGGCCATCCGTGAGGTGACGGCGCGTGGGGTCGGTCTGCTCCAGTCCGGCAGCGGATACGGGCAGGACGGCGACGGGGGGTTCGCCTACTTCGACACCCAGGGCAGCGTCGGCCTGATCGTCGAGGCCATCGAGGTCCCCAGGCGCCGCAGACCGTCCGAGCCGCTGCCCCGGGAGCGGCGGTGAGGCCGGCCCGCGCCCGCGGCCTGCCCGGACTGGCAGGGGTCGAACACGTCGGTTTCACCGTGCCCGACCTGGACGCGGCCACCCGGTTCCTCACCGAGGTCATCGGGTGCGAACTGGTCTACACACTGGGACCCTTCCGGTCCGACGGCACGTGGATGGCCGACCGGCTCAACGTCCACCCGCGGGCGGTGATGCGCCGCCTGGCCTTCTTCCGCTGTGCCAACGGTCCCAACTTCGAGGTGTTCCAGTACGAATCCCCGGACCAGCACTCGATCCCGCCCCGCAACAGCGACATCGGCGGCCATCACCTGGCCTTCTACGTTCAGGACCTGGACGCGGCCGTGGCGCACCTGCAGGCGCACGAGGTGACGGTGCTGGGTGAGCCGACCGACAGCACCGGCCCGAGCGAGGGGCAGCGCTGGGTGTACTTCCTCGCCCCCTGGGGCATGCAGTTCGAGCTTGTCTCGTTTCCGCGCGGCAAGGCGTACGAAAGGGCCCTTGATCGCGGCGGGGGGCGGGGGGTGAGGTTATGGCAACCTGAGATGCCGGATCACCTGTCACGTTAGGAAGACCATGCCGCCAGGCCTCGACAGACAGTCCTCTGTCGCCAGTCAGAGGGTCGCCGACACACTGCGCAAGCAGATCCTCTCTGGGGGCCTCACCCCGGGCGCGCGAATCATGCAGGAGGAAGTCGCCGCGTCCCTCGGCTCCAGCCGGCTTCCGGTCCGCGAGGCCCTGCGGATCCTGGAGGCCGAAGGCCTGGTCGTCCTGAAGCCGAACAGCGGGGCGTGGGTCTCCAAGATGGACCTGGCCGAGTGCCAGGCGACCTACAAGCTGAGAGAGCGGGTGGAACCCCTCGCCCTCAGCGAGTCAATGCCGAATCTCACGTCCGACGACCTCGCCCGGCTGGACAAGATTCAGCATGAGATCGAAGTCAACCGCGACGTCGACCATTTCCTCACCCTCGACCGAGAACTGCATCTCATAACTTACTCGGGCTGCCGCATCGATCAGCTTCACACGATGGTCCGCCGTTTCTGGAACACCACTCAGCATTACCGGCGGGCCTACGCCCACCTCATTGATCCGACCGGGCGTGAACTGATCAACTTCGAGCACCGGCTGATCATAGAGGCGATCAAACGAGGCGATCCCACCGACGCCGAGCGCTTCCTGGCGGGCCACATCCGCCGGACACGGCTCGCGCTGTCGCGGCACCCCGAACTGTTCACGGGGTGAACGCGCCGATCGGCTGACGTTCTTCCGTTCACTTCCAGGAGGGCCGCACCAGGGGCGGTCCATCCCTTCGGCCTGCCCTGATTCCGCTTGAACACTCACCTTTCCGCGGATCCACGGGCTCGGTGCAGCCCTCGGCCCACCCCCGCCCACGGCCACGACAACGCGCCCCGCCTGAACTCACACCAGCAGGCCGCAGACCCCCACCCCTTCACGAAGACGAAGGAGTGCGCCATGAAACGCCGCACAACTGTCATACGTACCCTCGCCGCCCTGAGCGGCCTGACCGCCGTACTTGCCGGCTGCACCGCCGGAACCACCAACGCCGGTGGAGAAGGTGTCAAAACCGTGGGACTGATCCGATTCTCCGGATCGGACGTATACGCCAACAGCGCCCTTGACGCCATCGCCGCCTATGGAAAGAGCAAGGGCTGGGAGATCACGGAGGTGGACGCCAACGGCAGCGTCGACTTCGCCAACACGGCGTTGACCAACCTGGCCACCAAGGGTGTCGACGCGATCGCCATCTCCGTATTCCCCACCGCTGCGCTGGCCTCGGGAGTCGCCTCGGCACAGGCCGCGGGCATTCCCGTGGCCAACTGGGGAGGCGGCATCGGGCCGGGCGTCCCCATCGCGGCGGACGTGTCGATCGGTGCGCCGATGGCCGAGCGGGTGGTGAACGACCTGGGCGGCAAGGGAGCGCTGCTGGCCCTCGGTTATCGCCCGGGACTGCCATGCCAGCGCCGCGAGAAGGCGCTCGACGAGGCCGTGGCGAAGACGGACATCCAGGTAGACGCCCAGCAGATCACCATCCCCGGGCAGGTCGAATCGGCGGACAAGGCGACGCAGGCTTGGGCGCAGGCCCACCCCAAGGGCGGCAAGCTCGCCGTGTGGGCCTGTTTCGACGACCCGGCCACCGGCGCCGTCGCGGCCCTGCAGCAACTCGGCCGCACCGATGTCCTCACCTACGGTCTCAACGGCACCGCCGAGGCGCTGTCCCTGGTCAAGGCGGGGAAGCTGACCGCGACCCAGTGGATCGACGGACCGTCCCAGGGACGCGAGATCGCTCAACTGATGGAGAAGTACTGGGCCGCTCCCGACGACTTCGAGCCGGTCGAGATCGATGGCGACTACAAGATCATCGATAGGTCCAACGTCGACGGCTTCCTGGCGGACCATCCCGAATTGAGGAAGTAGTCATGACGGCAGCAACGACGGGGCCGGGGGACCCGGTGCCGCCCGGCCAGGCGGCCCCCTTGGTCCAGGTGCGGGGGCTGGCGAAGTCCTACGGGGCCATCCGCGCGCTGCGCGGCGTCGACGTCTCCTTCCGGCGGGGCGAGATCCACGGGCTCGTCGGAGCGAACGGCGCCGGCAAGTCCACGCTGATCAACTGTCTGGCCGGTCTGGAGCGACCCGACGCGGGCGACATCCTGGTCGACGGCGAGATCACCCACGTTCACGGCCCAGCCGACGCGGCCCGCCTCGGACTCGCGTTCATCCACCAGGAGCTGAACCTGGTGAACTCCTTCACCGGAGCGCAGAACATCATGCTCGGCAGCCACCGCGGATCGATGGTGGCCCTGCGCCGGTTCAGCGGCGTGCCTCGCGCGGTGCTCGATGCCGCCCGGCGGGTCGGGATCGACTTCCCGCTCGACGTCCCCGTCTCCGAACTGACCGTTCATCAGCAATGGCTCGTCACCATCGCGCGGGCGCTGGTCGAGGACCGTGCCCTCATCGCCATGGACGAGCCGACCGGATCCCTGGACGCCCAGGAGGCGGCCACGCTGCTGAAGGTGGCGCGTGAACTGGCCGCCTCCGGCGTGGCCGTGGTGTTCATCAGTCACCGGCTCGACGAGGTGACGGCCGTCTGTGACCGGGTCACCGCATTCAAGGACGGATCGGTGGCCCTGTCGCTGCCGCGGGCGGAGATCACCCGAGAAGCCCTTGTGCGTGTCATCGTGGGCCAGGAGGTCACCCCCGGCGCCGGGGCCACGGCCCTCGAAGCGACCGAACACCGCCGCGTCGTCCTGGACCTGCGGGAAGTGCGCCGAGGACGGAGCGTGCGCGAGGTGTCCCTCACGCTTCACGAGGGCGAGGTGGTCGGCATCGCCGGCTTGGTCGGCTCCGGGCGTACGGAGCTGGCACGGCTGATCTTTGGTGCCGATCGCCCCGACAGCGGCACGATGGTCCTGGACGGCAAGCCGTACCGGCCACGCTCCATTCCGCAGGCCATCACCCAGGGCGTCGCCTATGTTCCCGAGGAACGGCGCTCCGAGGCGCTGTTCCTCACGCATTCGGTGGAGGAAAACCTCCACATCACGGTGTGGGACCGGTGGCGCGTCAGCAGGTGGCTACCGCTCATCCGGTCCCGCTCGTCCCATGCCGCGGCGAATCGCACCTGCCGCACCCTCGGGATCAAGACGGCCGATGCCCGCCGGCCGGTGGTGGGTCTCAGCGGCGGAAATCAGCAGAAGGTCGTCATGGGCCGCTGGCTGGCCACCAACCCGAAGATCCTCATCCTGGACGAGCCGACGCGTGGTGTGGACGTGGGCGCGCGCGCCGACATCTACGAGCGGATCCGCGAGGCCGGCGAGTCCGGATCCGCCGTTCTCGTCATCTCATCGGAGTTCGAGGAACTCCTCGAGTGCAACCGGGTGCTCGTCATGGCCGAGGGCCGCATCGTCGGCGAGCTCACAGGCGACGAGATCACCGTCCCCGACATGTTGCATCGCTGCTACGCGTGATCGACGCCGCGCGGTCAAGAAACTGGAGTACCCGCCATGGAAGGCATCATCCAACAAGCCACGAAGCCGTCGGCCGAGCCGGGGGCCGAGCCGGGCAAAGCGCAGCGCACGCTGGTTCTCGCCGGCAGGTATGGAACCCCCGCCGTCCTCGTCCTGCTCCTGATCGGCTTCACCGCGGCCAGCCCGCAGGCGTTCATGACCGGTCAGAACCTGCTGAACATCCTCAACCAGAGCGCCACGCTGGCCATCGTCGCCGGCGGCCTCACCCTCCCGCTGGTGGCGGGCAAGTTCGACCTCAGCTTCGCCTCCGTGGTGAGCCTTTCCGGCATCCTCGCGGTCGGCTTCCTGGAGCGCAGCAGCCTTCCGTGGTTCGCCGCCATACTGCTCGCCCTGGCCGCTGCCGCGATCATCGGGCTGGTCAACGGGCTGCTCGTCGCGCATCTACGCATCAACCCGATCGTCGCCACCCTGGGCACCAGCACCATGCTGCTGGGAATCAACTACGCCTACTCCAACGGCACACCCATCACGCTCGAACCCGGCCCCTTCACCGACATCGCCCGTGCCTCGGTGCTCGGCATCCCCGTCCCCGTCATCCTCACGGCAGTCGTTCTGGGCGGCCTATGGGTCGCGCTGAACTTCACGCTGCTGGGACATCACATGCAGGCGGTGGGCGCCAACCAGGTGGCCGCCCGCATGGCGGGTGTACGGGTCGCCCGCATCACCATGGCCGCCTTCGTCATCTGCGGGCTGTGCGCCGGCCTGGCGGGCGTCGTCCTGTCGGCGCGCATCGGCAGCGGGCAGGTCACGGCCGGCGACGGATACCTGCTGAACGCGTTCGCCGCGGCCTTCCTCGGCGCGTCCGTGCTCAGGGACGGAGACTTCCACATCCTGGGCACGCTCGTGGGCGTCCTCATCGTCACCGTCACCTTTAACGGGCTGTCCCTCCTGGGCGCCCAGTCCTACGTCCAGTTCCTCTTCCAGGGCGGGATCCTGGTAGCCGCCACCGCTTTGAGCAGCACCAGCCGTCGCCTGCTTCTCGCCTCGGCGCGGCGCTGACGGGCCCCTGGCGATTGTCGCCTTCCTCGACGCCCGCCTGCCCGGTGCACAGATACCCGTCCCCCTTTCCACACCTATGAGAGGCACCATCATGAGCGGCACCGAAACCGAGACCAGGATCAAGGCCAACGGAACGGAACTCTTCGTCCGCGACACCGGAGAGGAGGATCTTCCCGTTGTCCTCGCCCTCCACTCGCTGTTCCTCGACGGCCGCATGTTCGAGGGCTTCAAGGACGCCGCCGCCGGCAGGTACCGGGTCGTCCGCCCCGACTTCCGCGGTCAGGGCCGGAGCGCGGCGGCCGAGGGCGACATCATCCATCTGGACACCGTCACCGCCGACGTCATCGCACTGTCCGAGGCCCTGAACCTCGCACGGGTGCACCTGCTCGTGCAGTCCATGGGCGGTGACGTGGGTTTCCGGCTGGCGGTGACCCGGCCCGCACCGATCAGGTCGATGGTCGTCCTCGGCTCGTCCGCCTGCTCCGAGCCGGCCGATCAACTGGCGCTCTTCCGCGAGTGGGTCGACAACGTCGGCCGCCAGGGCTTCGTCGGTGACGTGCTCCAGGAGACCATGGAGATCATGTTCGGCGTCACCACCCGCAACGACCCCGCCAAGCAGGACATCGTCAAGCTGTGGGAGTCGCGGATCGCCGAGGTCCCCCCGACCCTGCGCCCCGCGATGGCGGGTGTCATCGAACGCGGCACCGCCGTGCACCTGCTTCCGCAGATCAGCGTTCCCGTCTTCATCGTCTCCGGCGAGGAGGACAAGCCGCGTCCTGTCCCGTGGCAGGACGAGATGGTCGAGCACCTGCCGAACGCCACCCTGTGGCGCCTCGAGAAGATCGGTCACAGCCCCGTCCTCGAAGCACCGGACGTGGTCCTGCCCCGCGTTCTCGACTTCCTCGATCAGGTGGAGAGGCAGGGCCGCTTGTCCTGACCACGGTCGTGGGAACGAGATCGCCGACTCGCACGGTTGGCGATCCAGGTGCCGCGCTCGTCGCCGATCCTGGCCAGGATGCCGGGCGCGCCGGCGCCACGGCGGCGTCGAGCGCCTGCCGCATGTCGGCCTGACTGGGGGTCGCCGTCAAGCCGGGCCGCGCCCTGCCCGACGGCGACAAGCTGCTGCCCGCCTGGATCGCCTGACCGGTCAGCGGATCGTCCACTGGCCGGGAAGCATCAGCGGGCCGTACGCCGGAAGGCCGAGCTCGGCGGTCAGGCGGGTGAGGGGCCCCCAGGCCTCCAGGCGGACCCGGCTCAGCGCGGCCGCGCGGTCCTCGCTGGACTCGGCGGGACGCAGGCGCTCCAGCGGGTGCACGCGCGGGTAGGTGCGGACCGGGGCGTTCTGCGGCAGGCCGGCGCGGCCGCGGGCCAGTCCGAGTGCGTCCTCCAGGCTGCCGAGCTGGTCGACCAGCCCGCTGTCGAACGCGTCCGCGCCCGTCCAGACCCGGCCGCGCGCCAGGTCGTGCGCGCGGTCGCGGCCGATGCCCCGCCCCTCGGCCACCTTGCCCACGAAGTCGTCGTAGATGCGGTCGAGCCAGGCGTTCACCCGCTGCCACTGCGGCTCGGAGTAGGCCCGGCTCGGGGAGAACATGCCCGAGTTGGCGCCGACGTCGACCGACTCGGAGGTGACGCCGATGCGGTCGAGCAGCTCGGCCACCGACGGCTTGCCGCCGAACACGCCGATCGAGCCGGTGAGCGTGCCGGGCTGGGCGACGATCACGTCGGCGGCCATGGAGACGAAGTAGCCGCCCGAGGCCGCGAGGTCGCCCATCGAGATGATCACCGGTTTGCCGGCCTTGCGCGTGAGCACGACCTCGCGCCAGACGACGTCCGAGGCGACGTACGACCCGCCGGGGCTGTCCACGCGGAACACGACCGCCCGGACGCTGTCGTCGCGTCGGGCGGCGCGGAACGCCGCGCTGATCGTGTCCGACCCCATGGCGCCCCCGCCGCCGAGGGGGCTGCGCCCGCTGCGGCCGAGACGGATCATGCCGTTGCCGTGGATCAGCGCCACGACCCGCTCGCCCGGGTGGGGCAGCTTGCCCGAGATCGGCCCCTTGGCGTACCGCGAGACGTACAGCAGCAGATCGCCCTCGGAGCGGATCTCGTCGTACACCTCGTCGCGGTAGGCGAGCTTGTCGACCAGCCCGGCCTCCAGCGCCTCGGTGCCGATGAACGGGCCCTGGTCGATGAGCTCGCGGACGCGCTCGGGCGGCAGGCCGCGCCCCTCGGCGACGCCCGCGACGATCTGCTCGATGACCGACTCGGCGATGCGGGCGGCGGACTCGCGGTGCGCGTCGGTCATGTGGTCCTGGGTGTACATGTTGGCCGCGGTCTTGTACTCGTGCCGCTGGCCGATCTGGTACTCCACGCCGATCTTGCCGAGGGCGTTCTTGAGGAACCGCTGTTCCAGGCTGACGCCGGTCAGCCCGACGTCGCCGGACGGCTGGAGGTAGACCTTCTCGAAGGCGCTGGCCAGGTAGTAGGGGACCGTGCCCGCGCCGAACTCGCCGAAGGTCTCGGCGAACGCCACCGTCAGCTTGCCCGCCGCCCGGAGCTGGACGATCGCCGTGCGCAGCTCCTGCACCTGGGCCAGCCCGAGCGGCCGTCCGCCGATCTTGACGACGAGGCCCTTGACGCGCGGGTCCTTACGCGCGCGGCGCAGCCCCTCCAGCACGTCGGACAGGCGGGTCTTGCGCATGGACAGGAGCGCCCCCAGCGGGTCGGAGGGAGGCCCCTCGGCGAGCCCTTCGGTGAGGTCGAGTTCGAGGATCAACGGGGCCGTGCGCCTCTGCCGGAACCGGTCGACCGATTCGATGATCGCCTTTGTCGCGTCCATAGCGACACCCTAGGCGACGTGGAGCGTAAAGAGGCGCAGCGTTTTCCCCTGGCGAACCACGCCGCCCGTCACGCGTCCTCCTCGACCGCGTTCTCATCGGCCTCCTCGGCCACGGCGGCCTCGGCGGTCACCGCCGCAGGGGTCTCGGTCACGGGCTCCGCGGCGCGGCGCAGCCACAGCGCCCCGAGCGGCGGCACCCGCAGGCGGGCCGAGTACGGAAGCCCGTGCCACGGCTCCTCGACCGCCTCGATCGACCCGAAGTTGCCGACGCCGCTGCCGTGGTAGTCGAAGGCGTCGGTGTTGACCACCTCGTCCCAGTGCCCCCCGGCGGGCAGGCCGAGGATGTACTCCTCGTGCGGCCGGCCGGAGAAGTTGGCGACGCAGGCCACCATCGACCCGTCGTCACCGTGGCGGACGAACGAGAAGACGTTGCCCGAGGCGTCGTCGGCGTCGATCCACTGGAACCCCTCCGGCGAGTGGTCCCTCGAGAACATCGCCCGCGTCTCGCCGTACACGCGGTTGAGGTCGCGCACGAGCTTCTGGACGCCCTGGTGGGGTTCGAAGTCGAGCACCCACCAGTCCAGCCCGCGCTCCTCGGACCACTCCGAGCCCTGGCCGAACTCGCTGCCCATGAACAGCAGCTTCTTGCCCGGGTGGGCCCACATGAAGGCGAGCAGGGCCCGCAGGTTGGCGAACCGCTGCCACTCGTCGCCGGGCATCTTCCCGAGCAGCGAGCCCTTGCCGTGGACGACCTCGTCGTGCGAGAGCGGCAGGACGAAGTTCTCGGAGTAGGCGTACATCAGCGAGAACGTCATCTGGTGGTGGTGGTACTGGCGGAAGATCGGCTCGTGCTGCAGGTAGGCCAGCGTGTCGTGCATCCAGCCCATGTTCCACTTGAAGCCGAAGCCGAGCCCGCCCAGGTAGACGGGACGGGACACGCCGGGCCAGGCGGTGGACTCCTCGGCGATCGTGACGATGCCCGGCGCCTCGCGGTAGGCGACCGAGTTCATCTCCTTGAGGAACTCCACCGCGTCGAGGTTCTCGCGCCCGCCGTAGATGTTGGGCGTCCACTCGCCCTCGCGCCGCGAGTAGTCGAGGTAGAGCATCGAGGCGACGGCGTCCACGCGCAGGCCGTCGATGTGGAACTCCTTGAGCCAGTACGCCGCGTTGGCGACCAGGAAGTTGCGCACCTCGTTGCGGCCGTAGTCGAAGATGTAGGTGCCCCACTCCGGGTGGGTGCCGCGCCGGGGGTCGGCGTGCTCGTACAGCGGGGTGCCGTCGAACCGGCCGAGCGCCCACTCGTCCTTGGGGAAGTGGGCGGGCACCCAGTCGAGCAGGACGCCGATGCCGGCCGCGTGCAGGCTGTCCACGAGGTGCCGGAACTCGTCGGGGGTGCCGAACCGCGCGGTCGGGGCGTAGTACGAGCTGATCTGGTAGCCCCAGGAGCCGCCGAAGGGGTGCTCGGCGACGGGCAGGAACTCGACGTGCGTGAAGCCCATGTTCCGGACGTACGCGACCAGCTCGGTCGCGAGCTCGGCGTAGGACAGGCCGGGGCGCCAGGAGCCGAGGTGCACCTCGTAGGCGGCCATCGGCTCGGCGAGGTTGTCGCGCTCGGCCCGCCGGCGCATCCACTCCTCGTCGCCCCAGGCGTAGGTGGAGGACTCGATGATCGAGGCGGTCGCGGGCGGGACCTCGGTGCGCCGGGCCATCGGGTCGGCCTTGGACCGCCAGACGCCGTCGGCGCCGAGGACGGAGAACTTGTAGTGGTCGCCCGGTCCGAGGCCGGGGACGAACAGCTCCCACACGCCGGACCGGCCGAGGGACCGCATCGGGTGGCCGGAGCCGTTCCAGTGGTTGAAGCCGCCCTCGACGCGGACGCCGCGCGCGTTCGGGGCCCACACGGAGAAGGCGGTGCCGTCCTCGTCGTCGTGGCGCGTCACCCGGGCGCCGAGTACCTCCCACAGGCGCTCGTGGCGGCCCTCGCCGATCAGGTGCAGGTCGACCTCGCCGAGGGTGGGCCAGTGGCGGTACGGGTCGCCGACCTCCAGCGGCTCGGCGCCCTCGTAGGTGACCCGCAGGCTGTACGGCGGGATCTTGTCCACGCCCGGCAGCGTCACCGCGAAGACGCCGTACTGCTGGTGGGTCATCTGGTGGGTCACGCGCTGGTCGCCGTCGTCGAGGACCAGCTCGACCTTCTTGGCCAGGGGCTTCAGCGCCCGTACGGTCAGCCCGCCGGGGGTGGGGTGCGCGCCCAGGATCGAATGCGGATCGTGGTGCGCGCCGCCGGCCAGCCGGTTCAGGTCCAGGTCCAGGTCCGCGTTCTCCGCGTTCTCGGCGTTCTCCGCGTTCATCAGTCGCTCACCGCTCCTCGGCTCCTTGCCGCCGTCGCTCGCCTCAACGTGTGTGTTCACCTAACCCTGCCCCAGATCGGACCGCCAACCCACGATCTCGGCGGGATCACACCTTGCCTATGGCAAACGTGCGGTCTGGGGGTTACGGAGGTGCATATCTCACCATTTCAGGACTCGTACGTCGCCGGTGGAAAGATCGACGATCACGCGCCCGACGTCCAGCCATCGATGGCCCGGGAACTCGACGAACAGTTGCAGGCAGCGATGGGCCTCGCAGCCGTGCCGCCGGAAGATCAACGTGCGGACGCGCAGGTCCGCGGCCGACCGCAGCGGCCGGCCCGCAGCCCGGGCGTACGCCCTTCTGACCGTGCGGCCGAGCGCCGGATGCGCCAGCAGCACGTCCGTGGCCCGCGCTTCCTCCCAGGGCTCCGGAGCCGGGCGCATCGACGGCGAGGCCGAGGGCCGGGGGACACCGGGCCGCGCGGCGTCCGGCCCCGGATCGCCGTAGGCCCCGGACGCCCGCCAGTCCGGCGGCTCCGCCAGGCACGCCGTCAGCAGAAGGGCCAGGGCGAAGGCCCCGGCCCCCGCGACGGCGAGCCCCCTTCGCCGCATCCTCCCACCGCCTCACGCCTCGCATGAACGCGATTACGGATCGTAATCTACGCGGCGGCGTGGGTGAAGGCGGCGAGCGGGATGGGAAGCCACGCCGGGCGGTTGCGCGCCTCGTAGACGACCTCGTACGCCGCCTTGCTCAGCTCCAGCGCCCGCAGCAGGATCGCGTCGTCGCCGTGGATCCTGCCGCCGCCCGCGGAGTACCCGGCGATGAACGCCGCCCGGTTGCGCTCGGCCCACTCGGCCGCGCACGGCTCCAGCGCCGCGGCGTCCGCGCGGCCGAACAGCAGGTGGCGGGCGGCGTACTCGAACGACCTGAGCATGCCGGCGACGTCCCGGAGCGGGGAGTCCAGGGCGCGGCGCTCGCTGAGCGGCTGCCCGGGCTCGCCCTCGAAGTCCAGGACGACCCACTCGCTGGGCGTGCGCATCACCTGGCCGAGGTGGTAGTCGCCGTGGACCCGCTGGACGGTGATCGGCCGTCCCATGTCGGCCAGCCGGTCGAACGCCTCGTGGGCGGACGCGGCGTGGGCGGCCAGCTCGGGCACCTCCGTGATGGCCGAGTCCAGGCGGCGCCTGAAGCCCTCGACCATCCGCTTGACCTCCGGCGCCTCGATCGTGCTGGTGGGGAAGGCGTCGGCCATCTGGCGGTGCAGGTTGGCGGTGGCCACGCCGAGCCGGTGGGACTCGGCGGCGAAGTCGCCTCCCGCGTCGCAGCAGGGCGTGCCCGGCGGCGATCCGTACAGGTCGCGGACGCTGGTGAGGGCCAGCGACCAGCCGTCGCTCGCGGTGGGCAGGAACTCCTGGGTGAAGGCGAGCGTGGTGTTCTGCCCCGCGATGTCGGCCTCGATCCAGCCGTAGGGGCGGGCGATGTTGCGCGAGCCGCGCCGGGCGAGGGCGGAGACGACCTCCACCTCCGGGTTGACCCCGGGGATCAGCTTGCGGAACAGCTTGCAGATGTAGGCGTCGCCGAACACCAGCGAGGTGTTGGACTGCTCGCCCCCGAGGACGAGGCTGCGCGCCGAGGTGTCGATCTCGGTGCCCGGCATGTGGCGGAAGCGCAGGGGGCCGACGTCGGCGTCCCCGGCGACGGCCGAGAGCAGCACGCCCGTGACGTCGGCGTCGTGGAGGGCGTCGTAGGCGTAGCCCTCGTCGGTGAGGCCGATCGCGACGTGCCGCAGCCGTTGCGGCAGTTCCGGGCGAAAGCCCACCAGAAGCTGATAACGGTCGGTGGTGTCGCCCTGCCGGACGGTGATCACCAGGTGTCGGACGGATACCTGCCCGCGGGTCCGCGGCCGGGCCACCGGGTCCGTGGTCCTGGAGGAACCCGCCACAGCGTTGTGGAGGATTTCTTCAGGACCACGGAGGGGTAGCGGGGTGGCGGATTCGACGGCGAGCTCGCTGATCGCGCGGCTCTTGCCGGCGAACCACCGTTGACCGGTGATCCAGCCGGCAAGAAGCGCTTCGAGAGTATGTGTCACGTCTCCTCGGCTGCTGCGCTCGTTGGCGGAAGGGTGAACCAATAGAACCCATGCCCAGGGAGCGTCAAAAGATACGGAAGTTCACCAATCGGTGGAAAGGGAACCCCACCCGTGCACTCCACCGGCGTGACCCCCTCAAACCTCCGCAGGTCCAGCTCCACGGGTTGCGGGAAGCGGGACAGGTTGTTGACGCACAGAACTCGATCGTCGCCTAGCTCCCGGACGAAGGCCAGAACACTGGGGTTGGAAGAGTTGAGCTCCGTGAACTCGCCGAGACCGAAGACCGGGTGGCGCTTGCGGATCTCGATCATCTTCTTGGTGAAGTGCAGCAGCGAGCCGGAGTTCTTCTGCTGCGCCTCGACGTTGAGCGCCTGGTACCCGTAGATCGGGTCCATGATCACGGGCAGGTAGAGGCGGCCCGGGTCGCAGTCGGAGAACCCGGCGTTGCGGTCCGGGGTCCACTGCATGGGCGTGCGGACGCCGTCGCGGTCGCCCAGCCAGATGTTGTCGCCCATGCCGATCTCGTCGCCGTAGTAGAGCACCGGGCTCCCCGGCAGGCTCATCAGCAGGGCGGTGAACAGCTCGATCTGGTTGCGGTCGTTCTCCAGCAGCGGCGCCAGGCGCCGGCGGATGCCGACGTTCGCCCGCATGCGCGGGTCCTTGGCGTACTCGGTGTACATGTAGTCGCGCTCTTCGTCGGTCACCATCTCGAGCGTCAGCTCGTCGTGGTTGCGCAGGAAGATGCCCCACTGGCAGTTCTCGGGGATCTTGGGCGTCTGGGCCATGATCTCGGAGATCGGGTAGCGGGTCTCCCGGCGCACGGCCATGAAGATGCGCGGCATGAGCGGGAAATGGAAGGCCATGTGGCACTCGTCGCCGCCGGTCACCGGGTCGCCGAAGTACTCGACGACGTCGGCGGGCCACTGGTTGGCCTCGGCGAGCAGCACGCGGTCGGGGTAGAGGCGGTCGACCTCGCGCCTGACCCGCTTGAGGTAGGCGTGGGTCGGGGCCAGGTTCTCGCAGTTGGTGCCCTCCTGCTCGAACAGGTACGGCACCGCGTCCAGGCGGAAGCCGTCGATGCCGAGGTCGAGCCAGAACCTCAGCACCTCCAGCATGGCGTCCTGCACGGCCGGGTTCTCGTAGTTGAGGTCCGGCTGGTGGTGGAAGAACCTGTGCCAGTAGTACTGCCCGCGCACCGGGTCGTAGGTCCAGTTGGACGCCTCGGTGTCGATGAAGATGATCCGGGCGTCGCTGTACGCCTCGTTGTCGTCCGACCAGACGTAGAAGTCCCCGAACGGCCCCGTGGGGTCGTGGCGGGATGCCTGGAACCACGGGTGCTGGTCGCTGGTGTGGTTCATGACGAGGTCGGCGATGACCCGCATGCCCCGCTTGTGCGCTTCGTCGACGAGCTTGATGAAGTCTCCCAGATCCCCGAAGTCGGGGAGAATCTTCATAAAGTCGGAAATGTCGTATCCGCCGTCTTTGAGGGGGGATTCGTAGAGCGGCAGGAGCCACAGGCAATCGACGCCGAGCCACTGGAGATAATCCAGCTTGTTGATCAGACCCCGGATGTCTCCGGTACCGTCTCCGTTGGAGTCCGCGAATCCTCGGATGAGGACCTCGTAGAAGACGGCACGCTTGTACCAACGCGGGTCGCGTGGTGTTTCGTGTGTGAAGGTGTTCGGGACGGGCTGAGGCGTCAAGCTCACCTGTGGACTCCCCGCTGTGCTTATGCGCGCATCCGCCTACGCGGCCGGGCGCCTATGGCCGGCTCGCCGGCGTCGCTCGCAGTGTGAGGACGTGGGCTGGGTTGATATGTGGGTCGAGTCGTACGTAGTTGGCATGCCGCCAGTGATACGACTCACCCGAGAGCTCGTCGTCCACGATGAATTCCGCGCCCCAATCGAGGCCGAGGGCAGGCATGTCCAGCGTGACCGTCGCCTCGTGGGTGTTGTGCGGATCGAGGTTGACGACGACCAGGACCACATCGCCTATGCCGTGCCGTCGTGTGGACGGGTCAAAGGCGCCGGGCAGCCGCTTTGAGAAGCAGATCATATCCGGGTGGTCGACGTTGTGGAACCGTAGATTACGCAGTTCCTGGGCCGCCGGGTGCGCTCTTCTGAACAAATTGAGCGTCGTGAGGAAAGGCGCAAGGCTGCGGCCCTCGCGTTCGGCCGTCGCCCAATCGCGCGGCCTCAGCTCGTATTTCTCGCTGTTCAGATATTCCTCGCTGCCCGGACGTACCGGGGTGTTCTCCCCGAGCTCGTAGCCCGCGTAGACACCCCACGACGGCGAGGCCAGCGCGGCCAGGACGGCCCTGATCTTGAAGGCCGGCATGCCCCCGGTCTGGAGGTATTCATGCAGGATATCGGGGGTGTTGACGAAGAGGTTCGGCCGCAGGTAGTGCGACGTCTCGTGCGAGAGCTCGAAGAGGTACTCCTCCAGCTCCCGTTCGGTGGTCCTCCACGTGAAGTACGTGTACGACTGGTGGAAGCCCACCTTGGCCAGGGCGCGCAGCATCGGCGGCCGGGTGAAGGCCTCCGACAGGAACACGACGTCCGGGTCGGTGGCGCGGATCTCGCCGAGCAGCCGCTCCCAGAACTCCACCGGCTTGGTGTGGGGGTTGTCGACGCGGAAGATGCGCACGCCGTGGTCCATCCAGTGACGGACGACGCGCAGGACCTCCGCCAAGATCCCTTCGGGGTCCTTGTCGAAGTTCAGGGGATAGATGTCCTGGTACTTCTTGGGGGGGTTCTCGGCGTACGCGATCGTCCCGTCGGCCCTGACGGTGAACCACTCCGGGTGCTCCTTGACCCACGGGTGGTCCGGGGAGCACTGGAGCGCCAGGTCGAGCGCGACCTCCAGGCCCAGCTCGCCCGCGCGCCTGACGAAGGCGTCGAAGTCCTCCAGCGTGCCGAGGTCGGGGTGGATCGCGTCGTGGCCGCCGTCCGCCGAGCCGATGGCCCACGGCGAGCCGACGTCGTACGACTCGGGGTTCAGGGTGTTGTTGCGGCCCTTGCGGAAGGCGTCGCCGATCGGGTGGATCGGAGGCAGGTAGACGACGTCGAAGCCCATGCCCGCGACGGCCGGCAGCCTCTCGGTAGCAGTCCGGAAATTTCCGGACCTGGGGACGTTGTCCTCCTCGACGACCGCGCCCTCCGACCGGGGGAACAGCTCGTACCACGACCCGAACAGCGCCCGGCGCCGCTCGACATGGACGCGGTACCTCGGCCCGCGCGTCACCAGATCGCGCGGCGGGTGGGCGGCCAGGGCGGCGGCGGTCTCGGGGAGTTGGGCGGCCGCGAGCCGCGCCCGCGGGTCCAGCTCGTCGTCGCGCAGCTTGTCCGCCACGGCCTGCAGCGCCGCGCGGTGGGCGCAGTCGTCACAGCCCGCGGGGCGCACGCCCTTCGCGGCCCGCTCGAAGACGCGGGCGCCCTCCTCGCACATCAGGTCGACGTCGATGCCGCGAGGGATCTTGATGCCCGCGTCGTGCAGCCACGTGGCCGCCGGGTCGCTCCACGCCTCGACCCGGTACTGCCAGGTGCCCTCCGTGGGCAGCGTCACCTCCACCGACCACCGGTCGGTGCCGGGCTCCCCCTCCCGCATGAGCAGGAGCGGCTTTCGAGTGCCGTCCGGGGCGAACAGAACCACCCCGGCCGCCACCGCGTCGTGTCCCTCGCGGAACACCGTGGCGGCTATCTCGAAAGTCTCGCCCGCCGCGGATTTCGCGGGCCAGCGCCCGCAGTCGACGACTGGGTGAATGTCCTGAATTGGGATTCGTCCGATCATCGCGTCTCAAGGTAGCGGCGACGCACCGGGCGCCACCGGGAATTGTGAGGGCAAGGATTGATCTTTGCTTTCGGGTAGTTCCGGTCTGCTGCCGGAGAGTGGTTGTGGGCACGGTCGCGACCGGTCAGGAGTGACCTGTGTCACCCTCGGGACCGGAGGTGTGAAGGTGAGGCTCTTACATGGGACTGCCCCCATAGTCCCTCCTCAAGCCTGCTCGGGGGAAGTTAGGGGGGCCCGGCGCGCCCTTTCTCCATCATGTTGCCGGTGTGCGCGACAGTCGTACATGATCGAGTTGTGATCACTGTGCCGCGTCGGCTTTAGTGAGGTTTGAGCATGTTTGCTAGTGGTGAGAGCGAATCGCAAGAGATCTGGCAGACGCAAAGAGCGTTTCGGTCGCGCGTCGTGGCGCTGAGTAACTAGGGTCTGGCCCCGTGAGAGCAATCCGCAGATTCACCGTCCGTACCGTCCTTCCCGTCGAGCTGGCCGCCCTGGGCGAGCTGGTGCACAACCTGCGCTGGTCCTGGCACCCCGAGACCATGGACCTGTTCGCGGAGGTTGACCCGTACACCTGGGAGCGGGTAGGCCACGATCCCGTGGCGCTCCTGGGAGCGGTGGAGGCCGACAGGCTGTCCGAGCTCGCACGTGATCGCAGATTCCTCCGCAGGCTGGCGGACGCCGCCGACGACCTGCGCGAGTACATGACCGCCCCCCGCTGGTACCAGACGTTGCCCGGCGCGCCGGCGGCCATCGGATATTTCTCCCCCGAGTACGGCATCGCCGCCGCCCTCCCGCAGTACTCCGGCGGGCTCGGCATCCTCGCCGGCGACCACCTGAAGGCCGCCAGCGACCTCGGCGTGCCCATCCTCGGCGTCGGGCTTCTCTACCGGCACGGCTACTTCACGCAGTCCCTGTCGGCCGAGGGCTGGCAGCAGGAGCACTACCCGAGCCTGGACCCCGGCGGCCTGCCGCTGTCCCTGCTCAAGGAGGCGGACGGCACTCCCGCCCGCATCGCGATCCCGCTGCCGGGCGACCGCACGCTGCACGCCCAGATCTGGGTGGAGCAGGTCGGCCGCGTCCCGCTGCTCCTGCTCGACTCCGACGTCGCCGAGAACGACAACGTCGCCCGCGACGTCACCGACCGGCTGTACGGCGGCGGCACCGACCACCGCCTCCTGCAGGAGCTGCTGCTCGGCATCGGCGGCGTGCGGGCGCTGCGCGCGTACTGCCGGATCACCGGGCACCCCGACCCCGAGGTCTTCCACACCAACGAGGGCCACGCCGGCTTCCTCGGCCTGGAGCGCATCCGCGAGCTCACCGAGCACAGGCTGTCCTTCGACGAGGCGCTGGAAGCCGTGCGGGCCGGCACGGTGTTCACCACCCACACGCCGGTGCCCGCGGGCATCGACCGCTTCCCCGTCGAGATGATCGAGCGGCAGTTCGGCGGCGCCAACTCCTGGCCGACGGTGCCCGTGGAGCGCATCCTCGCGCTCGGCGCCGAGCCGGGCACGCCGGAGACCCCGGGCGAGGGCTCGGTGTTCAACATGGCCGTCATGGGCATGCGGCTCGCCCAGCGCGTCAACGGCGTCTCCGAGCTGCACGGCGAAGTCAGCCGCGAGATGTTCCAGGGGCTCTGGCCGGGCTTCGACCTGGACGACATCCCGATCGGCTCGATCACCAACGGCGTGCACGCCCCCACCTGGGTGGGCCGCGAGGTGATGGAGCTGGCGGGCAAGGAGCTCCCCTCGCTGATCGAGAAGGCGCAGGGCTGGGAGGGCATCCAGAAGCTCTCCGACGAGGACATCTGGGGCATCCGCGGCAGGCTGCGCCGGCAGCTCGTCGAGGGGGCCCGGGCGCGCCTGCGGGCCTCCTGGCGGTCCCGCGGCGCCTCCAGCGCCGAGCTCGGCTGGATCGACGAGGCCCTCGACCCGGACGTCCTGACGATCGGCTTCGCCCGGCGCGTGCCGTCCTACAAGCGGCTCACGCTGATGCTGAAGGAGCCCGAGCGACTCAAGGAGCTGCTGCTCGACCCGGAGCGCCCCGTCCAGATCGTCATCGCGGGCAAGGCGCACCCGGCCGACGAGGGCGGCAAGAAGCTGATCCAGCAGATCGTCCGGTTCGCCGACGGCGAGGACGTCCGGCACCGCATCGTCTTCCTGCCCGACTACGACATGAACCTCGGGCAGCTCATGGTGCAGGGCTGCGACGTGTGGATGAACAACCCGCTGCGTCCCCTGGAGGCCTGCGGGACCTCCGGCATGAAGGCCGCGCTCAACGGCGGCCTCAACCTGTCCATCAAGGACGGTTGGTGGGACGAGTGGTTCGACGGCGACAACGGGTGGGCCATCCCGACGGCCGACGGCGTCGAGGACGCCGACCGCCGCGACGAACTGGAGGCCTCCGCGCTGTACGACCTGATCGAGCGCGAGGTCTCGTCCCGCTTCTACGACCGCGCCGCCGACGGGTACCCCCGGCGCTGGCTCGAGATGGTCAAGCACACGCTCAGCTCGCTCGGCCCGAAGGTCCTGGCCGGGCGCATGCTGCGCGACTACGTCGTCGATCTCTACACCCCGGCGGCGGGGTCGGCACGCGAGCTGTCCAAGGCCGACCACGTCCGGGCGCGTGAGTTCGCCGCCTGGAAGCTGCGGGTCACCCGCGCCTGGCCGGGCGTCCGCGTGGAGCACGTCGAGACCTCCGGCATCGGCGACACGCCCGAGCTGGGGGCGTCCATGGCCGTGCGCGCCACGATCGCGCTCGGGGAGCTGTCCCCGGACGACGTGAGCGTGCAGGCGGCCTACGGCAAGGTCGGCGGCCACGACGACCTGATCAAGCCGTCGTACGTCTCGCTGGCCGTGGAGGCGGTGGGCGACGACGGCAAGGCCACCTACACCGGCGTGGTCCCGCTGGACCGGACCGGCGCGTTCGGGTACACCGTCCGCGTCGTGCCGTTCCACACGCTGATGTCCTCCCCGGCCGAGCTCGGGCTGATCGCCTCGCCGGAGGAGCCGGTGGGGATGACCAACGGCACCCTGCGCTGACGGAGGGCTCCGCCCCGGCTTCCGGGGCGGAGCCCTCACGCGCGCGGCACCCGCGGGCCGCCGGTGATCGGCGGCACCCTAAGGTGGGGGGTGCCGCGCCGCCGGGGGCGCGGCGCCACACCCCTGAGGAGGGCGTCATGGGAGAGTTCGTGCGCGTCGAGTCCGGCGGCGGCATCGCGACGATCCGCCTGGACCGGCCGAAGATGAACGCCCTCAACGGCCAGATGCAGGAAGAGCTCGGCGCGTCCGCCCGGCAGGTGGACGCCGACCCGGACGTGCGCGCCGTTGTGATCTACGGCGGCGAGCGGGTGTTCGCCGCCGGGGTGGACATCAAAGAGATGGCCCACATGGGCTACGCCGAGATGTCGGCGCACTCAGGCGGCCTCCAGGCGTGCTTCACCGCCGTGGCGAAGATCGGCAAGCCCGTCGTGGCCGCGATCACCGGGTACGCGCTCGGCGGCGGCTGCGAGCTCGCCCTCTGCGCCGACTTCCGCGTCGCGGGCGCGGGCGCCAAGCTCGGCCAGCCCGAGATCGCGCTCGGCATCATCCCGGGCGCGGGCGGCACCCAGCGCCTGCCCCGGCTGATCGGACCCGCCCGCGCCAAGGACCTCATCTTCACCGGCCGCCACGTCGACGCCGCCGAGGCCCTCACCATGGGCCTGGTCGACAAGGTCGTCCCCGACGCCGACGTGTACACCGAGGCCCTCGCCCTCGCCGAGCGCTTCGCCGCCGGGCCGCCCCTGGCCCTGCGCGCCGCCAAGCAGGCCGTCGACCACGGCCTCGACGTCGACCTGGACACCGGCCTCGAGATCGAACGCCTGCACTTCTCGGCCCTCTTCGCCACCGAGGACGCCCACACCGGCCTCACGGCCTTCACCCAAAAAACCAAGCCCGACTTCACCGGCCGCTGAATGCTCATCGACCTTGTTGGCCTGGAGCAGTCGGGTACGCCTGATTCTCCGTTCCCGCAGCAGCCTGGCCGCCACCAGCCGATCGGCCTCGCGCTGCGTGGTGCTGATGGGGTAGTCGAGATCGGCCGCCGGCTCGCTGATCGAGAACTCTCGGTCGGCGGCGCGACACAGGCGCGCCAAGAGATCCGCTTGCAGCCGAGACCGGAAGCCCGGCAAGAGATCCGGGACTGACGTTCCCACATTGCTGTGGATGACTTGCGAGACCTGGGAACGACGGGGGCCACGGGTCGAAAGCTCACGGCCTTCGTCGGGTTCGGGTAGATCATGTTTTGCCGCTAGGGTGACCGTCATGGCGCGGTTTGTCATGCGGGCGTTACTGCCCATGCGGGTGCGGCGTGCCGTGCTTCGGCGGCTCGACGGGCGGTACGTCACACGGGCCGACCACCGGCAGGACGTCCGGGACGCCCTCTGGGAGGTCCAGGCGCTCAAGCGTGAGATGGCCGAACTGCGCCGCGAGATCGAGTTCCTGCGCCGCCGCGTGGACAGGGCCGGCACTCCCTAGACGATCCGGGTACCGCGCGGTTCACCGCACCGACAATCGCCAGAGCTCCCTGCCTCCGGCCTCGGGAAGCAACGCGGGATCACCTCTGAGAATTCGCTGGTGCAGGTCGCGCACATCGCCACTCGGCTCCGTACCCGCGTGCGTCACGAGCGAGCGCCAGAGATTGCGGTAGACGCCCAGCGCCTCGGCCTGCCTGCCCGAGCGATGCAGTGCGAGCATCAATTGCGCATGAGGCCGCTCCCGCAACCCGTGCACGGAAGTCCACGCACGGAGCCGGCCGAGCAATTCCCAGTTACGGCCCATCCGTAATTTCACGTCGAAAAAGTCCTCCGTGGCCGAGACGTGTTCTTCCCGTAAGCGGCCCGCCCACGGAGCCAGATCCCCGGCCAGGTCGATCCCGTGAAGAGGGTCCCCCCGCCATAGTCCCAAAGCGCTCTCCAGAACCTCGTACGCACCTGCCAGATCGTCGTCGGCGAGTCGCGCGCGGCCGTCCGCGACGAGACGGTCGAAGACGGTCGCGTCGAGGTCCTCGGGGTCCACCGTGATCGCGTAGCCGTTGCTGGACGTGACGATGCGCAGGTCTGGAACGCCGGTCGACGACAGAAGACGTCGTAGCTGGGACACGTAGGTCTTGAGATTGCCGTCGGCGGACTTGGGAGGACGGCCGTCCCAAAGGTGTTCGACCAGATAAGACTGCGAAACGGCGACGTTCGCGTGCAGCAGCAGGAGACCCAGAAGCCCCCGGTGCCTTTTCCTTGAAATGTCGATGAACTTTCCGTTGTGGCCGCTGAGCGAAAGAGGTCCGAGCACTCGAAAAAGCACTACATCCGCCCCCGTGGCATAACGTCGTGATTCCCACCGACCTCGCTATCTTAAAGCTTCCTGTGAACCGTGACAAGATCGCCCGAATGCGCTCGGTACATTTTCGATGTGCCACGCGTATGCCGCGAATATGCCGGGTGTTTCGTACCTTCCACATGTTTGTCAACTGGCCAGAACACGTGGAGTAAACATGGCGTTCTTATCCGTGAAGCCCCGGCCGCCCGTGGCGCCGGGCAGAGGGAGGGCCCGGCTGAAAGCGGGCGTGGCGGCGCTGGCGCTGGCGGTTGGCGTCTCCAGCCTGCCGGGTGTCCCTGTGGCGTCCGCCGCCTCCGTCTCGCGCGTCACCAAGCGTGCCGCCGCCCCGGAGCGCGTCACCGAGCGTCCCGACCGGGTGTCGGCGGCGCTGGCGGCGCGGCTTCAGGGCAGCCGGGTGCTGATCAGTGGCGAGACAACCGAGTCCAGTCAGACCTACGCCAACGGGGACGGGACCTTCACCGTCGAGACCGTGAGCGGGGTGGCGCGGGTCCAGAAGGACGGTCGCTGGACCCCGGTCGACCCTCGGCTGTCCGACGCTGGCAACGGCGTGCTGAAGGCCAGGGCCGTGAAGCCGGAGCTGGAGTTCTCCGCGGGCGGCCGGACGCCGTTCGCCAAGATGACCCGGGAGCCGGGCAGGTCCCTGGCGCTGTCGTGGCCCTCTGAGCTGCCCAAGCCGGTCATCAAGGACAACACCGCCACTTACGCCGGGGTCGCCGGGCCGGGCGGGGATCTGGTCGTCACCGCCCTGCCGACCGGCATGCGCTTCGACATCGTGCTGCGGGAGCGTCCGCGCGGGAACGTGGAGTTCAAGGTTCCCCTCAGAACCGAGGGGCTGACCGCAGGTACCACCGCGGACGGCCGCCTAGAACTGACCGGCGGCAAGAAGAAACTGGTCGCCGCCGCGGCCGCGCCCGCGATGTGGGAGGCGGGAACGTCGGGCAAGGTCGCCGCGACTCACGGGCGCCGTGGTGACCGGGGCCGCCTGGGCAACTCGCCGATCGACCTCACCGGCGCTACCACAGCGACGTGGGGCCAGTCGGTGGACCTGCCGCGCGTCGGCGCCGCCGTCTTCCCCGCCTGGCGCGTCCCGGCCCGCGCGGGCAGCGGCGCCTACCAGCCCGCCACCGCCGACTGGGAGTACGGCCGGCTCACCTACATCGACGTCAACGGCCGCCCGGTCAACACCGCCTCATATGGGGCCGGCGCCTGGCAGATCTCCGCGACCCGCTATGACGACAACGGGAACACCGTCTGGGATCTCACTCCCGGTAACCGCCTCCAGGCGCTCACTCCCGCCGCCGATACCGATCCCTACGTTCGCGGGCTCACCAGCCCGACCGCGCGCGCTGACCTGCTGGCCACCATTTCGACGTACAACACGGACGGTGATCTTCTCGCCCGAGAGGGACCGGCCCATCAGGTGAAGCTTGCCTCCGGATCCGTCGTCTCGGCCCGGCAGCGCACCAGCAGCGTCTACGACGAGGGCAAACCCGACCCGAACGTCAACTACCACCTGGTGACCACCACCACGGTCCAGCCCCGGGTTATAGACGGCACCGTAACCCCCGGGCCCGCTGACACCCGGACGACCAAGACCGGCTATAACGCCATCGTGTCCGGCGACACCACAGGCTGGGACCTGTTCAAGTCGACCAGCCTCACCACGGTCATGCCTGGCGGTACCGACATCGTCAAGCGAACGCGCTACGACGCGGCCGGCCGCGAGATCGAACGTCACATGCCCGCCTCGAACGGGTCCGACGCCGGTACCACCATCACCGCCTACTACACAGCCGGGACCCACCCATCGGTGGCCGCGTGTGGCAACAAGCCTCAATGGGCGACGTTGACATGCCGTACGGCTCCGGCTGCACAACCTGGCGGCCAGACGATACCCGCGACCACGATCACCTACGGCTACTACGGCCAGGAAGCCGTCAAGACCGAAACCTCGGGCTCTGCGACCCGCACCACCACTGTCACCTTCGACACCGCGGGCCGTCCGGCCACCCGGGCGGTCGCCGCTAGCCCCACCTCCGCCACTGGGACGCCCGTTCCCGCCGTCACCTTCGCCTACCATGCCAGCACCGGTCTGCCCAATACGGTGAGTGCGGGTGGAGCCACGGTCACCAGAAGTTACGACGCGCTGGGCCGCGTCAGCTCGATCACCGACGCCGACGGTAACTCCTCCGTCTCCACCTACGACACCTATGGCCGTCTCGCCAGCCTGAACGACGGCAAGGGGTCGTACACCTACACCTACGACGGAACCGACGCCTCCGGGCAGGCCGAACGACGCGGGATGATCACCAGTGTCAACACCGGCACCCCCGGAACAGTCGGCGCGGCCTTCGACGCCAATGGTCAGCCGCGTGTCCAGAGCCACCCCGGTGGGCTCACCGCCATGTGGCGGTATGACAACGCCGGCAAGTCAGTGGCGCTGACCTACGCCAAGGCTGGGAGTACCTGGCTGGAGTTCACCGCGACCCCTGACAACGACGGGCATACCGTCCTTCAGACCGGTTCCGGTGGCAGCAGGCAGATGTACGCGTACGACGCGGCCGCACGCCTGTCGAATGCGACTGACAGTTATGCGGGGACGTGTGTCACTCGGCAGTACGGGTTCAGCCTTAACAGCAACCGGACCAGTTTGACCACCTACCCGGCCGCTGGCGGTGGAGCTTGCAGTACGGCCACCACACCCGTCACCCAGGCCTACACCTACGACGCCGCCGACAGGCTCACGACCACCGGTTATACATATGACGAGTTCGGGCGGACCAGTACCGTCCCGGCCGGCCACGTCTCTGGTGGGGTCGACCTCAATGTCGGCTACCACGCCGACGACATGGTCGCCTCTCTCACTCAAGGTCTGCACACGCGGGAGTTCACGCTGGACCCGCTCGGCCGAGTTCGCGCCATGACCAGTAGTGGCGGCCTTGTGTCCGGCACCATGACGAACCACTACGCCACAACCGGGGATTCCCCCGTCTGGATCGCCGAGGCCGACGGCACCTGGACCCGTAACGTCGTGGGCATCGCCGGACTGGCGGCCACTCAGTCAAGTGATGGCATCATCACACTGCAACTCAGCAACCTTCACGGTGACATCGTGGCCACCGCCGATAACAGCCCGTCCGCGACCGGAATCAGTTCGTACTTCGAGCAGACCGAATACGGGTCACCGCGCGCCGACAACATCACCAACCCCAGCAGGTACGCCTGGCTCGGTAAGTATGAGCGGTCCTTCGCCGGACTGGCTGGAATCGGCCTTATGGGTGTCCGGATTTACAACCCGTCGACGGGGCGTTTCCTGCAAACCGATCCAGTGGCCGGTGGATCGGCGACGTCCTATGATTACGCGAACCAGAATCCGATCGAAGTCTTCGACCTGACGGGAGAAGCGGCGAAGAAGCGTTGCAACTGGACCGGCTGGATAGGGGCGAGCGCCTCCAGTGGCGGGTCCACGTTCGCGGAGGCGTATGCGCGCGTTTATCGATGCTACAATGGAAAAACTGTCTCCAACTGGGATGGAGACTGGTCAGCGCGCTGCGTGGGATGGTTCTCCGTCAACATTCTGGGATGTGTCCGCAACCAGCCGGTCTACGAGAAGATCCGCGGATACTACCGAGCGGGCAGGAACAACGGCGGTGTGCACTACCGTGTGCAGTTCGACTTCTCCTTCCGGGCCGGCTCGCTGGCCGGTTTCTGGGACGGCGTCTGGCAGCCGGTGGTCAATATCTGGGCGCACAATAACGGCAACGTAGATTATCGGGTCTACAGCTAAATGGGCCGGTTTCCGGTAGTATGACGTTCGCATCGCCGTGGTGCGGGGACTTCACTGGAAGGCTCCGCACCACTCGCGCGTTGTCACTCGTTGACGCGTGATGGTGATGGCTCCATTCTCCCCACGAATCGATGAGATCATGAACAGTGAACTGCGAACCGAGATGTACATGCTCGCCGGAGCGATCCTGACGTTTCTCTACGCGCCGGCGGGACTCATTGTCAATGTTTACGTCCTGGTGACGGGCCTGCGGGAGCGGCGCTGGGTCTTGATGGGCATCGCCTCGGTTCTGACGATCGTCGCTCTTATGTATGTCGTGTTTCCCTTCACCATGAGCACACGTGTAACGGTCCGTCCCGGGTCGTAGCGCCGCACCCACTCCGGGGGCGTGGCCACGCACCGGCGCCGCCGATCATCGAGGTGGCGAGGGTGGTGTGCGAAACGACAGGCCCGCCGTGATCGCCGGGGGCCGTGAGACAAGCTGACGTCGGTTGACGTCAACGAGGCGCACGGCTCGATGAAGAACCCTGCGGGTCGAACTGTACGGTCGGCGGTTCTCAGTTGTTCCTCCTGCTGTCCGGCAACTCCTGGCCAGTTACGGCCGACCACACGGCGGGAGAACACATTGAGGTCGAGTCCGGCTCTGTCCATGACCTCGGCGATCCACAAGGCAGCCCGTTTGGCGCCGTCAGTGCTTGGAGATTGCCGGCGTGCTGGTGGGCCTTGCCTGAGTACCAGGCGTCGATGGGTTCGCCCTTGACGCTGATGGTCTGTTCGGCGCATCGGTCGATGGGGATCAGGGTGCCGTCCAGGATCACATAGGCCAGGCCGTCGGCTTGTGCGCGCTCGATAGCTTCGGGCAGATGTGGCGCTTGAACTGCGAGAACGTCGATTCCTTTGTGGATGTAGCGGTAGGCGGTGGCGCTGATGGCGCTCTGTGATTTTGGCTCTGGCGATCTTTGTGTGGTGCCGTCACGGATAGTGGCCGGAATTTCGTCCAAGTGCTGATCGCGATCGTGCAACACGCCGCGCGTAGGCGCAGCCGCTCCGTGAAGATCTTGTTTGTCCAAGAACTTGATCACCACTTGAGCGGCCGCGAGGTTCACTGTGCCCTGTGCGCAGCATGCAGTAGCAGGCGATGCCTGCTGCCTGAAGATGTTATTCCCCCACCTGGCCGCCCTGGTGGTCGACGAGGTGACCGACCACGGTCAATACGTACTGGTCACGGCGCGTACCCCGAATGCGCCGGCGGTGTGCTGGGCGTGCGGCTCGCCCTCGGCTCGGGTGCACGGCCACTACCGCCGGCTGCTGCGTGACCTGCCCGCCGCAGGCCGCCCGGTCCTGATCGCGCTCACGGTCCGCCGCCTGATCTGCCAGAACCCGGCCTGCCCGGTGCGAACGTTCGCCGAGCCGGTGCCCGGCCTGACCCAGCGACATGCCCGCCGCACGATGCTGCTGCGCCGGCTGTTGGAGCTGATGTCGCTCGCGCCGGCCGGACGGGCCGCCTCCCGGCTGCTGGCCTTACTCGGCGTGCACGTGGGCAAGGACACGCTGATCGGCCTCATCCGCGCCCTGCCCGACCCGAAGATCGGCCAGGTCACCGTCCTGGGCGTCGACGACTTCTCGAAGAAACGCGGGCACTCCTACGCCACCGTGCTGATCGACATGGACACGCATCAGCTCATCGACATCCTGGCCGACCGCACCGCCGACACCCTCGCGGCCTGGCTGGAGGCCCACCCCGGGATCCAGGTGATCTGCCGCGACCGGGCCGGCGGCTACGCCAACGGCGCCAGGACCGGGGCGCCTGAGGCCACGCAAGTGGCTGATCGCTCCATCTCTGGCAGAACCTGTGCGACGCGGTCGAGAAGACCGTCATCACCTGCCGCGCCGACCTGCGTGAAGCCGAACCCGACAACGCCGAGTCCGACCCGGAGCCCGACGACCGACAGGCGATCGCCCGCGAGCTGCGGCTATCCCGCCACACCGTCCGCAGGTTCGCCCGCGCCGAGGCGGCCGAGGATCTGCCGACCAAGGCAACCGGACGATCCGACCTGCTCACCCCTTACCTGCCCTACCTGATCCAGCGGTTCAACGACGGTTGCACCGACGCCGCCCGCCTCACCCGCGAGATCCAAGCTCAGGGATATCGCGGCAGCCCGCAGACCGTCCGCCGGCATCTGCACCCGCTGCGCGCTTCGGCCACCGCCGGTCAAGCACCGTCCTCGGCCCCGACCGTCCGCGAGGCCACCCGGTGGATCACCCGCCGCCCCGACCGGCTCGGCCCTGACGAGCAGGCCGGACTCGCCGCCCTTCGTGCCCGCAGTCCGCGCCTGGACGTCGCAGCGGCCCATGTCGCCGCCTTCGCCAAGATGATGACCACGCTGACCGGTACCCGCGACAACCTCCAGGCCTGGATGGCCGCCGTCGACGCAGACGACCTGCCTGGCCTGCACTCCTTCACCCACGGCATCCGCCGCGACCTCGACGCCGTCGTCAACGGCCTCACTCTGCCGCACAGCTCCGGCGCGGTCGAGGACAACGTGACGAGAGTCAAGGCCCTCAAGAGGAGCCGGTACGGCCGAGCCAAGTTCGAGCTCCTCAGGAAAATCATCCTCTGCGCCCACTGAATCTGATCACGATCCGTGACGGCGCCACACAAAGATCGCCAGAGCCAGACTCCCAGAGCGTCATTAGCCCGGGCGACGCGGTGATCACGGCCGAGTTTGGGGATGTCGTGCTCACCGCGGAACCAGCGCAGCACCATGACCGCTTGCCGGAACGGGGTCAGGGCCCGATTGTCTTTCGGGGTGCCGCGCAGTCGGCGTTCTTCCTGCAGGAGTCGGGCGAGGTACTGAACGAGCGCGCGGGAGAGATCGAGCGTAGCACGATGAGCAATCACGTGGAGCCTTCCGGCCGATCGGGTTTCTTGTGGTGAGAGCTCTTCTACCGGGGGCTCCACGTCTATTTCCGGCCTTCGGCGGCTTCTCCCGAAAGGCCCGGAACGCCACCAGTGGCGTCCAAGAAGTCCCGATCGTCTGAATTATTTTGCTGAGATCACCTCACTGAACGTCAGCGCCAACGCCACGCCGACACCGACGCCTATGCCCGCCGTAAGCGCCCAGGGGATCGGACGCTCTCCCTCAAAATACGAGTTGGCCGACAGCAGAACGAACAACGCGAATCCACCGGCGCCAGTGTCATTAGGCTTCACGTGAACTGGGGAGGCGTCTGGAACAAGAAGAAGAAGCGTTGGGAGGTGAACTGGATCTCGTGGTACGCGATCCATGAGCAATCGGACACGAACACCACGTGGGTCGGCTGGCAGGTGCAGAAGCAATACTACTCCTCCAGGAAGTACTATGCATTCATAGACCTCGTCGGTGAATTCACGGTGAAGAGTTGGACGGGAAGCAGCAGGAACTACAATGTAGGTCTGTTCTGGTGGGGAACGCGCGCGGTGATCGGGCGGCGTCCGACAGGCCATTCAGCTACAGTGGGACGCCCTAGCGTGGACGCTCGACGATGGTCGACGGTGAATCTTTGATATAGTGCCCAACGTATGGGGGTGGACGGCCGGTTCGCTCCCATACGTTCATGTCATTTCGGTCCGGCCGTTAGTGAGACCGGAGGTGAACTAATGGGCGCAGATATCCCAACTCCGATTCCCCTGCCTTCGGGCAATCCTTATTTCGATGGGCCTACCGACGTGCTGACCGCCGATTTATTCTCGAGTGCCATTCTCATTGTCGGGCTGTTTGTGATCGTCTTTCTGGCGGTGCTCGCTGCTCTGCGTGTGGCGCGCGTTGGAAAATACGGGGAAATCGGCCGGCGCGATAGTGATCGTGTGTGACGATGGCGGTCTTCCCGGGCTCTGTACCTGCGTTGATTCCATGTTGGTGCGTCGTTCCGTAAGGCCCGTTCGGCTGTTCGGGCTTCTCGCCGGCACTGCGATGGGCCACCGAGGTCAACTACGGTCGAGGCGAGGAGGGGTTGGATCGTGTTTCCGGCTTTCCAACCCAGGCCATCGCCAGCAGCATCACGATCGTTCCCATCGCGACGTGTGCGAACCACAACCTGCTATGTGGATGTATTGGCATGGGTGCGCTGTCCCTGTACGTGGGAGCGGTGGGGAAAGAGGAAGGCCTGTGGCGCGGAGGGTGAAATGGCAGGTCATGGGCCTGGCGGTGGTGTTGGCCGCGCTCGGGGTTCCTTTGAGCGCGTGTCTGTCGACGGGGCCGGGACTGTTTGAAGCCCCGCGCCCGCCGGGAGCGTCGGGCAGGGTATGGACGCTCGTGATCGATCCGAGCACCGACTACGACGACGGTTATGTCGTCGACAAGAACGGCGACGCGGTGGACCTCCCGTCCTGCGGCGAGAACCCCAGTTCGGGGAAGGGTGGCCTGCTCAGCCGTTCCGGGAGATCACTCGCGGTGTCCGGATGTTACGACACCAGGGCTCAAGAGTACATCGTCAAATTATTCACCGAGGACGCCTGGGGCGTTTCCATCCCGCGTGGACTCGGGCCGATAGCCTGGGCGGACGATTCCCATTTCCTCACCACCTCGATCGAGCCCGACGGCCCGATCCTCGAATACGCCATCTCAGGCGGCCGGGCGTCGATCTCGCGGTCGTACAAGGCTCCGGGCAGCGTCTACACGCTGTCGGCCAGCCCCTCGGAGAAAATGTTCGCCTACGCTTACGCGACGGGCAGAGGCCAGGGCCCCGGCGTGGAATTGTTCTGTCTCGATCCGTCCCGTGATCAGATGTTGTAGACAGCGAAGGCGGCATCGTGGTCGAGAAGGTCGCGGC